>JANXWY010000303.1 GCA_025350905.1 Verrucomicrobiota bacterium
GATTGCAAATCGCCCGGACGTTATGCCGGCTGTATCCGAAGGAGTTTAATGCGGACAAAATGAAGTCGCTGCTTTTGCACGGCCCGACGCTCGCGGCGATCAAGGCCGACCAACCGCTCGACGAAATTCGCGCCACTTGGCAGCAGGATCGGTCGGAGTTTGAGCAGCGCCGGGAGCGGTACTTGATCTACAAGTGAGGTCGTAGCCCAAGCCTCCTCGCCGCAAGCCGAAGCCCGCGGCAATCCACCACCGCTGAATCCCGAGCGGCGGGTGGCGACTGGAAACGGCAGTCGCGGGTCGGGCTTACTGACTCTGACTGCGCCACCAACCTTGCGACCTAAGCCACCGGCGGCCGGAGGTCGCGGACCGCGCCGAGTTCGAGCTTGTTGGTGGTACCGGTGCGAGCAGGTGGCAGCCAAAGCAGCCGCCAATTACAGCCGCTTCACGCGGATGTTCTTGTAGCGAATGGTGCTCTTGGGATCGTGACCTTGCAGGGCGAACGTGCCTTCGTTGAGCTTGCGGGTGTATTCCTTGTTCGCTTGCGCGCCGGCGGGTTCGATGTATTGCAGCACTTTCTTGCCGTCGATCAAAACCGTGACTGTATTGCCTTCGACGATGATTTCCTGCGTCCACCATTTGCCGTCCTGGGCGGCGGTGAGACCGGTGTTGGCGATGTCATACAGGCTGCCGGTCTTTTTCCAATCGCCGTGGGTATTGTTCACCTGGCATTCGATGCCGGTCTTGGGCCAGCCTTCGGCTTGGTACTTGGTGTGAAAATAAATGCCGCCATTGGAAACGGGATCGGTCATCACGTCCACCTTGAGGTGAAAATTTTTGAAGGGCTGTTCATCGCCAACATAATAGAGGTGAGCCACCTTTCCGTTCGCCACAAACGCGCCGTCCTTGATGGTCCAAGTGCTCGGACTGTCCGTGGTGACTTTCCAGCCGTCAAACGTCTTGCCGTCCATGAGCGACTTAAAGCCGGCCTCGTCATCGGCCGCAAACAGAGGTGTAGTGGCGGTCAAGGAAGCCAGGAGCGCCAAGGCGAAGGGGAAATAGTTTTTCATGGGCGGAGATTATTGCGACCGGCGGCGGTCGCCAAGCGAAAAATGAGCATGGGGTCACGCGGAGAATGGAAGGCACGTCTGCGCTCCACCGCCAACCGGAAGCTAAATTATTCTTCCAACCGCGCCGCGATGACGGAACACTTCCCCCGTGACACTCAAAGAAGCCCAGACCCGCCACGCCCGGCTCGCCGACGAAATCCGCCGCCACGACCACGCCTATTATGTGGTCGGCGAGCCCGACCTCACGGATTTCGAATACGACCGGCTTTATCAAGAACTGCTGGCTCTGGAGAAACAATTTCCCAGCCTCATCACGAACGAATCGCCCAGTCAGCGGGTCGGCGGCGCGCCCGCTGATGGCTTCACCCGGGTTAAACATCTGCAGCCCATGTTGTCGCTGGAGAAAGTCGAGGCGGCCGACCATCCCACCAAGGAAGAGGAGCCGGATCGGGACCAGCGCAACCGCCGCCAGGACGAGAACACGCTTGCCGCGTTGGCCGCATTCGACGCGACGATCCTCAAACAGCTGGGCCGCGACCGCGTCGAATACATCATGGAGCCGAAGGTGGACGGCGTTTCCATCAGCGTGCATTACCGCCAGGGGAAGCTCGTCCTCGGGGCCACGCGCGGCGACGGCATCTATGGCGACGACATCACCACCAATCTCCGCACCGTGCGGGCGATTCCACTGGAACTTACGATGAAGCACCCGCCGGAGTTGCTTGAAGTCCGCGGGGAAGCCTACATGGCAAACAAAGATTTTGATGCGTTGAACGCGAAGCTGGCCGCGGCCGGGGAAAAGACTTTGCCCAATGCACGCAACGCCACTGCCGGCACGCTGAAACAACTGGATCCGCGTATTGTCGCCCAACGGCCCGTCAACGCGGTGTTCTACGCAGTCGGCAAGTGTGAGGGCATCGCGTTTGCCTCGCATGCCGAAATGCTGAAGGCGCTGGCCGAATTCGGCCTGCCGACGCAGAAGCAATGGTGGTTGTGCCCGGACATCGACGCCGTGCTGCGCCACTATCGCGAGGAGATTGTTTGCGGCTACGACGAGGCGCGCGACCTGCGGCGGCAATTGCCGTACGACATCGACGGCCTCGTGCTCAAGGTGAATCGCTACGATGAGTGCGCGCGGATTCCCAGCAAGACCCGCGCGCCGGGTTACGCCGTGGTGCACAAACCGATTCCGTGGATCACGCCCGCCGAAACAATCCTGCGCGCCATCACCGTTCAGGTGGGCCGAACCGGCGTGCTGACCCCGGTGGCCGAACTGGAGCCAGTGTTCGTACAAGGCTCAACGATCTCGCGCGCCACGTTGCACAACGAAGATGAAATCCGCCGCAAAGACATTCGCATCGGCGACACCGTCGTTGTCCGCAAGGCGGGCATGGTGATTCCCGAGGTGTTGGAAGTGTTGAAATCCAAACGACCGGCCGGGGCGAAAGAATTTGATCTCTACCAATTCGTCGGCGGCAAATGTCCGGCGTGCGGCGGACCGATTGCGAAGGATAAAATCAACGCGGCAGGTCATTCCGGGTCGCCCCTCACCCGACCTTCGGTCACCCTCTCCCCGACCGACGGGGAGAGGGACGGGGTGACGGGCCGCCCGACGAGTGGATTGACGGCGGTCGATGAAGAAGTCGCCTGGCGCTGTCAGAATGTGGCTGGCTGCCCGGCGCAACTGATGCGGCGCGTGGAATACTTCGCCCAACGCAAAGCGCTGGACATCGAATCGCTCGGCGGGATTGTGGCGGAGAAACTCGTCGAACGCGGGCTGGTGAAGGATCCGCTCGATCTGTTTGACCTGAAACTCGAACCACTCGGCAAGCTGAACCTCGGCACGGACGACGAGCCACGCGTGTTCGGCGAGAAAAACGCGACCAAGATTCTCGACGCGCTCCAGCGAGCGAAGACCGCCCCGCTTCACCGTTGGATTCACGCGCTGGCGATGGCCGACGTCGGCGAAGCGACGGCCAAACAGCTCGCCGCCACGCACGCTTCACTCGCAGCGCTCGCAGATTCCGCCGTCTTGCGCGACATCCGAGATCTCGGAGCAAAGGAAGCCGAACGCGCGGAGATCAGCCCGCGCTCGCGCAAAAATCCACCGAGGAACGAAGCCGAAAAAACCGCGCGCGAGCAGAGTGACGCTGCCCTGAAACTTGAAATCACAGAGATTGAAGCACGTTTGGAAGCGGAGGGATTGAAGGCGAAGTTACGGGAGGTCGGACCGGTGGCGGCGGCGAGCGTGTTGGATTATTTTGCGGCCAAGGCCGGGCGAAAGACTTTGGCCCGCATCCGGGAATTGAAAATTGAACCCGAGAGCGATTCGGTTCGCGCCGATGCGCCTTCGGCGTCGGGCGTGTTCGCCGGTAAAACGGTCGTCCTGACGGGCACCTTGCCGACCCTAACGCGCGAGGAGGCAACGGCGTTGATTGAAGCGGCGGGCGGCAAAGTCAGTGGCAGCGTGAGCAAGAAAACAGATTTTGTTCTGGCAGGAGCCGAAGCTGGCTCCAAACTCGACAAGGCGCAAGAGCTTGGCGTAAAGATTATCAACGAAGCCGAGTTTAAGGAAATGTCGGGTCGAGCTTAAGCCCGCTGTCATGTTGATCTACAAGCTGCGGCAAAACTCAACCCCAACTAGCTCATGAGAGCTTGGCTCGCAATTTTGTTTACCATAAGTCTGTGGGCTACCTGTTATGCCATCTCGGCGGCGGCCTATTTTGACTTCGGCATGGTTTTGGTTTGGGGGACGGCGTTGTGGGTTGGAATTGATTCGTCGAAGATTCAACTTAATCGCTACAAGCTGGACCTCGCTTGCCGGCCGGCTGTCTTGTCCTGTTTGTGTGTATGGCTTTG
>JANXWY010000313.1 GCA_025350905.1 Verrucomicrobiota bacterium
GCTGTCACTGGAACTATAACTCTCGCTTCAGAGTTGATAATAAATAAGAGTCTTACACTGACCGGCCCGGGGGCGACGAATCTTATGATCAGCGGCGGTGGGAGTTGGCGCATCTTCAACGTCAGTACTGGTCCCACGACGATCTCAGGTTTGACTCTCTCAAATGGATGGGACCCGGCCGTAGGTGGAGCTATTGTTAACACGGCGGAACTCACGCTGAAGAACTGTAAAGTAGAACGATGTACAGCCCGCAGCGCGGGCGGAGGCGTTTTTAATGAAGGATTTGCGCAACTCAACTTGCAAGACTGCGAAATCAGCGGTTGTTCGGCGTATTGGCATGGAGGCGCGGTATGGAACAGTGGGGTAGTGGTCGCGAACGGTTGCTTATTCTGGGGGAACAGTGTCTACTATGTTTTCACCTATGGTGTGGGTAACGGCGGAGCAATCTACAACGAGTATGATGTTTCGATCACT
Organism: Verrucomicrobiota bacterium; assembly: GCA_025350905.1. Classification (GTDB taxonomy): domain Bacteria; phylum Verrucomicrobiota; class Verrucomicrobiia; order Limisphaerales; family JADLHS01; genus JADLHS01. The sequence continues at coordinate 475 of JANXWY010000313.1, forward strand.
AACTGCACGCTCTGTTACAACACCGCCGGAGTTCATGGCGGCGCAATCTTTAACTTGGGAGCCGTCATGGTCGTGAGCAGCACCATCACAGGCAATAATCGTTACGGGTCTTACGGAGATGGGGGGGGCATTTACAATAACGGCGCGCTAACGCTATGGAATTCAATCGTGGCCAAGAACTACCCCTTTCAAGAGGATATCGCCGGCGAGATTACAAGTGGAGATTACAACTTGATCAGCCTCACCAATGGATTGGCGGCTCCCGGCACGCACAATAAATTGGGCGTAGATCCGGTGTTGGGATGGTTGCAGGACAATGGCGGCCCGACGCTTACGATGGGCCTCGGCAGCACCAGTCCGGCGCTTAATGCAGCTGATCCGTTACACTCTCCCGGCACCGACCAGCGGGGGGTGGCGCGACCAGTGGACGGGGGCTACGATATCGGGGCTTACGAGGGATCACTGCCAACCAACCATCCGCCAATGGTGGCGACCAACTTTCCGAATTTGTTCGTGCATTATGGTGATGTTCTCTCGGTCACAATTCCGTCGAATGTGTTTTCAGATCCGGACAACGGGCAGGTCTTGGGCTACTCGATCGTGGACAGTGCTTACCCCTTTTATGTTGATCCTGTCACGCTGACGATTTCAGGCACTGCTTACACGATTGGAACGAATAGAATCAATCTCGTCGCGACCGATGATGGCATTCCAAACCTGAGCGTGACTAATTCGTTCTACATTGTGGTTTCCAAGCGGCCGATTACCGTCCGTGCAAACGACGTCCGGCGACCTTTCGGCAGCGCGGAGCAACCGCTGGCATTGACGTATTTCGGCCTTGGAGGCACGACGAGCTACATAGACGACCCGCCGGTGCTTGCAACCACGGCGACGGCGGCAAGCCCGCCGGGCAACTACCCCATCACGGTCAGCGGCGGATCGGCTTACGCTTACGAGTTTGTCGGATGGACGAATGGAACGCTCACGGTGCTCGATTTTGCCGCAGATTTTAGCGTGCTGCGTTCGTTTGGATTCACGAATCTTTTGGGCCGGTCACCCGAAGGCCGGCTGATTGAAGGCGATGATGGCATGTTGTATGGCACGGCGTTCCGGGGTGGCATTGCCGGTAATGGGGCGGTCTTCCGGATCAATCGCGACGGCACGAGCTATGAAGCGATTCATCATTTTGCCGCCGACGGAGCAGAAGGGACGGGGCCGAGGGCAGGTGTGATTGAAGGGCGCGATGGCTGGTTGTACGGGACTACGTTGGAAGGGGGCAGCAATGATTACGGCACCGTATTCAAGCTGAAGAAGGACGGCAGCGATTTCATGATACTGCACGAATTCACCTGGCCCGACGGTGCCGCGCCGGGGGACCTCATCCAAGGAACGAATCATATGCTCTACGGCTTGACGGACAACGGCGGCTCGGGTGGCAGCGGCACGCTGTTTCAACTGACCACAAACGGTGGTGGCTATGGCGTGCTTCACCATTTCAATTATTCCACCGAAGGCTATGGGCCGCGCGGTTTGTTCCAGGGCAGTGATGGTTTGCTTTACGGTGCCACGAGCCAGGCGGCTCCGTTTGCGGGCGCGGTGTTCAGTTTGAACTATTCGGATGGGACTCTCGTCCTGTTGCACAAGTTCAGTTCATCGACCGAAGGAGGCAGCCCCGTTGTGCGAGAGGGCAGCGACAACATTCTTTACGGCACGACAGCGGGTGGTGGACCGAATTTCAGCGGCACGATCTTCAAATTGGATCGGGATGGAAATGGGTTCACCAACCTGTTCACGTTTTCTTCGTACAGCAACGATGGCAGTAACCCCCAGTCGGAAGTCATTGAAGGAAACGACGGAGCGCTTTATGGCACGACCGCGTATGGGGGAACGACCGGGGGGGGCGGTCTTCAGAATTAGTAAGGACGGAAGCGGTTACACCGTCTTGCGTCACCTGGGCCAGGGCGGCTACGGAGAGACCGACGCTCGCAATCCATATGATGCATTGTTGAAGGGAAGTGACGGCAGCCTCTACGGGACATCTTACTCGGGAGGGTTTGCAGATCCGAACGACGCCGGAACTTTGTTCCGACTGAACGAGAACGGCAGCGACTATCGCGTCCTCTGGCGTTTCAGTTATGGCGGCGGGGACGGTCTGAGTTCGTTTGCCTCGCTCGTTGGAGGCAGCGATGGCGCTTTGTACGGCACGACCGCCGGCGGTGGTGCTGCGTACTCCGGCACGGTTTTCAGAATCAACAAGGACGGCAGCGGTTATGAACTGCTCCATTCTTTCAGCGGGACTGGTGAGGAAGGAATCGTCCCGGAAGCCGCGTTGCTTGAAGGGAGCAATGGCAGGCTCTACGGCTCGGCGCGCGACCCTTACCCCGGCGGCACTTTGTTCTCACTCAATACGAATGGTTCCGACTTCCAGGTTTCACACACGTTCGGCTCGATTGCTTCCGACGGTGTAGGCCGCAAGAGTGCGCTGGTGGAAGGCACCAACGGCGTCTTGTTCGGCGTCACGCGATACGGCGGCACGAATTTCTACGGCACGCTGTTCAAAATCAATCTCAACGGAACCGGCTATGAAATCTTGCGCCATCTTTCCTTCAGTGAGGGTGCCGCTCCTGAAGGCATCACCCTGGGCAGCGACGGGGCGCTCTATGTAATGGCGGCAGGTTCTTACAGCGACGGTGGCAGCGTTTTCCGCCTCAACCAGGACGGCACCGGCTTCCTGGTATTGCGAAGCCTCGGCACTGTCCTCGGAGATGGCTATACCGGTGCCGGCGCGTTGGTGCAGGCAACCGACGGCCTGCTGTATGGCGTGACCACTTACGGCGGCACTTACCAAGGCGGCACCATTTTCAAGATAAACACAAACGGAGGCGGTTACTCGATCGTTCGAAGTCTCGGCGACGGCGCGTATGACGCCAAGTACCCGACCGCCGGGTTGGCCCAAGGTCCCGATGGTGCGCTCTACGGCACCGCGTATTCCGGCATGTATGGTTTGGGCGCGCTGTTCCGAATCACTCTCGATGGCAGCGACTATTGCGTCATTCACAATTTCGCCACGGCCGACGGTTACGGATCGTCTTCCAAGCCCGCGCTGGTTTCGGCGAGCGATGGAGCGCTCTACGGCACGGCGGATAGCGGCGGCATGTCCGGCTTTGGCACGATTTTCAAACTGAGTCTCAGTCCGGCGGTGCTGAATATTCCCCCGATGGTTGCCAATCCGATTGCGGACCAGACAAACGTTTACGGCAGTGCGTTCAACTTCACCTTCGATGCGAACACCTTCAGCGACCCGGACGCGGGGCAAATGCTGAGTTACGAGGCAAGTGGATTGCCGCCAGGAATTATTTTTGATGGGCCTTCGCGCACGTTTATCGGCACGCCGACTGCCGTGGGAATCAACTCCGTGACCGTCACAGCCACCGACAACGGCACGCCGCCGTTGAACTCCAATGACGTGTTCGATATTGTCGTGGCTAAAGCGCCGCTCGCGGTCAGCGCCACCAACACCAACCGGCCTTACGGCGAGACCAATCCCATTTTCACCGGCACGATCGTTGGCGTCACGAACAGCGACAACTTCACCGCTACGTTCACCACCACAGCGACCCCGAGCAGTCCGCCGGGAGATTATCCCATCACGCCAATCCTCCAGGACCCCAACTCCCGGCTCGGCAACTATACCGTCACGACCAATCTCGGGATACTCACGGTCAATGGCGTGACGCTTGAGTTTGGTTCTTCAGCCGGTTCTGCGACCATGTGCTGGCCGACCACCGCCGCCGCCTTCCTCCTGGAATTTGCCGATGACCTGACACCGCCCGTTACCTGGCAACCAGTCACCAGCGGAATTGCCACGAACGGTCCGAACATTTGTCTGACTGTGACACCCGAAGCGGCGGTACCATCACGCTTCTATCGCTTACGGTTGCCGTGAGAGAAGGATCCATTTTGACAGACCGGATGATTTTACGGTCGGAGTTTGCCGGCGAGGTGAATTCCGCCCTTAAGAAACGCAAACAAATAACAAACCAATCCAGGCGCAAGCCGCCTGGCAAGAAAGGCAAACAATGAAAAGTCTAGACTCAATCCGAATCAAACCGTCCTTCGTCCGGGCCTTTGTGCCGGCGTTGGCCGCTGCAACCATCCTTGCGCTTGGCGCAGTTTCGTCTGCCCGGGCCGACGGCAACCCCCGCGTGCTCCCGCCGCAATCGCATCCTTTCGGCAAGAGTTACGCCGAATGGTCGGCGGAACATTGGAAGTGGACGTATTCCATGCCCGCCGACGCTCACCCACTGACCGACACCGCGGACGTTAGCGCCGGTCAATCCGGCCCCGTGTGGTTCCTCGGCGGCACCTGGGCGCCCACAACCGATCTCAACGGCAACCTGGTCGGAATTGTTGACCGTCATGTGACTATTCCGACTGGCAAGGCGCTGTTCTTTCCCATCCTTGATGCTGAACAATCCCTTGCGGAAGGCGGCGTGGACGAGGCGGATTGTCGCGCGACCGCCAATTTCTTCGCCGATCATGCCGTTGGCCTCTCTTGTGTGATTGATGGGCGGCCAGTGCGCAACCTGGCGGCTTACCGGACGGACTCCCCGTTCTTCGATTTTGGTCCGCTGCCGGAAAACAACCTGCTCGGCCTGCCGGAAGGTACCACCACTTCCGCCGTGTCGGATGGTTACTTCATCATGCTCGCCCCGCTAAGTGCGGGCAGGCACAGCATTCATTTCACCGGTGCGTTTGTATTCACCCAGGCGGCGGACGGCTTCGACTTCAGCTTTACGCTGGACATCACCTACCACATCACGGTGAAACCGCCGGGACGCGGTCGTGGTTGCGACAAC
>JANXWY010000350.1 GCA_025350905.1 Verrucomicrobiota bacterium
CCCAATCATGACCCCCCTCACCGGCTACCTCATCCTCAGTGCGTTCCTCTTCGCCCTCGGCTTGGGGGGTGCGCTGATGCGGCGCAACGCGATCATCGTTCTCATCGGCATCGAACTCATGCTCAACGCGGCGAACCTGAACTTCATCGCGTTCTGGCGCTTCAGTGAACATCCGGAGGCGTTGACGGGAATAGTGTTCGTGATTTTTTCGATTGGCGTGGCCGCGGCGGAAGCCGCCGTGGGCCTCGCGCTCATCATCTCGATCTACCGGCATTACAAGACCACAAACGTGGATGAGCTGAATTCGTTAAAGGGATGAACTGCGAAAGCAACAATTCAGAAGCTGCTCGTATCCCGCACGGAAAGTCCGGCGATTTTTTTGAAGTCGGAAGTATTGCGAGTGACCACTTCCGCCTGTTGAAGCAAAGCCGTGGCGGCAATGATCGCGTCGGGCGATTTCATTTTATGCAGCCGCCGCAACCGAATGGCTTCCTCAATCACCGCCGGAAGCACTGGCACTTCCTCGAACTGGGCGAGCAGTTCGCGCAGCCCTTTGTCATCGGCGGCGGTCAATCCCGAATAACCCAGCACTTCCAATTTGGTCATCGCCGAGAAACCGATCCACGCCGCCGGCGTCGCGCGGGCCTCGGCAAAGACGCGGCCAGCCTCGGGCTTGCCCGCGTGGGCGTCAATCCAGACGTTGGTGTCCAGCAGACGGCGCATCAGCGGTGGTCCCACTGTTTGCGCTCGCGCTCATCCCACTCGGCGCGCGCCTCGCGCTCGACCGTCAGCCCGTCCACCTTGTTCTCCATCGCGCCGAGCAATCCCATGACCTTGTCCCAATCTGGCTTGTGCTCCGGCGCATCCAGCACCGTGAGCAGCGCCTTGCCCGTCACCGGCAATTTGTCCGGCTCGGAAACCGTGATGCGTCCGTGGTCAATTGCGGCGGTCAAAGTCAGGTATGCCATACGCGAAGACCTTAACACACAGCGAACAGGCGACAAGTTGGGAATTGGACGCCCAAACCCACTTATGGCGGCCGAAGCGGCGGTGGGCCTAGCGCTCTTCATCACCATCTATCGGCATTTCAAAACGACAAACGTGGATGAAGTGAATTCGTTGAAGGGATGAATAACTGATATGTCATCTGAGCAACAATCAGCCAATACCGTCCTGGCCTGCGCGGCGCTGAGGAAGCATTTTGGCAAGCTCCCGCTCGAAAACCTGATCACCGCAGCGCGGACATTCCCAGTCACCTCGAAGGTTGATCTTCAAGCGGCATTGGAAAACATCTTCGCGAAAAAGTACGCAGCCGAATTGATCGGCGTACACGCTCAATATGCACATGAAACTTTAACCGTTGCGCAATTGACTCACGAAGGAAACTACCCCGTCGTTGTCGGTCCGCTCCAGCACGCTGAGGTTGATGTTGGCGAAGCGATGCCCGCACGATGTTTGAAGCAAGGGCTCTGGCTGTCTCAGCATGCAGGCACGAACTTCGCAGTCTTAGTGACGCCGGCAATTCGCTTCGGACATGATGAGGGAATGCACGTCGAGATCGCGATTCCGCCAGGAGAGGCAGGATTGAAACTGTCCCGTTCTTTTCTCGACGAGATAGAGAGGTTAATCAATCAGACGGCGTCCTACCGGGGTAAAGTGATTTCGCTTGAGGCCACGCAAAGTTTCACCGGCAAATCGGGCAGTGTGCGAGTTCACAAGTTGCGCTCGGTACGGCGGGAAGATGTCATCCTCCCGGAAAAGACAATAAATCTGTTGGACCGAAATGTTCGAGAGTTTATCCAACAGCGCGAACAACTTCGCGGCCTTGGCATGGCGTTAAAAAAGGGATTGTTGTTTTACGGGCCGCCCGGCACGGGCAAAACACACACGATTCAGTATCTGGCCAGTCAACTCCCCGACCACACCACGTTGCTAATCACGGCGGAGCAGATGGGGTTGCTGGAGGAGTATTTTGCCCTCGCCCGGTTTCTTCAGCCGGCAATGGTCGTCATCGAAGACGTTGACTTGATCGCTCGCGCCCGGGAGGACATGCGCAATCCCTGCGAGGAGAGTTTGCTCAACAAATTGTTGAACGAAATGGACGGTCTGCGCGAGGACGCTGCGATTCTCTTTATTCTGACTACGAACCGTCCGGAGCAACTTGAAGCTGCCCTCGCGTCGCGGCCCGGGCGCATTGATCAAGCGATTGAGTTTCCACTGCCGGATGAGGAAGGGCACAGAAAACTCGTTCGTCTTTATTCCCATCGCCTCCAAGTTCCAGACGATGTCGTCGAACTCATCGTGCGCAAGACGAAAAAGGCCAGTGCCGCCTTCATAAAAGAACTGATGCGCCGATGCGCGCAATATTTCCTCCAAGCCGGTGGCGGAAAAAGTCTTAAGGTCGAGCATGTCGAATCCGCACTGGATGAGATGTTGTTTGCGGGTGGCAGTCTCAACGTAAAACTGCTGGGAGGCGGGAGCGAAGGATGACTTGGATCGTCAAAAACCTCTGGCTGATCCCCGCGCTGCCGATTCTGGCGGCGGGGTTAAGCTCGCTCGCGCCGCAGCGGTGTCGTCGGTTCTCCGCGACGCTCGCCATCGGCGCGCTGGGGTTCGCCTTCCTGGTTTCGCTCTGCGCCTTCGCGCACACGCTGCAACCCGGCGGACACGACGGGGCAAAAGAGGTTTTCAATTTCGAGTGGCTGCAATTCGCCGCGGGCGACCCGGGCAGCTTGAAACTCGGCTGGGTCCTCGATCCGCTCACGGCGGTCATGCTCGTGATGGTCACCTTCGTCGGGACGTTGATTTTCATCTACAGCGTCGGCTACATGGCGCACGACGAAAACTTCACGCGCTTCTTCACGTTTCTCTCGTTATTTGCCGGCGCAATGTTGGGCGTGGTCATCGCGAACAGCCTCCTGCTGCTGTTCATCTCGTGGGAACTGGTCGGGCTCACTTCGTATCTGCTCATCGGCTTCTGGTATCACAAGCCTAGCGCGGCGGCGGCGGCGAAGAAGGCGTTCATCACCACGCGGATCGGCGACGTGGCGTTCCTCCTGGGCATGGTGTGGCTCTACTCGCAAACGGGCACACTGCTGTTCTACGACCAGGGCCACGGCTGCATGGAGCAATCTGCGCTTGCTAAAATGGTCGTGCAGACCACAAGCGTCGGTATGGCGGTTTCCACGGCGATCGGCCTGCTGATTTTCCTTGGGGCCATGGGCAAGTCCGGCCAAGTCCCGCTGCATGTCTGGTTGCCGGATGCGATGGAAGGTCCGACACCGGTCAGCGCGCTCATCCATGCAGCGACGATGGTGGCGGCGGGCGTGTTCCTCGTGGCTCGGGTTTATCCTTTGATGGGTGTGCATGCGGAAGGGGCCGCGGTTGAAACCACCGCGCTCCAGGTGGTGACGTGGATTGGCGCCATCACCGCGGTCTTTGCTGCCTCCATCGCCGTCGCGCAAAACGACATCAAACGTATCCTGGCTTACTCCACCGTCTCGCAGCTCGGTTTCATGATGATGGGTTTGGGCGTCGGTGGCGTGGCCGTGGGCATGTTCCATCTCATCACACACGCTTTTTTCAAGTCGCTGCTATTCATGGGCGCGGGCTCGGTCATTCACGGCTGCCATGAGGAGCAGGACATTCGCAAGATGGGCGGCATCCGGAAATACATGCCGGTGACGTTCCTGACCTATGCGGTTGGCATGATGGCGTTGGCAGGATTTCCCCTCTTCTTCTCAGGTTTTTGGAGCAAAGACGCGATTATCCATGCGGCGTATGGCTGGTCGGTTTCGCACGTGCCCTTTTATCTGGGGGTCGCCGGGGCGTTTCTCACCGCGTTTTATATGACGCGCCAGATGGCCTTGGTTTTCTGGGGCGACTATCGCGGCCATGGCTCGCCGCCGCCGCCGCACTCGAAGCTGCCGCAGCTGATCAAAGTGAAAAGCGAACTCAAGCCGCACGAGAGCTCCCGTCCCATGACGGTGCCGTTGGTCATTCTCGCTGTTTGTGCGGTGGGGCTTAGTATCATCGGCACGCCGGCCTGGCCCTGGTTTCAATCCTTTCTCGGTTCGCATCATGGCGAGGGTTTCACCTACGAGGTCATCAAGATCATGGTGGCCTCTACGTTGGTGGTGTTCCTCGGACTCGGCCTGGGTTTGTGGTGCTATGGCCGCCCGCCCAGGCAGACGGCGGAGGAACCCGACGTGTTGGTGAAACTTCCATTGGGGATGCACACCTGGTTCGCGCGGAAGTATGGCGTGGATGAACTCTACGAGATGACCGTGATCCGGTTCAACGCGTGGTTCGCGCGCGCCTGCGCCTTCCTCGACGAATGGATTTGGGGCGGCGCGGTGGCGCTGATTTCCTACGCGTTGCTCGGGCTTGCCTGGGTGAATCGTGCCTTCGACGAATTGGTGATCAATCTCGGTTTCGATCAAGGCTGTGAGCGCGTGTCGCGGGGCGGCCAGTTCATGGCCCGGTTGCAGGATGGTCGCATCCAAAACTATTTGCGCGTCATCGGTGTGGCCCTCGTGCTGTTGGTGTTGTTCCTGATTTGGGGAGGTGCCAAGTGAGTGGCTTTCCGATTCTCAGCGTGCTCACCCTGCTTCCGCTGCTCGGCGGAATCATGGTCGTGGGATTGCCGGATCGGAAACTCGCCCGCAGTTTCGCCCTGGGCTTCAGTTTCCTTTCCCTCGCGCAGGCGCTGGGCTTGTGGCACACCTTCAAGGCCGCGAATGGCGGGCTGCAGTTCGTGGAGCGCGCGGACTGGATTCCATCGCTGGGGGTGCAGTATTTCGTCGGTGTCGATGGGCTCGGACTGCTGATGGTCTTGCTCACTGCGATTGTGGTGCCGCTGTCGTTGCTGGTGTCGGGGCGCGTGAGCGAACGGGCACCGCTATACCACGCGCTCGTGCTCTTCCTGCAAGCCGGCTTGTTCGGCACTTTCACGGCGCTGAATTTTTTCCATTGGTTCCTGTTTTGGGAGTTGAGCCTGATCCCCGCCTTCTTGCTCGTGCGGCTCTGGGGCGGACCGCAACGCGCGCCGGCCGCGACCCAATTCTTCATCTACACCATGGTCGGAAGCGTGGCGATGTTGCTGGCGTTTCTCGCCATCTTCCTCGCCACGAGCAAGCCGGGTGGGGCGGGCGTTTTTGATTTCATCGAGCTGGGCAAGCTGGCGGCGCGCGGCGCACTAAATCCGGCGCTCGCCGCTAAACTCGGTTGGTTTGAACTCACGGGCCGGCAAATCGCCAGTGTGATCTTCGGCGGCGTGCTGCTGGGTTTCGCGGTGAAAGTACCGTTGATGCCGTTTCACACCTGGTTGCCGGCGACCTATGCCGAAGCGCCGACCCCGGTCACGATGCTGCTCACGGGGGTGATGTCGAAGATGGGCGTGTATGGTTTCCTGCGCATCCTGCTGCCGATTTTTCCGGAGCAGATTCAGTGGCTGCGGACGCCGCTGCTGGCGCTGGCCGTCGTGACGATTGTATTCTCGGCGTGCGCCGCCTTTGCGCAGCGCGACCTCAAACGCATCCTCGCGTACTCCTCCATTAACCACCTTGGCTATTGCCTGCTGGGCGTGTTCGCGGTGGCGACGGCGGGCGCGAATGTCCTCGCGCCAGCGGTGGAAAAGGCCGCCGCGCTCAATGGGGTGCTGTTGCAAATGTTCAATCATGGCCTCACGGCCGCGACTCTGTTTATGTTCGTCGGCTTCCTCGAACACCGCAGCGGCGGTTTGCGGGGACTGAATGACTTTGGGGGGATCCGCAAAGTGGCACCGGTGTTCTGTGGCCTGATGGGGATCGCGCTGTTTTCCTCGCTGGGCCTGCCCGGGCTGAACGGATTCGTGGGCGAATTCCTGATTTTCAAGGGCGTGTTCCCGCTGGCGATGTGTTCTGCAGCGTTGTCAGTGATCGGCATTTTGGTGACGGCCATAGTCATCCTCACGATGCTGCAGCGTGTCTTCAACGGGCCGTTGAATGAAAAATGGTCGAAGCTGCCCGACCTCACACTGGCCGAACGTGCGCTGGTAGTAATACCGATCGCGCTAATGTTCGTGCTCGGACTTTGGCCGCGATTGATCTTGGACGTGATCAATCCAACGGTGGTGCAGATGGTCGAGCAGCTGAAATTCTAAAATGTTAGCCTGGACCATCTACATTTCATTCCTCGGCGTGCTGGTGCTGATGCTCCTGCCGAAGGGCAATGCGTCGTCGGCGCGCAAGGTCGCCATGCTTTCAGCGGTGACAGGCTTGCTCGTCGCGCTGGCGGGCTTCTTTCAATTCAAGGCGGGCGAGCTGGTCACGGTGGCGAAGCTGCCGTGGGTGCCGTCGTTGGGAATCGAGTACCACCTTGCGGCGGACGGGATCAGTCTGACGCTCGTGTTGCTCACCGGTCTGGCGGCGGTGGGCGGAATTCTTTTTTCCTGGAACATTGAACATCGGGCGAAGGAGTTCTTCGCGTTTTACCTCGCGCTGATCGGCGGTGTGTATGGCGTGTTCCTGAGTTTCGATCTGTTCCTGCTTTTTGTGTTCTATGAAATCGCGATTGTGCCCAAGTATTTCATCATCGCGATCTGGGGTTCGACGCGGAAGGAATATGGCGCGATGAAACTGGCGCTCTATTCGTTCATTGGCAGCGCGATGGTGCTGGTGGGTTTGATCGCCGCGTATGTCGTGTCGGGCGCGCGCACCTTCAATGTGGTGGAACTGGCGAAGTATCCGTTCCCGCACGACTTCCAAATGTGGGCGTTCCCGCTCGTATTCGTGGGCTTCGCAATCCTCGCTGGTCTCTGGCCGTTTCACACCTGGGCCCCGACCGGGCACGTGGCCGCACCGACGGCGGCTTCGATGTTACTCGCGGGCGTCGTGATGAAGTTGGGGGCTTACGGCTGTCTCCGCGTGGCGATGACGATATTTCCTCAGGGATTGGAAAATTGGCAGCTGGGGGTTTTGGGTTTGCACTCCTGGCGGGATGTCATCGCGTTGTTGTCCATCATTGGAATCGTATATGGCGCGTTGGTGGCGCTGGTGCAGAAAGATTTCAAATTCGTCATCGGCTACTCCAGCGTCAGTCACATGGGCTTTGTGCTGCTCGGGCTGATGACCTTGAACACGATCGGCTTGAGCGGGGCGGTGTTGCAGATGTTTTCGCATGGCATCATCGCGGGGTTGCTGTTCGCCGTGGTGGGACGGATGGTTTATGAGCGAACGCACACGCGCGAACTGTCCGTGTTGGAGGGGATGAACCTGGGGAAGGCGATGCCGTTTGCCGCGGTGACGTTTGTGATCGCCGGGGCCGCTTCGATGGGATTGCCAGGCTTCAGTGGGTTTGTCGCCGAACTGCAGGTGCTGATCGGCGCATGGCAGACTTATCCGACGTTCGCGGTGCTGGCCGGCGTGGGCATCGTAGTCGGGGTGGCGTACACGCTGCGCGCGATGCAGAAGGCATTTTTTGGGGAATCGGTGGGCCCATCGGCTCCGCTTGGGGCCAAGGCAGCGAAACTCGCCGGGTCCGAGCCGGGTGCTCCATTCGCGACGATTTCCGTTCCGGAGCGGCTCGGGGCGGTGATGCTTATCGGCGTGGCCGTGCTCATCGGCCTTTACCCACGACTGTTACTCGATGTGATTCTGCCCAGTTTTGACTCGCCCTTGTTCGACTGGCTGCGGAAAGGGGGCGCGCCGTGAACTATTCGCAATTACTCAAGTTCGCCGCCCCGGAAACGATCGTGGTCCTCACGGCGCTGGCGGTGCTGGCGGTTGACCTGACATCACTGCGGGGACTGGAACCACGGTTGCGCTTTATTATTGGGGGCATGTTGGCGTGTGTGGGTTGTGCTGCGGCCGCGGTTTGGATGATCGTCATGCCCGAACAAGCGAACGCCTTCGGGGGGATGCTGGTCGTCGATCCATTGACCCAACTCGTCAAGGTGGCGTTGCTGGGGCTGACGGTTTTCACCATCCTGATTTCGATTGAATCGAATTTCACCCAGCATGTTGGAGAATATCTCGCGCTGATTCTGCTGGCGACGGTGGGCATGATGTTTCTCGTCAGCGCGGAGGACCTCCTGATGGTTTTCGTGTCGCTGGAAATGACGAGCCTCTCGCTTTACATCCTGACGGCGTTCAACAAACGGAATATCAAATCGGCGGAGGCCGCGCTGAAGTATTTCCTGTTCGGCGGCATGTCGGCCGCGTTCCTGTTGTTTGGATTGAGCTTGATATACGGGTTATCCGGCGCGACCAACTTGGGCGGAATCGCGGCCGCATTGCAGGGGCGGAAACTTGATCCCTTGTTGGTCGTGGCGCTGGTGATGGTAGTGATTGGTTTTGGTTTCAAGGTTGCGGCCGTACCATTCCATTTGTGGGCGCCGGATGCCTATGAAGGCGCGCCAACGCCAAGTGCAGCGTTCATTGCTTCCGGCTCGAAAGTGGCGAGCTTCTTCATCTTCGCCAAGGTAATGATAATTGGCTTTGCCGGCGCGACTGGAAGCGGCGCGTTTGGTTATTACGAATCTGGCTGGGTGCCAATGATCGCCATCGTGGCGGTGCTGAGCATGGTGCTGGGCAATCTGGGAGCGATCGTGCAGGGCAACGTGAAACGGTTGCTGGCCTATTCCGCCATCGCGCACGGCGGGTATGCCTTGCTCGGCATGCTTGCGAACAGCCAGCAGGGCGTGGCGGCCCTGGTTTACTATGTGATCACTTATGGCATGACGACTTTGGGCGCGTTCGGGGTGGTGGCGGTGGTGGAGCAAGCCACAGGGGATTCGAAGCTCAGTGACTTGTCCGGATTGTGCCGTCGGGCGCCGGTGGTTTCAGTGTGCATGCTGGTGTTCATGCTGTCGCTCGCGGGGATTCCCCCGCTCGCAGGATTCTTCGGTAAGTTTTACGTCTTTCTCGCGGCGGCGGCCGCCGTAAAGAATCTGGGTCTCTTGTGGCTCGTCGTTTTTGCCATCGCCATGAGTGCCGTCTCGCTCTACTACTACTTGCAAGTAATGAAAAGGATTTACATCAGCGACCCGCCCGCCGGCGCGCCGCGCATGCGGGTGGCTTGGCTGACGCAAGCCACTCTGGCGGTGCTGGCAGTGAGCGTGGTGCTCTTGGGTTGTTTTCCGGGTTGGTTGGTTGGTTTGATCGAGCGCGCGCTGGCGTCGCTGGCACCCTGAGTTGGCTCCGTCCGGAGCCTCGATCCGGAGATTGTGCCCATGGGGCTCGGTGGCTAAAATAGCGCTCGGTGATTAAGATTCTACCTGATGCATCTCGAAAATCTTCCACGGTTTTCGCTGGCCCACCTGCCAACGCCGATTGAAGCACTGGAAAATCTGTCCCGCGAACTCGGCGGCCCGCAGTTACTGATCAAGCGCGACGACCAGACCGGCCTTGCCTTCGGCGGTAACAAGACACGCAAGTTGGAGTTCCTGGTGGGGCAGGCGTTGGTGCAAGGAGCGGACACGTTGGTCACCGTGGGCGCGGCACAGTCTAATCATTGTCGGCAAACGGCGGCCGCGGCGGCCAAGGCGGGATTAAAGTGTGAGTTGATTCTCAATGGAAAAAGGCCGGAAGTAATGATTGGCAATCCGCTGCTGTTTGAAATATTGGGGGCCAATTGCCATTGGATCGAAGGATGCCAACGTCCGACGAAACTGTGTGAGTTGTCTGAACAACTCCGCGCGCAAGGACGCCAACCGTACCTCATTCCGGTTGGAGGATCTAATGGCGTGGGCGCGACTGGATATGTGGTGGCGATGCAAGAGCTCGCCGGGCAATTAAGCAACAGCAAGCTTCCAGTAGATCACATCGTTTTTGGTTCAAGTTCGGGTGGGACACACGCGGGGCTGCTGCTGGGCGCGCGGGTCACGGGGTTCAACGGACAATTGTCGGGACTTTCGATTGACAAAGCTAAACCGGAGTTGGATTCCTACGCGGAGCAGGTGGCGCAGTTGGCAAATGATTGTGCGAATTACATCCGCTCGGAGATCCGCTTGACCAGCGACGATGTCACGGTCATTGACGGCTACAAAGGCGAGGCGAACGGCGTCATTGGCGACCGGGAGCGCAGCGCGATTAAATTGATGGCAAGGTGTGAGGGAATCATCCTGGATCCGCTTTATGCCGGGCGGGCATTTGGAACGTTGGTGGACTTGATCCGCCAAGGACGGTTCCAGCGCGAGGAGACGGTTTTGTTCTGGCACACCGGCGGCACGCCGGTGTTGTTCGCTTACGCCAACGAATTGATGCAATCCTGAGGTGCAGGAGCAGCCCTGTGGTTCCGGGGACGGAACGATTCGACTCTCCCATACCAATTGGAGCGATTTGGTGAGCGGAAAGTCCAAGGTTCCAATTTTTTGACACTGTCCGTCAAATTTCCGACCTTAAATAATTCTCACCGCCGCAAGATTGACCGGTAACACCTCGGATGTTCCCGTTTTCCTTGAAATAACTCCTTGGCATCATCGCTGCTCAAGGACGTTCGCCTGGACCACAAGTAGCATCTGGTTCAGTCAATAATGCCTATTCACATCACAACTAGGAATTCCGTCGCGATGCTGGAAGGCCTGCGACTGCGCAAATCACCCCTGGCGCTTGCGTTTGCGCTGATACTACTGCTCCTCCAGATGCAACGCGGGCAGGCGGAAGACCAGGTGGCCTACCGCTACGAGTATTACCAGGAAGACGATAACCGGATCCAGGTGCAGACCTCGGCGGTACTCTTTGATCTCACCCTCAAGGAGGGCTTGGTCGCGATCTCCGGCGAATTGGTGCACGATGCGGTTTCTGGCGCCACGCCAAGCGGGGCGGCGCCGCCCAACCAGTACAATTATGATTCGGTGCCGCTGTTCGGCTTTCAAGTGCCGATTCTTGGCAATACCAACAGCAGCTCGGTACCACTCCAGCACATGTCGGACATCCGCAATTCAATTTCCCTCCAAGTACCGGTCACATTCGGCATCAACCTCCTCACGCCGCAGTTTGCGTACAGCGACGAGAGTGATTACAAGTCCACGGGCGCGGCGTTGAATTACTCTCTGGCGCTGTTTGAAAAGAATACCACCTTGACGTTTGGCTGGGCGCACACCTGGGACTTGGTGCGCAATGACACTGGAGTATGGAAGAACAAATCGGGGGACGACTTCCTCGTGGGTTGCAATCAATTGCTCGGCCCGAAGACGGTATTGGGAGTTAATTTCACCTACGGCCAGGCGAGTGGTTATCTGAATGACCCGTACCGATTCATCGTCGGGGCCACCGACCTCCAAATTGATGCCGACAATCCGGCCGGCCATGTAGAAGAGCGCCCGACGGAGCGGGACAAGTTCGTGGCCCGGATTTCGCTCACGCAGTTCATTACCCCGCTCAATGCCAGCGTGGAAGGCGCCTACCGCTATTACCACGACACCTATGGCTTGGACGCGCATACCGTGGAACTGGCTTGGTATCAGAATGTCGGCAAGCACGTTGTCATTTCGCCGATGTGCCGATATTACTATCAAACCGCCGCCGACTTCTATTACCCGATCCTGCCGGGCAGCGCCTTCCGCGTGCCGCCCAGTGATCCCAACTTCGTTAACAATCCGCCCCGATACTACTCGCCCGATTACCGGCTTTCCCAACTTGAGACTTTCACCGCCGGGATCAATGTCATGGTGAAGGTCACCAAGATGTTCACGATCGACGCGAGCTACAAACGTTACGTCATGCAAGGGCTTGACGGGGTAACGTCGCAGACGGCCTATCCGTCGGCCAATGTGTTCACGATCGGCGGGCGTTTGTTGTTCTAAACCATCCCACTCCATGTCCTCAACCATCGCCAATTCATATCGCACCGTTAGCGAACGCATCTTGCGGTCGGCGACACTGACGGCGACGGCGGGTTTTGACAAGCTGGCCTTTCATGCCATGGGGACGATTTGCCGCGTGCAATTCCAGGCACCGAATGCGCCGGTGGGCCGTGCCTATCAAAGTGAAGTCCTGGATTGGGTCGCCCAGTTCGAGGCAAAATACTCACGTTTCCTGAACGACAGTCTGATCAGCCGCATCAACGCCACTGCCGGGGAGCATTGGGTGGAAATAGACGGCGAAACGGAAACGCTGCTCAAGTTTTGCAGCGAAATGCACTTCCTCACGCGCGGTGCCTTTGACCCGACCGCATTGCCGCTCATCAAGCTTTGGAATTGGAAGGCCAATCCGCCAGTCCTTCCGACCGACGGCCAGCTCCGAGCCGCACGCGAGTTATGCGGGTGGAACAAAGTTCAGAAGCGTCCCGGGGCAATTTTCCTGCCGCAAGCGGGAATGAGCATTGATCTTGGAGGGGTTGGCAAGGAATACGCGGTCGACAGTGTCGTGCAACTTGCGGCACGGCACGGCATCGCGAATGTGCTCGTCGATTTTGGGCAGGACTTGTGCATGCGCGGCGCTCCCGCGGGCAAGCCTGCTTGGCATGTTGGGTTGGAAGACCCCGCCAGTCCCGGAAAATGCTGGGCGGGCGTGGCCATCAAGGATCGGGCGGTGGCCACCTCAGGAGATTATCTGCGCCATTTTTTAATCAATGGTCGCCGGTACGGCCACATCATTGATCCGCGTACGGGTTATCCGGTGGACAATGGTTGCCGGGCTGTGTCCGTTATCGCGTCCAGCTGTACGGTGGCGGGAATCCTTTCCACCACCGCTTTTATTTTAGGTCCGAAAGAGGGCTTGAAGCTTATTGGTAATTATATGGGCGCCGAGGGGTGCATCACCACCGAAAGCTCGCGCCACGAGACCCGGAGAT
>JANXWY010000440.1 GCA_025350905.1 Verrucomicrobiota bacterium
CACCGCTCGGCCCCGGTGGAATTGCGGGAACGGTTCGCCTTTGCCGAGGCGCGCATCCCGGCGACGTTGCAGGAACTGCGCACAGCTGGGATCGCGCAAGAGGCGGTGATTCTTTCGACCTGCAATCGCGTGGAAATCTACACCTTCACCGCGCTCGAACCCACCCAGGCGTTCCAGGCCCTGAAACAATTTCTGGCCACCGCGCAGAATTGCCCGACGCCACTCGGAGAGGAGTTGTACGCGTTGCATGAACCGCACAGCGTCCAACATCTCTTCAAGGTCGCGTGCGGCCTCGATTCGATGGTGCTCGGGGAAACCGAAATTCTTGGCCAGTTGAAGAAAGCCTACGATCTGGCGCTGCAAAACGGCCACACGGGCGCGCGCTTGAACAAGGCCTTTCAGCGCGCCTTCAACGTCGCCAAGCAGGTCCGCACGGAAACGAACATCCAACGCGGCAGCATCTCGGTCGCCTCCGCGGCGGTGGGTCTGGCGGAAAAAATCTTCAGCTCCTTGGCCGGCCACGAAGTCATGGTCATCGGCGCCGGCGACACGAGCGAGAAAACCGCGCGCGCCCTGCTCTCGCGCGGCGCCCAAAGCATAGTCGTGGCGAACCGCTCGTATGACCGCGCGGAAGCCCTGGCCCGGGAACTGGGTGGCCGCGCCGTGAAATTCGACGATTGGGCGCACGAGTTCGAAAAGATTGATATCGTGATCAGCAGCACCGCCGCCCCTCATCACATCCTCGACCGGGCAAAGCTCGAGCCGTTGATGAAGCGGCGCAAGAACCGCCCGTTGCTGTTGATTGACATTGCCGTGCCCCGGGACATTGATCCAGCCGTGAACCAGCTCGACAACGTTTACCTCTACGACGTGGACGACCTCCAAACCATTGCTCACGATTATTTGGAACAGCGCAAGGAGGAAGTCGCGCGCTGCGAAGCGATCATCGACGAAAAAGTGCGGGGGCTCTTGAGCCAGTCGCCCCGGCTCCAATCCGTCGCCAATGCCAACCCCGCTCCTTCCAATGTCTGAACGCCCCATCATCATTGGCACTCGGGGCAGCGCGCTCGCGCTCGCCCAGGCAAATCTGATGCTCGCTCAGTGCCGCGCCGCGTTTCCGCAGCTCGCGTTCGAACTCAAGATCATCAAGACGACGGGCGACAAATTGCAAACCGCGTCGATGGCCAAGCCGGATGCTTCCCTGCCCAAGGGACTTTTTACCAAGGAACTGGAAGTGGCCCTGCTCAATGGTCAGGCCGACCTCGCGGTTCACAGCCTGAAGGATTTGCCAACCGAACTCCCCGCGGGTTTGCGGCTCGCCGCCACACCGGAACGGGCCGATGTGCGGGATGTTTTGATTTACCGATCGGCGGAAGCAACCCCGGCCCTAACCAAACGGCGCGGCTTCAAGCCGAACGCGCAGCTGGTGGATTTTCCGAAGCATGCGACCATTGCCACCAGCAGCACGCGCCGGAAGGCGCAGTTGCTGGTCGTCCGCCCGGATCTGAACATTGTGGAGATTCGCGGCAATGTGGCGACCCGGATGAAGAAAGTTGCCGAACAGTCTGAACTCGATGCCACCGTCTTGGCCCTCGCCGGGATTACGCGGTTGAACTTCAGTATTTCGCCCGACGGCAAACTCCACGGCGACGCGGTGCCCACGGGCTTGCTGGCCACCGTGCTGGCGGTGGAGAGCATGCTGCCCTGCGTCGGCCAGGCCGCCATTGGGATCGAGATTCGGTCGGACGACGAGCGGCTCGCCAACATTTGCGGACGCCTCAATCACCTCAATACTTTTCAATGCGTGACTGCGGAGCGCGCATTCCTGCACGGCATGGGAGGCGGCTGTCAAAGCCCCGTGGCGGCCTATGCGGAAATCGCGGGCAACCATATCACGCTGCGCGCCGTGTCCTTCCGGGACGGCCCGGCCAAACGCGGTGCCGGCAGTCGCCCGCGCACGGAAGCGGCCGCACTGGGCGAACAACTGGCAACGCAGTTACGATAAAGACTCGCCGCCTCCGGGTGGGCAAAGCCTCCGGGGGCTAAGGCTGCCGGCGAGTGATTGCTTCCCGCTCGCCGCTTTCCGAAGCCCAACCTGCGGCGCGGATTTCGGTCGGCGGCGCCGCCGTTCGCATCGCTATTGCAGTTTCACCTCCGCCCGCTAACCTGTCGGCATGCGATTCATTGGCAACGTCATTGAAAAACTCCAGCGGCATCCGAAGCGGATCGTCTTTCCGGAAGGCGCCGAGCCCCGGGTGCTGCAGGCCGCCCGGCAGTTTCACGCCCTGCGGCTCGGCGCCCCCATCCTGCTCGGCGACCGCACCCAGGTGAAGCAGACCGCCGCGGACTTGAACATCTCCCTCGAAGGCATTCGGGTCATCAATCCCAACGAAAGCGAGGAGTTGGAAAATTTCACGCGCCGTTTTCATTCGTTGCGCCGGGAGAAAGGCATCAAGGAAGCCGAGGCCCGCGACGCCGTGCGGCAGCCGAATTATTTTGGCGCGATGATGGTGGCGATGCACCAGGCCGACGGGCTCGTTTCCGGCGTCAGCCACATTACGGGCAGCGTGCTGCGCCCCTTGTTCCAGATCATCAAGCTGGCGGCCAAGGCCAATGTCGCCTCGAGCTGCATGGTGATGGAGGTGGAGGACACCCGCTTCGGCGAGAACGGCGTATTATTCATGGCCGATTGCGGCGTGGTGCCTGATCCCACGGTCGAACAACTCTCCGAAATCGCGCTCTCCACGGCGCAACTCGCGCGGCATCTGCTGAACATCCGACCCCGCGTGGGTTTGTTGTCTTTCTCGACCAAGGGCAGCGCCACGCACCCGTCCATCGGCAAAGTGCAGGCCGCCACGGCGCTGGCGCGCCAGAAGGCTGAAAAAATTCGCTTCGACTGTGATTTCGACGGCGAATTGCAGGTGGACGCCGCGCTGGTGCCGGACATCGCCGAGCGCAAATGCGCCGACAGCAAAGTTGCGGGCAAGGCCAACGTGTTGATTTTTCCCGACCTTAACTCGGGCAACATTGCGAGCAAACTGGTCCGGCTGGTCGGGCATGCGAACGCGTATGGCAATATTCTGCTGGGTCTGGATCGCCCGGCGGCGGATGTATCGCGTGGATCCAATGCCCATGACATTTTGGGCGTGGCGGCCATTGTGGGCGTGCAGGCGATCAGCTATCCAGAGTTGCACCCGCCGGCGGGCGGAGCGTTAGCGGGCGAGTAAAATGAATACTGTCACTCCGCGCGTCTTCATTGCCGCCACGCGCCAGAACGACGGCAAGACCACGACCTCGCTTGGCCTTATCGCCGCGCTGCAGACAAATTTCCCGCGCGTGGGCTACATCAAACCGGTGGGTCAGCGCTTTGTCGAAATAGCGGAGCAAAAGATTGACGAAGATACCGTGTTGATGGACGCGGTTTTTCGCCTTAACTGTCCGCTGGTGGACCTGAGTCCGATTGCGGTCGAGCCGGATTTCACGCGGAA
>JANXWY010000489.1 GCA_025350905.1 Verrucomicrobiota bacterium
AGGCCGATACCTGGGCCGAGCAACTCCTCTGGCGCTGGCTGCGCGACCGCCGTTTCTCCGCCTATAAGTTTCGCCGCCAACAGCCGATGGGCCCGCACACTTTGGATTTCTTTTGCCCCGCGGCGAAACTGAACATCGAACTGGACGGCTCGCAACACGGCCATCCGGAACACGCTCAAGCGGACGCGGAGCGCGACCGTTGGCTGGAGGAGCGCAGCATCAAGGTGCTGCGCTACTGGAACGGACGTCTGCGCCGGGAGCAACAGGTGGTGCGCGACGCCATCTGGCAGGCGTTGCAGGAACGCGCACCAAAGCCGTTGCCGGATTACTGCCGTCCGGGCGTGGTGCAACCAAAAGTTCAGAGCCACATGACGCCGCTTGCATAACTCACGCTCCTCCCTCACCTCAATCCTCTCCCGCTGGGAGAGGAGGCCAACTGCGACGCCCTCGGGAGTAGTCGTTGGAGGGTCAAGCCCCGCCTGGCGGGTCGGACCATAAGCTCAAAGTTGTCACGACGACTGGTCGTTGCAGACCTGACCCGCCGGGCACTGGGGATGAGCCGCGAGAGCGCGTTACGCCGCCTGGGGTGGCGGGTGATTGAAAAACCTGGACCGGAGGTGGCAGCAGCGGCGTTGGTCTGGCGAAGCCCTGCCCGCCTGGAACCAGCAACAACCCGGCTCCTGGGGCTTGCATTTCCAGCCAAAAAAAGGCTTAATTTTCACGCGAGCAAAACGCTCAAAAGTCGCCGTTGCAACCCCGAGAATTTCTCAGCTAACCAATAATGAATCGGTCGACGAGCAACTGAAACCGTTCAGCCACTCGACCCCAAACCATTGATACAACTGCATGAAACCAACTTTCCTTTCCTATCTTTTCGGCGCGGCCCTGGCCGGTGCCACCGTCCACGCGGCGGCGAAGCCTAACATCGTCCATATCGTCGCGGACGATCTCGGGTGGAAGGACGTGGGGTTCAACGGGTGCACCGACATCAAGACGCCCAACCTGGACGCGCTCGCCGCCGGCGGCGCGAAGTTCACCCAATTCTATGTTCAGCCCATGTGCACTCCGACGCGCGCGGCGCTGATGACCGGTCGCTATCCCTATCGCTACGGCCTGCAGACGATTGTCATTCCCGGCCCGGCCAACTACGGCCTCGACACCAGCGAATTCCTGCTGCCGCAATGCCTCAAGGAAGCGGGCTACCGCACGGCGATCATCGGCAAATGGCATCTGGGCCACGCGGATACGAAGTATTGGCCCAAGCAGCGCGGCTTCGATTACCAATACGGCGCGATGATCGGGGAGTTGGATTACTACACGCACAGCGACGCCGGCGTGCTCGACTGGTTCCGCAACAACCAGCCCGTCAAAGAAAAAGGCTACACGACCCAGCTCCTCGGCAATGACGCCGTGAAATTCATCAACGAGCAGGATCCGAACAAACCGTTCTATCTCTACCTCGCCTTTAACGCTCCGCACACGCCGTATCAAGCGCCGCCGGATTACCTCGAGCGCTACCAGCACATCAAAGAGCCCACGCGCCGCACCTATGCGGCCATGGTCGCCTGCCTGGATGACGAAATCGGCCACGTGGTCGCCGCGCTCGAGAAAAAGGGATTGCGCAATAATACGCTGATCCTTTTCCACAGCGACAACGGGGGCACGCGGAACGCGATGTTCGCCGGCCAGATGGCCGACTTGTCCAAGACCGTGCTGCCGTGCGACAACGGCCCCTATCGGGAGGGCAAGGGCGCGCTCTTCGAAGGCGGCTGCCGCGTGGCCGCCTGCGCCAGTTGGCCCGGCCATATCCAGGCTCAAACCGTGGACGGCCTGATTCACGCCGTGGATATTTTTCCCACCTTCGCCGGACTGGCCGGCGCGGCGACCGCCAAATGCAAACCCCTCGATGGCCTGAATGTCTGGGACACGGTCGCCGAGGGTAAACCCTCCCCGCGCTCCGAAGTCATCTACAACATCGAACCGTTTCGCGGCGGCGTCCGCCAGGGCGATTGGAAACTAATCTGGCGCACGCTGATTCCCACGAGTGTGGACCTCTACAATCTCGCCGAAGACCCCTATGAGAAAAATAATGTGGCCGCGGCACATCCCGACAAGGTGGCCGCGATGGAGGCGCGCATTGAAGCGTTGGGCAAGGAAGCGGCCAAGCCGCTCGCGCTGATGTATATCGCCAAAGTG
This sequence comes from Verrucomicrobiota bacterium, assembly GCA_025350905.1. Taxonomy (GTDB): domain Bacteria; phylum Verrucomicrobiota; class Verrucomicrobiia; order Limisphaerales; family JADLHS01; genus JADLHS01. Next base: position 2,197 of record JANXWY010000489.1, read on the forward strand.
GGGTTGGCCCACGGCAAGCCGCTCCTGGGCTCGGTAGGCGGTAAGGATTCCGCCGGAGCCGACGACCACGGGCTCTCGATCACCGACGAAGGCATTGGCGATCCGGAGTAACCATGAACGCGACCAGACATCGGCGCCGACCGGCGCTGTAACTCATCCGGCCTGGCGCCGCGGTTGGCAATCCCCGCGTCGCCCAGTCCGAGCCGCTGAGATTTGATCGGTCCTTAAATTTCAGAACCGCACCTTAACTGCGCCATGGATCATTCTGCGATTTCGGCACGTGTGTTTCACCAGCTGGCCGACAGCTATCGCGAAAAATTCATGGACCTGACCCTGTATGATGACTCGTACCGGGAGTTTTGCGATTTGCTCCCGCCAGGGCGGGCCCGCGTATTGGATGCGGCCTGCGGCCCCGGGAATGTCGCGCGCTACCTCCTGGCGCAAAGACCGGAGCTGGATGTGCTGGGCATTGATCTGGCGCCGCGCATGGTGGAGCTCGCCCGCGCAGCCGTTCCTTCGGCGCAGTTCGCGGTACAGGACTGCCGGCATTTGGCTAGACTCCAACAACGATTCGACGGGATCATCTGTGCCTTTGGTTTGCCCTATCTTTCGCCGGAGGAGGCCGCCGCTTTCATTGAGGCAGCGGATACGGTCCTCAGTCCAAATGGGGTGCTTTATCTCAGCACCATGCTCGGTAACCGCGAAGACTCAGGAATCCATACCTGCAGCACTGGCGACCAAGTCTACATAAATTACCATAGCGAAGATCACCTCACCCGGTTACTCCGCGAGCGTGGTTTTTCGCTGGTGAAGCAGAGTCGGATGGCGAGCCCGAGTGCTGCCAGCAAAGCTACGATCGACTTGATTGTCATTGCGAAACGTGAAGTGCCTCGGGCAATGTGAGGTGCAAAGTCGTAAAGACCCGACTCACGATTCAGCCGCTGGCCCAGCGCGCGGCGGTACCCAAGCGGGGCGGGGCGAAACCCAAACGGAAGTTCTATGAAGATGACTCGATTGACACCAATGCTGCCGGTCAAAAGCATGACCGCCAGTGTGGATTTTTACTGCGCACGGCTGGGTTTTGAAGTCGAGCAGAGAAACGACCATTGGGGCTGGGCGATGCTTCGTTTCGATGAGTGCCGACTGATGGTGGATCAATCGATCAATGCGCACCCGGCCCAGGCGCGCGATTCGATCGTGTATCTGTACCCAGATGATGTCGTCGAGTATCACCGGCAAGTTCGGCAGAACGGTTTGGCGGTGCCGGACCTGACCGTCACCTTCTATGGCCTCACCGAGTTTCGCATCAACGATCCGGACGGTAATCGATTGTGGATCGGACAAAGCACTTCGCCGGGGACCTAACTCGATCGAACCCGCCCGCCGCTACTCACCGACCGGTCACCTTCCAGCGGCGGTGCATCCAGATCCATTGTTCGGGATAGCGGAGCAAGATGCGCTCGATCTCCTGGTTGTAGGCCCGCGTGTTGCGGCGAATGGCTTCGCCGATATTTTCATTCTCAATCAGCGGCAGGGGTTCCTCGAAACGCAGGACATGACTGCCATCCGGCTCCCGCCAACTATAGGCCGGCACCACCGGCACGCCCGTGCTCAGGGCGATCAGGGCCACGCTCTTGAACGTGCCCGCCGGCTGACCGAAGAAATCCACCGTGATGCCGTTGCCCTTGCCGGCGTGCTGATCGAACACGTACACGACGATCGCGCCGCTGGCGAGCAGGTCGAGAATGGCCTCGAGCGAGCCCCGCTTGGTCAGCGTCCCAAAGCCGGCCTTCCGGGTACGCCAGGTAATGAAGTCGTTCAGTAATTTCGGCTTGAGCGGTCGGCGCACAAAGTGGAACAGCCCGCGGTAACCCGGGAACTGGCCGATGCCGGCCACGGTGGAAACTTCAAAATTTCCAAAATGGCCGGTCAACAAAAGGATTCCCTTGCCCCGGGCGTGGGCGCGCAAAGCCACTTCGACGTTCTCAATCCGCATCCAGGCTTGGCGGCGCGCCTCCGACATGAACGGCAGCCGGATAAATTCCAGGAGGAAGCGGACGTAGTGCGCGTAGTAGGCTTGGGCCAGTTTGAGAATTTCCGACTCCGGAATGTAACCCCCGAAGACGCGGCGGAGATTCCCCAGCACCACGCCGCGTCGATAAGGAAATAAATGATAAAGCAGCCGGCCAAACCACGCCACCTTGGTGACGCGTGGCTCTGCCCAAGCTATGGCGGAAGCGCTGGTGTCCGTGTGGGTGAGCGACACGCGGATGGCGGCGATGCGATGGCGATCGAGGACGGCGCGCGCCGATGGGCTGACCTCGATCACCGGAGCGCCGTAGGCATCGCGACGCGTGGAAAAGTCCGCGAGTTCAATGACACCCAGGGCGATTTCGCGGGGAAAAAGTTTGCTGCAGGCTTCCTTGGCTGCGAAACGGGCGGCCAGACTCGCGGTGCGTCCCGGGCCATTGCCGGCGTCTTGTAATTCCAATTGCGAGAAGAGCCGGCCGAGTTCTTCCGGGGTTTTGTCCCGCACCAATTTCTCAAGGCGAGCGATTTCAACGGTGTCGATCCCGCAGCGCGCACCCCTGACGTCGTCCGGGTTCATGAACCGGATGGGGAAGTCCCCGCCCGCACCAGGACCGCCACATTCATGCCCCCAAATCCCCGGCAACAAACCAGGGCCACATCGCTGCGTGCCGGTTGAGCATTCGGGCGGACGGTCAGCCAGGAAAATTCTGGATCCAGCGATTGCAGCGTGGGAATCCCGGGAACAACTTTTTGTTCGAGCGCCTTCAGCGCCAGTGTCAGATCCAATATGCCCGACGCGGCGATCAAGTGTCCGAAGGCCCATTTGAAAGCGGTGACGGGCGGCAAGTTTTTGCCAAAGACGCGCTGCAAGGCTTGGGCTTCCGAGGCATCCGAAGCGGGCGTGCCATTGCCGTGCGCGACAATCATCCCCACGGAGTCCGCGGTCAGGCCGGCTTCGTCCAGCGCCACCTGAATCGCCCGGCTCAGCCCGTCGCCATCGGGCCGCACCTTCAGCACGCCGGTCGCTTCCGCGACACAGCCAGAGGACAGAAACTCGCCCAGGACGACCGCCCCGCGCGCGGCGGCCTCCTCGGCCTTTTCCAGCATCACCGCCGCGGCGCCTTCGCCAAACACCGTACCGTTGCGGCGCCGGTCAAACGGCCGGAGGGCGTCCGGCGACATCAGTCCGACCTGAAAATAATTCAACATCGTTTCGGCATCGATCGGGGTGTCGTGGCCCACTGCCACGGCGCGGTCCGCTTCGCCCGCCCGAATGGCGGCCGCGGCCTCGGCCACGGCCATGATGCCGCCGACGCATTGGTTGGTGATGCACGCATTCGTCCCTTTGAAATTGTGGCGGATGCCGACGTGACACAGCACGTTGTTGGGCAGGTTCCGCAACAGCCACATTGGGTTCACGGTCGAGCAACTCTCGGCGCCGAAATTTTTAAGGTCGCCCGCCACGGCGGTGAACGCGGGAAAAAAATCGTAATTATTCTGATACGTTCCGCCACCGGAGCCGGAGATCACCCCACAACGATCATTGAACCGGACGGCGGCGGCCGGATCGAGCGCGTCGCGATGAGCGGTCAGCCCGGATTGCTGGATCGCGGCCCCGGCGGCATAAATGCCGAACAGGTCCGTTCGTAAAATCAATTTGTGGAGCTTCCGGTCCTCCACCAGAGTGCGATTGTCCACGCCGGTGACTTCCGCGGCCACCTTCACCGGCCAGGCCGTGGCGTCCCAACGGCTGAGGGGGGCGACGGCGGAGCGGCCCTGCACGAGAGCGTCCCAGATGCTGTCGATCTTCAGTCCGGCCCCACAGACGGCACCGGTCCCGGTGATCATGATGCGGGGTAGGCGAGTCATGGATAATTCAAAATTAAAAAATCAAAATTAGAAATGCGGCTCCGGCTGCCGCGCGCCGGACGAACGGGTTCCATTTCTAATTTCATTTTTTGCATGGTTTGAGCCGCGTCCTTTTTCTGCTTCGCTCAATCCTCGGGTTGCCGAAAGGCCAGGCAACTGTTTGAGCCGCCGAAGCCCAGGGAATTGGACAACGCCGCCCGGATGCGGAGCGGCCGCGAGGCGCCGAGCACGAGACTGACATTGCAGTCCGGGTCCGGCTGGGTGTAGTTGGCGTTCACCGGCGCAATGCCGTCGCGAATTGCCAGCGCGCAGATACCGGCCTCCACCGCGCCCGCGGCGGCAATCAGGTGGCCCATGCAACTCTTCGTGGAACTCACCGCGACCTCGCCGACGCGGTCACCCAGCACCGCCCGCAACGCCGCACATTCGCTGCGGTCGTTCATCATCGTGGACGTCCCATGCGCATTAACGTAGTCCAGGTCCTGCGGCGTCAACCCGGCGTCGCCGAGGGACTGCTGCATGGCCTGAATGGGACCATCGCCGGAGGGCGGTGAATCCGTGATGCGATAGCTGCTCAAGGAATTGCCGTCCCCCGCCAGTTCCGCGTAGATGTGGGCCCCGCGTTGGCGCGCGGCCTGCCACTCCTCGAGAATCAGGAAGCCCGCACCTTCCCCCAGCACGAAACCATTGCGGGTGGCGTCGAACGGCCGGCTGGCGCGTTCCGGGTTTTCGTTGTCCTTGGAAAGCGCCCCGAGCAGACAAAAGGCCGTCAGCCCGACCGGGTTCAGCATGGAATCGTAACCACCGGCGAGCACGCAATCCGCGTGGCCGCGGCGGATCACCTTGAGGGCGGTCCCGAGCGCTTGGCCGCCCGAAGCGCAGGCGGTGTGGACGGCCGTGGCATAACCGCGAATGCCGAAATGCTGTGTGAGCAAGGCCAGCCCGGAATTCGCCTGCGCCCGGCAGAAGGCAACCGGGTCCGGGAGAAATTGCGGGTTCACCAGTCCGGCCGGATCAAACTCGCCGCTGCGACCGCAAAATTCATGCACGGTCTGCAATTCATCCAACGTGACGCTCATCATGCCGGCGCCCACCGTGAAACCCCAACGGTGGCCGTTGTGCGGCTCCGGCCGGATGCCGGCATCGGCAAACGCCTCCGCGGCGGCGGCGAGAGCGAATCGGACCGAACGCGAAGCATGCTTGAGCAGTTTGCGATCGCCAATCCGGCCCTGCGCGTCAAAGTCTTTTACCTCCGCCCCGATCCGAGTGGGAAAGGTGCTGGCATCGAAGGAGCGAATCGCTGCCAGGCCACCGCGGCCCGCGCGCAGATTGGTCCAGGTGGTTGGCGCATCGTGGCCGACCGGTGTCACCATGCCAATGCCGGTGATGGCCACCCGGCGACGCGGGTTCATGCGCGCTCCTCCGGAGTAAGCCGGACCCGCGCGCCGCCCACGATGCGTCGCCCTTTGCGAATGGCCACGTTCACGGTGACCGTATCCGGCGACAACTGATTCAACTGGGCTTCAATTTCCAAAACTTCGCCCGGCGGCGTAAACGCGCGCAGTTTCACATCGGCCACGCCCCGCAACGCCCACGCGCCACCGCCCGCTGGCGCCGCCAATTCCTGGGCGAGGAGGGCGGCCAATTCCAGGCAGGCATTCATGAGCAGCGTGCCCGGGAAAACCGGGCGACGGGGAAAATGATCGGCGAAGAAATCAGCCTGGGTGGGTACGTGCAAGGTCGCGGTCACGCGCAGGCCGGCCTCGCCGCCGGTTCGCTCCAACGGAAAAGCGGGCAGGCCGCCGAAACTTCCCGGCGGGGCGCCGCCATTGCAGAGCACCGCATAACGGGCACGCAGCGCGGCCGGATCATCAAAATCCGCCACGGCGAGCATGGGGCCCACACAGTGCCGCAGGCGAATGACTTCGAGGCCATCCACAAGTACCGAGCCGCCGTAGGCAGCGGCGTCCGCTTCGACCGTGTCCAGCTCGGCGGTCAATTCGAGGCGTTGCCCGGGCCGGATGGGATGCAGCATTTCGATTTCGCCGGCCAGCCCGGCGACCGGCCGACGCGCAAAATCCATCTTGGCCATGGCCGCCCACGCCGCCAACTGGCCCACCGCCTCGGCGGCGAGAGACGGAGCGAAGCTCGCCAGAGTGGAGGGAATGAAATATTCGCCGCAAATAGGCGCTCCCCCTGCGACCGAGGTGATCCGGTCCACGAAGGAGAATGCGCGGAAATGGTGATCCATGCCGGGAAGATTATCCGAGCCTCACGCGGGGGGCGTTCCCGCGGCGGCGCGCTGTTGGCGAATCGCCATTTTACAAAAGGTCTCCGTGGTAAACAGCCGCGGAATGTCGGCGACTTTGAGCGGCGAACTGAAACGTTCCGCCGGCACTTCGCTGAGAAAATATTTCAGCCGCTCCACGCCCGCCGGCGTGACCACGCCACCCGTCTCAAACTCGGCCTCAGAGAGATTGCCGCGCGCCTCCTCGACGATCTTGCCGCGCGGGATCTTTACCTTAAACGTGCGCTCCAGCCGGAAAATGATGTCCAGGAAATCAATCGACTCCGCCCCCAGATCATTGATCAGCGAGGAATCGGGTTTGACCTTTTCCACGTCGCAACCCAGGGCGTCGGCCATGATGTCCGCCACCTTGGGGTAGATGGCGGTGATGTCTTCTTTGGTGATGTTGGTGTTGTTCATGAATTTTTATTCCAGCTTGAATCCGCCGTCCACGTGCAGGATTTGGCCGGTGATATAATTGGCGAAGTGCGAGGCCAAAAACCAGACGGCGTGGGCCACTTCTTCGGGCTGGCCAATCCGGCGCAGCAAAATACGCGACAAGATCTGTTCGCCGGCCAGTTCGCGGACGGCGCGGGACATTTCCGTCTCAATCACCCCGGGCGCGACCGCATTGACGGTGATGCCGCGCGGCGCCAATTCCACCGCCAAGGACTTGGTGAAGGCGTTAACCGCGCCCTTGCTGGCGGCGTAATTGGTCTGCCCGCGCCCGCCTTTCTCGCCGGACACGGAGCTCAGGTTGATGATTTTCCCGCGGCGTTGCGAGATCAGGAAGGGCGCAACGGCGCGCGCCATGTTGAAGACGCCCGTCACATTGGTCTCCAACACCACGCGCACATCCTCGTCTTCCATCGCGGTCAACGGGTTGTCCCGCACGACCCCGGCGTTGTTCACCAGCAAATCAATTCGGCCCGCGCGATCCGCCACCTGCTCCGCGAACGTCGCGCAGGCTGCACTGTCCCGCACCTCCACGGCCGCGGCGGTGATATTGGCGGCGGGGTTGGCGGCAATGACTTCGTTGGCCGCGGCCGCGTTGCCGCGATAGGTAAAATGCACCGCCATGCCGCTGGCGGCGAGCCGCTGCACAATGGCGCGACCAATTCCCCGGCTGCCACCGGTGACGAGAGCCACGCCCCCGCGAAGACCATCCTGATTACCTTCTGGGCTGTTCATCCTGAAATGCAATAACCGCCATCCACGACCAGCGTATGCCCGGTGATCATGGCGGCTTCCGGCAGGCATAGCAAGTAAACCGCCCCGGCCACATCCTCCGGCGTCAGCGTGGGCCCGGCGGGGGTTCGCCGCGCGTATTCGGCCAGGAGTTCTACGCGATTGGGAAAATACTTCAGGGCGTCGGTGTCCACCACCCCGGCGCTGACGATGTTCACCCGGATACCGCGCTGCCCCAGTTCCTGGGCCAAAGCGCGGGCCACGGATTCCAGCGCGGCCTTGGAAGCGCCAATAAACGCATAGTGCGGAATGGCGCGTTGCGCGCCGAGACTCGAGAGGCCGATGATGCGGCCGCCGTTGGTCATGAGCGGCACGGCCTGTTGCGCCAGCAGGTTCAACGCGAGGGCGTTGGTTTCCATGCACCGCCGCCAATGCTTTAACGTCAACTCCATCGCCGGACGCAACACACCCAGGGCGGCGTTGCTGACGACGATGTCCACGCGATCAAACTGTTGCCGGAACGTGGTGAAAGCCTCGGCCACGCTCTCGGGGTCGCTCACATCGGCCTGGATGGCCAGCGCCCGGCGGCCCAGCGCGCGCATCTCGCTGCAAACCTGTTCCGCCTCGATGTGGCTGTTATGATAGACGATGGCCACGTCGCAACCGGCCTGGGCCAGCTTCCAAGCGGTGGCGCGGCCAATGCCCCGCGAGCCTCCGGTGATAAAG
>JANXWY010000031.1 GCA_025350905.1 Verrucomicrobiota bacterium
AACGGCGGTTCAAGACCGCCACCGAACCAGAACTGCGACGCCGAACCAAGCCGTCAGGCGAGTTTCGCGGGTCGCTTGACCATCATGCGCCGTCAGCAATCCGGGAAAATTGAAAACATCGCTTTATTCAGCGTCTCCTTAACGTGTTTGAAGCAGGCCTGCAGGATCGCGGCGATCGCCCTGTTGTCCGCGGGCTGCTCGACGAACTCCACTCATTTGAAATACCCGCCCACCAACAAAACCAACGTCGTGGACAATTACCACGGCACCACCGTCGCCGACCCATACCGCTGGCTGGAGGACGATAATGCGCCCGCCACCAAGGCGTGGGTGGCGGCCCAGAACGAGGTCACGTTTCGTTACCTCAACGCCATTCCCGGGCGCGCGGCAATCAAGGCGCGGCTTACGAAGTTGTGGAACTTCGAGCGGTACGGGGTGCCTTTCAAGGAAGGTGGTCGCTATTTCTATTCCCGCAACGACGGGCTGCAAAACCAGAGTGTGTTCTACACCAGCGAGTCGCTCGCCGCCGCGCCGCGCGTATTATTGGATCCGAACACGCTCTCGACGGATGGTACGGTGGCGCTCGCAAGCCTGGCCGTCAGCGACGACGGCAACCTGCTGGCCTACGGCTTGTCGACGTCCGGCTCGGACTGGGAGCAGTGGAAAGTCCGCGATGTGCGTACGGGCCAGGACCTGGTCGATCATCTGGAATGGGTAAAATTCAGCGGCGCCTCGTGGCGGAAAGACGGCAGTGGTTTCTTCTACAGCCGGTACGACGCGCCCAAACCCGGGGATGCGCTCACCGGCGTGAACAAATTTCACAAACTCTACTTTCACCGGCTCGGCACGGAACAAGGAGCGGACGCGCTGGTTTACGAGCGGAAAGACAAGCCGGATTGGGGCTTTGGTGGCCGCGTCACCGACGATGGCCGCTACCTGATCATTTCCGCCAGCGAAGGCACGGACCCGAAGAACCGCGTGCTCTATCAGGATCTTTCGGTGCCCGGCGCGCCGGTGGTCGAGCTGTTGATGGATTTCGACGCGAGTTATGATTTCGTGGAGAACGACGGTCCGGTGTTCTGGTTCAAGACGGACTTGACCGCCCCGCGCAGCCGTCTGGTCGCGATTGACTCAAGGCAGCCCGAGCGGGCGAATTGGAAGGAACTCATTCCACAGAGCGCGGACACCTTGCAGGGGGTGAGCGTGGTCAATCAGCAGTTCATCGCCAGCTATCTCCAGGATGCGCGGAGTGTGGTGAAGATTTTCGCATTGGACGGGGCGCCGGTGCGCGACGTGGCGTTGCCCGGCTTGGGCACCGTGAGCGGTTTCGGCGGCAAACGGGCCGACACGGAAACGTTCTTCAGTTTTGCCAGCTTCACCACGCCCGGAACGATTTACCGCTACGACTTGCCGACCGGGCAAAGCACGATCTTTCGCCAGCCGAAATTGGATTTTGACGCGGCGGCGTATGAGACGAAGCAGGTTTTCTACGCGAGCAAAGACGGCACGCGCATTCCCATGTTCCTGGTTTACAAACGCGGATTGAAACTTGACGGTCAGAATCCGGCCCTGTTGTACGGCTATGGTGGATTCAACATCAGCCTCACGCCGGGTTTCAGCGTCAGCCGCGCGGTGTGGCTGGAACTGGGCGGCGTTTATGCGCTCGCCAATCTGCGCGGCGGCGGCGAATACGGGGAGGACTGGCATCAGGCCGGCACCAAACTGCGCAAGCAAAACGTCTTCGATGACTTTATTGCGGCAGCGGAATGGCTCGGGGCGAACCATTATACTTCCGCGCGGAAGCTGGCGATCCAGGGCGGCAGCAACGGCGGATTACTCGTGGGCGCGTGCCTGACCCAACGGCCGGAACTTTTCCGGGCGGCGGTGCCGGCGGTGGGAGTGATGGACATGTTGCGCTTCCACAAATTCACCATCGGCTGGGCGTGGTGCAGCGATTACGGCAGCGCGGACAACGCAGACGAATTTGCGGCGCTTTATGCCTATTCGCCCTACCACAATCTCAAACCCGGCATTCACTACCCCGCGACCCTGATCACGACGGCGGATCACGACGACCGCGTGGTGCCCGCGCACAGCTTCAAATTCGCCGCCCGACTCCAGGAGTACCATCGCGGCCCGAATCCCGTGTTGATCCGCATTGATACGAAGGCCGGTCACGGCGCAGGAAAGCCAACCTCGAAGCAGATCGACGAAAAGGCGGATGAACTCGCCTTCCTGACCCAGGAACTTGGAATGAAATTGCCGCCGGCGGCCAAAGAGTAATCGCGAAGCCGGCAGTGCGCAGGGTTTCACTTTCGTGGCAGCCGACGTAAGAAGGCTCAAATCTCTCGGCACCTACCGCCCGCCCGCGTCAGAAATCAGAGCCACCTTGCGTCGGCTGCTACGTTTCAAATCGGCGCGCAATATGAGTGGCTGGGTGAAGATTCCTTCGCCGCGCTTCCTGCCTGTCGCGCTTCCTGCCTTGTTGCCGGCCATTTCTCTGCTATTTTTCAGTCAGCTGTGAAATTTCTTAGCGTTAAACTTACCGACGAAAATGAATTCCCGTTGGCCTCCATGCGTCAGCTTGTCCGGCCAGCAAAGGAAGTGAAATTTTCCATGACCAGATTAATGAAGCCGGCCGCGGTCGCGATCCTTCTGGCGGTCGTGATACTCGCGGCGGCAGCAGAACCGCCGCGTCGGGCGGGAGCCACGGGCCCCGACGTTAGCAATTTGAGCTTCAAGGATGTCCAAGGAGCAACCCACCAACCGCTGGTCGCTGCCGGCCAGAAGGCCACCGTGTTGTTCTTTGTGCTGTCCGATTGTCCAATTGCCAATTCCTATGCGCCGGAAATAAACCGAATCGCTGACGTTTACTCGGCGCGAGGGGTGCGCAGCTATCTGGTTTATGTCGAGGATGACCTTTCGGTGGCGGCGGGCCGGCAGCACGCCCAGGAGCACGAATACCGCTTTCCGGTCCTGCTGGATCCCGGACACCAGCTGGTGAACTTTGCGCTCGCGACCGTTTCGCCGGAAGTGGCGGTATTGGCGCCCGACAACACCGTCCTGTATCGCGGCCGCATCGACGATCGTGCGGTGGCGCTCGGCAAAAGCCGGGTCGCGCCGTCCCGGCACGACTTGCGCCTGGCCTTGGACGCCGTGCTCGATGGCAAGCCGGTGGCCAATCCTATTACCAAAGCGGTTGGGTGCTACATCACCAGAAATGAATCCTCCAAGGCTCATGAAAAATAAATCAAGCTGGGGCAAGCCGCGGCTTGGACTCGTGGTCACCGCTTTCATTGGCATGGTTGCCAGTCGACACGATTTGGTGGCCGCGGCCGGAGAGACCCGGTCTGTTGGGCCCGCACCGGTGCGCCCCCCCACGTTTACCGAGGATGTCGCGCCGATTATTTTCCAAAACTGCGTTTCCTGCCATCGACCGGGCGAAGCCGCACCGTTTCCGCTGATGACATTCGAGCAGGTTCGCAAACACGCCCGGCAAATCGCGGAAGTCACCGGGACGAAATTCATGCCCCCGTGGCATGCGGAAGCCGGACACGTGGCATTTCTGAATCCGCGCGTGTTGAGCGACAGACAGAAGGGGACCTTGCGGCTTTGGTACGAAGGGGGGATGTCCGAAGGGGCGGCGGCGGCGCTGCCCAAGCTGCCGGCGTTTGCGGAAGGCTGGCAGTTGGGGAAACCAGACTTGATCGTGAAGATGGAGCAACCCTTCAAGCTCTATGCCGAGGGCCCGGACATTTACCGGAACTTTGTCTTTCCCTTAAACCTCTCGGAGGACAAATGGGTACGCGCGATTGAATTTCGTCCCGGCGCGCGCAGCATTGTGCATCACGCCCTGTTCTTTCTTGATCCTACCGGCACGGCGCGGGAACTGGACTCCGCCGATGGCGAGCCGGGCTTTGAGGAAAAGGGGCGCGTTGGTCGCAACTTTACTGCGGTGGGTGGGTGGGCAATCGGTTCCAACGTGCGGGTCCTGCCCGAGGATCTGGCCTACCGTTATCCCAAGGGCGCGGATCTCGTGGTGCAAACCCATTTTCATCCCACCGGCAAGGCCGAGGAAGAGCTTTCCACCATCGGTATTTTCTTTGCGGACAAGCCACCGGAGCGATCGTTTGTCGGCATCCAGTTGCCGCCGGCATTCGGCGAGATCAGTGGCATCGACATCCCGGCCGGCGTGTCGAATTACGTGGTCAAGGATTCGTTCACCCTGCCCGTGGAGGTGGACGCATTTTCGGTCAGTCCGCATGCACATTATATCGCAAAATCCATGACGATGACGGCGCTGCGGCCGGATGGGAGCGAAGTGATCATCCTGCGCATTCCCGACTGGGATTTCGCCTGGCAGGAGCAATATAGTTTCAAGGACCGCATTCGCCTCCCCAAAGGCACGCGACTCGAAACTGAACTCACCTACGACAACGCCGCCACCAACCCGCGCAATCCCATTTCGCCCCCCGTGCGGGTGAAATGGGGACCGGCTTCAACTGACGAGATGGGCAGCGTCACCATGCACGTGGTGCCGGTCCGGGAGGCGGACGTGGAAGTGCTGCGTGACGCGTTGCGAAATCATTCCACCGACATGGTGATTGACCAGGTACTGCAACGTCCAAAACATAGGGGGATGGTGAAAAAGCTCATTGAACGTTTCGACAAGAACGGAAACGGCGAGATTGAAGGCGACGAGCGCGACGAACTGCGAAAATTCGTCCGGGCCAGCGGTTGGGTTCCGGGCAATTTGAACAACAGTTTTTGAAACCTGTTCGAAAAGTAGCAGCCGACGTGAGGAGGCTCTAACTTTCGCGCGCGGCGGCTTGGAAAACCGGGAGGATTTGAGCCTCGTTATCTCGTCTCCTAACAGGATTCATGAAGCTTCATTTGCCAGACCCAGCGGTTTTCGTTTCCCGGCAAAGCTCTGCCAAGGCGGCATGCACCAGCCGGGCGGTGTCGGGTCCACAGGAGTTGATCTCACCATAAACGCCTTGAGAGCCATAGAGGTACGGCGGCTTTTCGTCCCATTCACTCTTGGGAATGATGTAACCCAGTTCGTCATTGGCCAGGCCGAAGACAAACTTGATTCGCCCGGGCATGAGTTCGCGCAGCGCCGGCACTTCCACCGGCTCAATGTCATAATCACCGCCCGGCGCGCGTTCAATCCCGCCGTTGATGATCTCGGGATAAATTTCACCTGGCACGCAGGCTATGCTGGCCTCGCCCAGCGTCACGAGCGCGACCTCCGTGCGCATCGTTCTCCAGTGGACGTGGCCGCGGTCAATCAAACCGAGATACGCTGCCGCCAGAAACAATTTGTTATCAATCGGGATCTCCATCGTCCGCGCCCAAATACCGATGGGCGCAATGTCGGTCGGGACGCCGTCGGTGGCCGCCAGCAAGGGCAAAATCCGCGCGGCGAGTTGGTGACCGACCGCGCGGGCTTTCTCATGCGAAGGCGTCTTGAATTCCTGCTGCAAGTAGGGATCCCGCACCGTCACTGAGGGGTGCGTGGTCATGAGGCCGCCGACGGCGCCGTTCACATAAAGATGAATGCCACCTACGCCTGCCGCCAGCACTCGCCCTTCCTGGGTGAAGCCGTGCTCCAGCGTGTCGCGCAGGTAGCCGCAGAAATCGGCGGTGATTTCCGTGTTCTGACCCCAGGGGGTTTCCGGATGGTTGGCCCAACCCACGATGCTCCCCAACGTGGCGCCGTTCGTCGCGCTCGTGAAGTGAAGTAGGCGTATGTCCGGGTCGAAAACGATTGGTTTGCGCGTGTCCGCCACGAGCCCATCCGAGGGTGTGGCGATTTCGTGGCACGCGACGCGAGCCGGCTGCAACGCCGTGACGGCCTCGCCGAGCGCTTGGATTGCGGCCGCAATGACTTGTTTGCGGTAGTTCAGGTCCACTCCCGTATGCAGCACATCCGACCCCCACAAGCCCATGAGGTCGGGGGTGGAATGGTTATGAGTCGAACAGACGGTGGTATAATCCAGTTTCCATTCCGGAGCGCAGCCCCGTCGCACCGCCAATGCGTCGTCGTGGAAAAAGCCAATGGCGTCCAGCGCCACCACCCCGAATCGCGTGTAACCATCATCCAGCACACAGGCGATCGCCCACAGGTCATCATGAATGGCGGTGGCGGCGCGATGATGACTGAAGCCCGCCACCCAGACGGGATGGTTGGGATCGGAAAGGTCCGGATTGATTTTCACCCGCGCGAAGCCGACTCGAAGCGGCTGTGGCTCCGCCCGCGACTTCGCTACGTCAATCTTCAAGTCGAGTTTGTAGCCCGGCGTCCGGTCGCGAAATGCATAAACTCCACGGGCGACCAACCCGATGGCCGCCCCGAGCAGCAAAACCACCCCCCAACAAAGAATTCGTAGCCACAGTCTTTTCTTCATATCGTACGATTAATCCCCCCAGCTTTTCCAGAACTCCGGGAGGACCGTTCGATTCTGATGGCCGATGGTGTGGGTGTCAAAGCATCGTCACGGCCCAGGGCGATGTGCGCCTCCGTACGCTTGGAGTAATGCGGCCGTCCTCGGCCAGGACCGGATTGGACTGCAAGGTAAAATCCACTGCTGCCATCGGTAACTGTCAGCAAAAGCGTGGAAAAATCAAAAACCCCCTTGACCGTATCCCAGCTGTCGTTTAGTTATTGGTCGAATCCCGGTAAAAAACCAGTGGAACAAAATCAGCAAATGCAGAAAGTCGTAAGATCATTATGAAGCCTCAAACCAAACCCACCCCAGTTCATTTTCCGCCCGCCCGGCAGTCAGCATATTCGATGCTCGGCAGCCTCACCGCTTTGGCGGTGGGCTTGGCATTGATCGGTGGCCAATCCAACGCGCTCGCCCAAGTTGACGATTTTAATTCCGGCACGTTAAGCAGCGCCTGGACAAAGTACTATTTCAATCCAGCCCTTGTATCGTTCACATTTCCAACTTCTGGGAGTGGTAAGGCGTTACGCATTCAAGCCAATCCAATACCGGGCGCCGCTCCGGCGGCGGGAGCAATCGCCCAAACCAATGTTTACACCGATTTCTACGTGGCCTTGGATTTGGTGAATTGGGCTGTTAACGATCAGGCCGTGGTCTTGCTAGGTCAGTGGACTCCAGGTGGAGCTGACGGCCTATCCGAAGGGACGGGGATGATATTGAACTACGACGTCGCCCAAGACGGGGAAACCCCCGGCGATCGAAAGGGTGGCCAGCTACAGATCAATTCCATAGCACCTGGTTTCAGCGCCTCAACCAAGGCTGCGGCAGACATCACCCTAGAGCCGGGACGTTCCTACCGCCTTGTCTTACAATGCGTCGGCACTACTTATAGCGGCAAGGTTTACGACATGAACGACCTGACTACGCCGTTGGTAACGATCAATGTGGATGACAACACCTATACAACGGGTTTGTGTGGGTTCCTCTCATTCAGTCGGAATGGCACGGCCGGCGTTACGGATGTCACCATAGACAATTATTACGCCGGGACGAGCGACCCCAATCCAGCACCGGCTCCCGCATTGGCGTCTCCGATTCCCGGTACGCCGATTGTGGTCACGCGCAATCCAACGAATCGTTTCACGAATTTTCAGCCGCCCGCCAACGGTATTAGCTTTAAAGCGCAAACTTTCACCTCCGGCCAGATCAATGCCAGTGCGACAAAGTTATACCTGAATGGCGTGGACGTGTCCGCTTCATTGGCCCCATTGCCGGCCAACGGCTCTACGGTCAATTTCACGACCGCCGCAGGCACGCTAGCGGCCAACATCGTTTATTCAGGCCGTATTGAGCTGGAGGATACCACCGGCATACTCAAGTCGACCAACACCTTCTGGTTCGACACTTTCTCGGACGCCTATCTTAAAGCGTCCCCCGTCAAAACAGTCGAGGCGGAAGATTACAACTACACGAGCGGTTTTTATGAAATAGGGACGATTCCGGTATCGGGATTAGACCCAAGCTCTGCCCAAGTGAACGGGGGAGGCATCGGGTATTTTGATTTGGTGGGGGAACCGGAGGTGGATTATTCAAAACCAGGCGGTAGCTACCATCTTGTCCTCTCAGAATACCGTACGGCTGACCGGGTTCAGATCACTCAAGGCTCCACGCTGGTCGCTGGACGTGATGAGGCTGGAGATATTGTGGATCTCACTACCCTTGCGACGGATCCTTACCGTATCAACAGCACTCAGCGTTCTCAGTATGTCGCCACCAACGTTTTAGAATACCAAGTGCGGCTGACGTCGCCCGGAGACTGGATGAATTACACGCGCAGTTTCACCCCCACGAATTATAATGTGTATCTGCGATGTGCCAGCTTTGGTGCGACCACGGTATACTTGGACCAAGTGACCAGCAGTCCCACGGTCACGAACCAGACCACGGCTCGATTGGGCACGTTTAATGTGGCCAACCACATCATGCGGCTCAACTACCAGTACGAGCAATTGATGGATGGTTCGGAACCGGCTGTGTTGTGCCTCTCCGACACCAATACGTTGCGGTTGACTATGGGGGGCACCGCCATCAAGGAGGAGCGGTTGATCGCCATCGATTATTTGCTTTTCGTTCCCACCAGCACCGGTAAGACCGTCGCGGATGATTTCAATGATGGAAATGACACTTCCCCAACATTGAACTGGACACATGTTGACCCGATCTTTGTCGCTTCCGGTGGGCTATCCGTACCAAACACTTATGATGCTTCCACTTTCAAGTATCAGCTCAAAGCGGCCGCCGCTAATGGGGCGCTTGGCTTGGGACAAGCACGGACCTTAAGCTTACCGGATTGTGACTATACCGACTTTTATGCTTCGGTGGATCTCGTAGATTGGTCACTCACCACGGTTCAAGCTTTTGGCGTGCTCGCCCGGACCTCGGACATTGGACCTGGCACCACCGATGGATATGCGTTCGGTATTCTCTCTGGTGGTGGTGTGGTTTCTGGCCAGAATTACGTTAGAATTCTCCGGATTCAAAATGAGGGCACCAAGGACGTTCCGGGGTCCGGCCCAGCCGGTGATTCCAAGATGCCGATCCCGGACTTGGATCCCGCAAAGGATTATCGATTGGTATTCATGGGGCATGGCAC
>JANXWY010000047.1 GCA_025350905.1 Verrucomicrobiota bacterium
TTCAAGTCACCCTGGGAGACTTGAAACAAAATCAGGTTGCGAAAATGGTTGAGCAGGTCGGAGAGCAGCCGTCCCAAATCTTTTCCTTTCTGGGCGAGATCGGTGAGCTGGCGGAGCGCGGTATGAATCTCCCCCGCCAGGACCGCGCGGCTGAGTTCGAGGATCTGTCCTTGCGCGGTCAGGCCAAACATTGAAAGCACGTCGGCTTCTTCGATCTTGTCACCGCAAAAGCTGATGAGCTGATCCAGCGCGCTCTCGGCGTCGCGCATCCCGCCGTCCGCCCCGCGGGCAATGGCAAAAAGCGCGGCGGCATCAATCGTCACCTTTTCCAGCCCGGCAATCTGCGCGAGGTGTTGAACAATGAGCGCAGTGGGAATGCGCCGAAGATCAAAGCGCTGGCAACGAGACAGAATGGTGGCCAGGACTTTTTCCGGGTCCGTCGTGGCGAACATGAACTTCACGTGCGCCGGGGGTTCTTCAAGTGTCTTCAGCAGCGCGTTGAAGGCCTGCGTCGAGAGCATGTGCACTTCGTCAATGATGTAAATCTTGAACTTGCCGCTGGCCGGAACGTATTGGCAGGTCTCGCGCAGTTCGCGGACCTGCTCAACGCCGTTGTTGCTCGCGCCGTCAATCTCCATCACGTCCAGCGCTCGGCCGTCAGTGATTTCCTTTACGCGCGAATCGTTATCGTCGAAGTCCACCTTCGGGCCGCCGGTGCAGTTGAGGCATTTGGCGAAGATGCGGGCGATGGTGGTCTTGCCCGTGCCGCGCGGGCCGCAGAACAGGTAGGCGTGGGCGATCCGGTTCTGCCCGATGGCATTGGCCAGCGTCTGGGTGACGTGCTCCTGTCCGACCACGTCGGCGAACCGTTGCGGGCGATATTTGCGGGCGATGACTTGATAGGCCATGGGCGATTAAGATTGAGAGAATGATTACGATTAAGTTGCCGCGCGTCGAGCAACGGTTTCAAATCGCCAAACGCAAATCCACAATCGTGAATAGAAAAATGCTAGGGTGACCACGGCAGATACGGAGCAAACTACCGTTGCTGCCTTCCGGCCCTGGCGGGGTTCGTAAGTCCACATTCCATGGGCCCTAGCGCCGGAAACTGTGTCGGAGCGGGGCAGGACCTACAAGCGAAATCAGTTCAACGCCCGTATCTGCTTCGTGCAATCGATGGTCGGCCAGCAGCGTCAACGCCGCGCACCGGCGCCAACCTGGACGTTGCGTCACAAACGCTCCGTCCAAGCCTGGTCAATTTTGTGGCATCAAATTAGCAGCGCAGGCCGGAACGGGCAAAAGTTGGGTGAGGGATGAACTTGCGGCCTGAATGCGCCGATTTCGCCAGATATGAAATTGACAGGGCCGAGGCACTTGTTACTGTGTCAGGGCACAGGATTCCGACTGGAGCCGAGGGGGTGTCGCCCCAGCCAACGTCGGGTGCAATTTGAAGGACTTTTTCATGAGTGATTCAGCAGTTGTGACGCAAACCAATGGCGGAGCGCCGAAGATTTCCAAAATCTCCGAGGCCGTCATCCGTATTGCCGGTAATTCCCAGGACGGCATCCAAGCTATTGGCGGGTTCCTCGCCCGATTGGCCGGCCGGAGTGAACAGGAAGTCATGACGTTCATGACCATTCCCTCCACGATTTCTGGCGGACCGTCCATCTTTCAGGTGCGCATCGGCTCGGGCGAAGTGCTCAGCTCGGGTGATGAAGCGGACGTGTTGCTGGCGTTTTACCAGCACTCGTATGAAGACCATCTCAACTCGCTTCGGAAAGGAGGAATCGTGCTGTACGACTCGGATCACGTCGAAGCCAATCCCGAATGGCAAAAGAATTATCATCACATCGGGATTCCCATTTCCAGCCTCACGGTCGAAGCCATCGGCGGGACGGCCAAGGACAAAGGTAAGAATATTTATTCGCTTGGGCTGATCGCCAAGATGTTCGATCTCAACATTCCCAAGCTGGAAAAGCTCGTCACCGAACGGTTTACCGGCAAGGACCAGAGCATCGTCAAGAACGCCCTCGCCGCCTTTCACGCCGGCTACGCGCATTCGCTCGGCGGTGTGCTGGAAACCTTCAAATTCGTGGACAGCCAAAGCAAGGCCGGCCAGCAGGTCGTCATGAACGGCAACGAGGCCTTGGGCTACGGCTTGATCGCCGCGGGCGTGCGCTTTGGGGCGGGTTATCCCATCACCCCGTGGTCCGATATCATGGAGCTGCTCCGGCGCGAACTGCCGAAATACGGCGGCTCCTTCATCCAAACTGAAGATGAAATTGCCGCCATTTCCATGGCCATTGGCGCGAGCTACGGCGGGCGCGTCGCCGTCACGGGTTCGAGCGGGCCGGGCATTTCATTGAAGACCGAAGCGCTCGGTTGGGCGGTGATGGCGGAAATGCCGTTGGTCATCGTGGACGTGCAACGCGGCGGTCCGTCGACGGGCATGCCGACGAGCATCGAACAATCCGACCTGAACATCGCGTGTTTCGGCGGTCACGGCGATGCTCCGCGGGTCGTCATCGCGCCGGCGGATGTGGAGGATTGTTTTTATACGGCGATTGAAGCGGTCAATATCGCGCGGAAATACAGCGTGCCCGTCTTCATCATTACCGACCAGGGCATTGCCACGCGGATCGAAGCCTTCCCCGAACCAAACCTGGAAAAAGTTTGCCAGGATATCGCGCCCGACTTCAAGCCGGTGGCCGACCATAAGCCCTACGACCTGTCCAAACCGGATGGCATCACGCAGCATCTTCCCCCTGGCACGCGCATCGGCAGCGGAAAATATCCCATCGTCACCGGTTTGGAACACGACGAACTCGGCCACCCGACCGGCTCCCCCAAATTGCACATGCAGATGATGGCCAAGCGGCGCAAGAAATTGCAGGCGCTGGGCACGACGCTGCCGACGCCCAAGGTTTATGGCCCCCCCGAAGGCAATATTTTGTTGGTGGGCTGGGGTTCGACCCAAGGCCCCATCAAAGAGGCGGTGGATCGTTCCCGCGCCGCCGGCGACAGCGTTTCGTCGCTGCACATCAAGCATCTCAATCCGCTGCCCCCGGGCTTGGACAACATTTTCTCCGGCTTCAACCATGTCCTCGTCGTGGAGATGAACGACGAGGGACTGTACGGCTTCGGCCAGCTGGGCAGCCTGCTCCGCTCGCGTTATTGCGATCCGAAGATCCGCGGCATTACGAAGACGGACGGCCTGACGTTCAAGGTCAAAGAAATTCTTGAACGCGCCAAGGCCAATGTGGCCGAAGGCCTGCGGAAGATGTGATGGTTTGAAGGCGTGATGAATTTACGGAATGAACATTCAGCAGCGGCTCGAAGTTTTCTTTCAACGATTGAGAACCGCGCCGGCTGCCGCCAATGCGGAGGCAGCGATGGCGCTTGTTTGCCGGCTGATCGAAGAGGTCGAGGACGAGTTTTGTCCTCTGCCGCGCGAAGAACCACCACCGATCCTATTTACGGGGCGGATGTACGCGCCGCAGGCAGATCGGATGCGTCGCGTATTGCCGCATGGGACGCTGGTCGCCGATACGAGACATCACAGAATTTTTTGCCAGCCAACCGGCGAAATATCCATTGTGCGGATGTCGCGTTTTACGGCCCAAACCGTGTTTCTTAAGCCGGGATTCAAGAAATGAACACTCCGCTTCAACTGCAAGATCTCGTCACCGAAATTGTTCATACCTATCCGTCAGCGCAATTGGAGCTTGATCCCTTGCCCTCGGGAGTTTGTTTCTTGTGGGCAACGGTGGCGGGCCGCAATTTTGTCCTTGAGTTTGATCCCAAGCAGGGCACGGGCGTGTCAGAAAATCTTCCCACCACGCCGCCCTTCGTCGGCCATGATCACGGTTTCGATTCGCTGGATGAAGCCGTCAATCGTTTCAAGCAATTGCTGGCCCAGGCAACCCGAGAACGCCTATCAACCGCTGCTTGACCAAATTGTTTCAAATATGAGCACCACTACCACTCAAATCCCCCTCCGTACTGCCGGCAACATCACGGCCGTCGCCTCGCCAGCCATGCCCGTGCCGGAAGATCGCAAGGGTCTGACGAAAAAGGAAATCGCGGCCGATCATCCGACGTGGTGTCCCGGCTGTGGCGATTTTTCTGTCCTCGCGCTGTATTTCAAGTTGATTGAAAAACGCAAGCTCTGGCACGAGAAGATCACCACCGTCGCGGGAATCGGTTGCTCGAGTCGGTTCCCCTATTTCGTGCAGGCTCACGGTGCGCATTATATCCATGGCCGCGCCCTGCCGTTCGCCAGCGGCATTTCGCTTTCCCGCCCCGATCTCCACGTCTTTGTGTTCGGCGGCGACGGCGACGCCTTTTCCATTGGCGGCAACCACTTCAATCATACCGCGCGCAAGAACATCAAGCTGACCTATTGCGTCATGGACAACTGGGTGTACGGCCTGACGAAGAAGCAGACTTCGCCCACTTCGCCGCTCGGCTTCAAAAGCAAGACCGACCAATGGGGCGCCGTGGATTATCCCATCAACCCGATGAAGCAGGCCATTGCGGCCGGCGCGACCTTTGTGGCCCGCACCACGCACACGAATCCGAATCACGTCCTGCAGATGATGGAGGCCGCCATGGACCACGACGGCTTCAGCTTCATCGAATGTTTGAGCGAATGCGTGGAGTTCTACGAAGGTGCGTTCGATTCGAGCAACCCGCGCAAGGGCGGCGTGTTCAATGCCGTCCCGCCGACGCACGACGTCACGGACGAAGCCGCGGCTTACAAACTGGCGGGCGAGGAATTTCCCGGCAGCTTCGGCATTTTTTACAAGGTGAACAAACCGACGAAGAACACCCGGGAAGCGGGGATCAACCAGACGATGGGAGAGAAGTTCAAAGGGCTAAAGGACTGGCAGATCCTCCAGAAAAACTTCGACCGGATGAAGTAATCGGTTAGCTCAATTCCATGCACGCCCCGGGATCCGCCGGGGCTCTTCTTTTATGGGAGCGAGCACACGTCGGCCGGCCGCGAACGGGAGTTGACCCCTGGCAAATTTGTTCCTCTGGCAAGCCGTCCGTTTTACCGTGATTAACTTGACCCAGTTGCCTCCCGGGGCCGCCCAAGCGGGCATTTTCAAAGCGTAGCCATTATCTCACGTGGTGTTATCCGGCCAAAGCCCGGAGGTGGGCCGGCCGCGTCCCCCCGCGGCGAGCGGTTCATTTTCCGCCCGACGACTTCTTTTTGCCCGCGCCGAGCCAGCGCACCAGGACCACCAGCAACACGGCGCCAACCAGCGAGAAGAGTAGTTCCTCGTACCGGATCAGCACCGGCCCCAGGCCGAAATCAATCCGCCCGAGATGAACGACCATCCCGCCGATGAACGCGCCAGCCAACCCCAACAGGAGCCGGCCCAGCTTTCCAGCGCCCGCGGTTTTCGGCGAGGTCAACAGCCCGGCAACCGCGCCTACCAATAGCCCCATGATGGCCCAGGCGACGATCTCGTCCCGCGTGCGATTTTGCAGCCGCTTTTCATCCGCCCGCCGCCAGAGATTTTCAAAGCTCTTGCCCACCGAACGGCTGGCGTCCTGCACGGATTCCTTCACCTCCTTGGCCGCGCCCTCGACGGCGGTGGTGGCATCTTTGACGGCGGCCTTGCTACGATCGATCACGCCCGGTTCCTCGGCACCCCGCGCGGTGACCGGGAAAAAGCCGAGCGTTAGTTGGAGGATAAGAAGTCCGCCGACCGACCGGTGGCAGAGGCTGGGTTTAATTTTCATGTCTGGTTTTGTCGTGCGCTTAGTTTAGGAAACCGATGGGAAGCTCGCAGCATAAATGTTCCTCCAGCCTTAATTGTTCCCAGTCTGATCGGCTTGCCTCGGGAATCACTTCAACCCACATCCAGTGCTCGAACATCAGCAGCCGCTCCGTGCCGCAGCGTCGCCGCCAGAAGCATTGGCCATGGGCGCTGACGGCTAATTCAACAAGCGAGCCCTCGCGGAATCGAGTTGTGCGGGAGTGCCGAGGAGCAGCACCTGGTCGCCAGACCGAAGTTCTTCGTCCGGCCCCGGATTGATGAGGTTCGTACCGTCGCGTTCAAGACCGATAATACTCGCACCGGTACGGGTCCGGAGTTCGAGCTCCCGGATAAGTTTACCGGCCACCGGCGAAGCGGCGGCCAGGCGAACCGTGGCCAGATTTGCCTCGTGGAAGAAAGCGGGCAGTGCCGGCAATGCCGCACTCGGGCGTGGGGCGGCCGGTTGTGCGAGCGTTTCCTGCAATGCTACCTGCGCTTTCGAGTACACCTGGATCAGCGAACGCCATAGGCGCCAGGTGACAAAGGCCACAACGCCGAGCAGGACCAGCACCACTTTGAACGTGGGCAAGAAGGTGGAACTGAGCACCAGGACGCACAGTCCCAGCGCCACCGCGCCGGCAATCGGCACCACCTGGGCCACCACGGCGCGAATGGCTGCCGTTCGTTCCCCAGCGGCGGCCGCGGAAACTTTGGATTCGGCGATCAGCAGACCCAGCGCTTGCAGCTTTCGGAAGGTGGCGATGAACAGGGGCAGGGAGATCAGCATTGACGCCAGCCATAACGTCGCCTTGAGCCAGTCTTCACCCAATCCGATTTCGCTCAACCAGCGAGGCGGATGGCGTTCGGCGAAAGCCGCGGCAATGAAGACGGCGGCAATCAAAATCAGGTTCAGCGCCATCTGGCTGATCCAGCGGCGCACCAGGGTGCCCGCCAGATTCGGCGCGCGTTGGCTGCCCAGTTGTCCGACCCAACGCGTGTAAATTTCCAAGCTGTGCACCAGAGGTCGCGGCGCCAGCCGGTCAAAACGGTTGACCAGGCCGTCCGCGCTCTGGATGAGAACCGGAGTCAACAGCGTGGTGAGCACGGAAACCGCCACCGCAATCGGGTAGAGAAATCCACTGGTAACTTTCAGCGTCACACCGAGGGCGGCGATGATGAAGGAGAATTCGCCGATCTGCGCCAACCCCATGCCGACACGAAGCGACGTCCGCGTGTCGTTGCCGCCCACAAAAGCCCCAAACGAGCAAGTCAGCACCTTGCCCACGATGACCGCGAGCGTAATCACCAGGATCGGCTGCCAGTAGGTGATCAGCATCGGCGGCTCGATCAACAACCCGATCGCCACAAAGAAAATGGCGCTGAACATGTCGCGCACAGGTTCGATGAGGGTTTCAATGCGGTGAATTTCGCGCGACTCCGCAATGACCGCGCCGATGATGAAGGCCCCGAGCGCCACGCTGTAACCGAGCTTCACGGCCAGCAAGGACACGCCAAAACACAATCCCAACAGCGTAATGATCAACATTTCATTGCTCTTGAACCGGGCTACATAGCTGAGCAGCCGCGGCACGCTGATCAAGCCAATCACCAGCACCACGGTCAGAAAAACCCCCAGTTTACCCAGCGTCAACCCGACCTCGCCGACGCTCAAGCTGCCGGTCATGGCGATGCCCGACAGCAACGCGATCATGGCAATACCCAAAATGTCCTCGATGATCAGAATGCCAAAAATGAGTTGCGCAAACCGTTCCTTCATTTTGCCCAGGTCGCCCAGCACTTTGATAATGACGGTGGTGGAGGACATGGAGAGCATCGCGCCCAGAAAGATACTGTCCATGTTCGTCCATCCAAATAGCCGTCCAATCTCGTAGCCGACCCAGAACAGCAGGAGGATCTCCAGGAGGGCAGCGAGGAACGCCGGCGCCCCGACCTGTTTGAGTTTCCGCAGACTGAACTCCAAGCCGAGCGAAAACATGAGCAGAATGACCCCCAGTTCGGATAGAGTGTGGATGGTGTCCTGATCGCGGACGAGCGGAAACGGCGGCGTGTGGGGCCCGATAATCACGCCCGCAACAATGTAACCGAGCACGACCGGCTGCTTGAAACGATGAAAAATCACCGTGACCAGACCGGCGACAATCATGACGACCGCAAGGTCCTGGAGAAATGAGACGGCGTGCATTGTGTAGCGCTTCGATAGTTTGGTTTTTGCAACGACCACAGTCAACCGGGCAACTGGGTGCGACCAGAAGTGGCGGTCAACCCGGGTGGTAGGAGTGTTCGCGCTGCGAACGCTCCGCCCGCGCCGAGCGGGCGGTACGTGCGGTGACGCGGGCGTGCCGCTGGACGCGGCCCGACGGCTCGCAGCGCGAGCCGTTCTACCACACTGACCGCCACTTCCAGTCGCACCCCGGGCAACGCGCCCCGTCGCCAGTCCATTGAGGAGGGAAGCCCGCGGACAAATCGTCGACCGTTTCCTCCTATGCCAATCGGCCTCCGCGAACGACACCGTCACCCCGCGTTGATTACGGGCTCGGGCCGCAATGGGCTCAATCAGTCCGGCGCGGGCTCGCTTCGGCCTCCTGCTGCTCGGGCGCATTGGCGTCCAAGGCGGCGAGGCTCGCGGCATATAAATTAATGCCCGGCGCCGCACTGAAACCGTGGACAAAGATGCTGAGCCCCACGGTGGCCATCACGGCCAGGCGAATGGTCGCCTCCCCGGGGTGCTGCGCGCCATGTTCCAAATAAACCAGCCCGAGCACGATGGACGCCAGCCCGCGCGGCCCGAACCAGCCCATGAACAAGACCGTGGCGCGACTCAAGCGGGTGCCGCGGAGTGCAATCGCCACCGGCAACATCCGCACGACCGTCAGGCTGAGGAGGGCATACACCCCATGCGCCACGGTGAAGTGTTGCCAGTTCCGCCCGACGAGAAGGCCAAATAGAAAGAATACCGAAAGGTTGATGATCTGTCCCCACTCCTCGGTGAACTCCACGCTGTGTTGGCCCGCCGGCTTGAACCCCACCTGCACGGCCAGGCCGGCCACGAACGCTGCGATAAACATGCTCGCGCCCACGGCCTCGGAGGCGATCAGGCAAAGGAGCGGCAAAGCGACAACTCCCAGTTGCGACCACGACTCCAACACGGACTGTTTACAATGGGCGCGACCGAGGAGCCAGCCTCCCAGCAGGCCGATCCCGGCCCCGACGAGGGTGCCGAAGCCAAGTTGCTCCAGGATGAATTGCCACAGGCTCGCGCCGTGATTTTGCGCACCGGGGCCCGCCAGGGCGATGAAGAAAAGCAGGAACGGAACTGACAGACCGTCATTGAGGCCGGCCTCCACGTTGAGCGCTTGCCGAATTTTCATTGGAACGCGCGGACTGCTCACGATGATTTGTCCGAGCCCGGCGTCCGTCGGCGCGAGGATGGCCGCCAGGATGCCGGCTTCCCAAATGGACAAATGCCGGAAGACGCCCAGCGCGCCGAGGGCACCCAGAAGCAGGGTCAGGAGCATGCCCGTGCTCAGCAGGCGGACCGGCAGGTTGCGAATGTGCCGCAGCACCTGGAGATCAGTGCGGCTCGCATCGGTAAACAGCAGCAGCACCAGCCCGACTTCGGCCAGCCGCAAAAAAACTTCCTGACCTCCAGCCGGGAAGTGCAACTCCGCGGTGACCAGATAAACCATCATGCCTGCCGTGGTGAACACGATCGGCGCCGTGACCGGGGTGCGCTCGAGGCGACCGGAAACCAGGCTGTAGCAAAAGACCAGCGCGATGAAAACGGCGAAGAGCGTCATAGCCGAGAGAGTTTATCGAGGCGGGATCGTCGATGGTTGGATGCGCCTTACCCACGAAGGTCTCCGGTTCCAAAACGCTCGGCTCCGTCGGGTAGTGCTCATGGAGCTGGGTCTCAAAAATTCAATGCCATCACCTAACACGGAGGTGGTGAAATCCATTTTCTTGTTCATGCCGCGTGCGGGGTATGGCGTGCGATTCGTCTCATCCACTTTGAAAACGCGCTGGCCTTCGATCACGATGCTGAAACAGCGTGCCCTCGAGTATAGGCCGTGCCCACCAAACATTGCTTGAGCGCGCCACTCCAGGAACACACTCAATTGATCCATTACAAATTCGTTGAAAGGGCAGTCGGACATGTTTGGTTCCAGCGCTGGCAAAACCGATTGAAACCGAAATTCACCGTCCGCGCAATCCCGCTTGCCCGGCCGGAACGCTTTGGCTAGGGTTCGGCCCCTATGGAAAGCAACACACCGCCGCCCTTCGCTGCGCCGCCGCCGTTTCAGTCGCCGCCGCCCATCATCGTACCGCCTCGGACCACGCCGCCCCGCAAAAGCCGGGGTTGGATGGTCATCGCGATTATTTTGTTCCTGCTGTTGGGGGTCAGCATGCTGGCCCACCTGAGCCACCTGTTCAAGTCCTTCGCTCATCTCGGGGGCACGCACCAACGATCGAGTGGCCCGCGCCTCGAAGAAGTGGTAACCGAGGACAACGAGGCTTCGGAAAAAATTGCGGTCATCCCGATTGAGGGCATCATCAGTGGCGAGTTGAGCGGGCGCGGCGGGTACAGCCTGGTGGACGTGGTGAAAGCGCAGTTGGATCGCGCCGAGGACGATAAAAAAGTGAAAGCCGTCATCCTGAAAGTGGATTCCCCCGGTGGCGAAGTCATGGCGTCAGATGAAATCGCCCGGGCGATCACCGAATTTCAGAGTCATGCCGGCAAACCCGTCATCGTTTCCATGGGCAGCCTCGCGGCGTCCGGTGGCTATTACGTTTCCGCGCCGTGCGAATGGATCGTCGCGAATGAACTCACCATCACCGGGAGCATCGGCGTGATCATGCACGGTTTCAATTACCGCGGCCTGATGGACAAGGTGGGGCTGGTGCCGGAAGTGTACAAGAGTGGAAAATTCAAGGACATGATGAGCGGTTCGCGCGAGCCGGACGCCATTACTCCTGAGGAACGGGCCATGGTGCAAAAACTCATCGACGAGACGTTCGCGAAGTTCAAGCGCGTGGTGGCCGAAGGCCGCAAGAGCGCGCATGAAAGCAACCCAGATGGCCAGGAATTGGCGGCGGACTGGGCCGATTACGCCGATGGCCGCGTCCTTTCCGGCAAGGAAGCATTCCAGCTTGGGTTCGTCGATAAAATTGGCACGTTCGAGGATGCCCAAGCGAAGGCTGAAGAGCTCGGTGGGATCAAGAATAACAAGGCCAATCTGATCGAGTATCGGCCGCGCAATGACCTGGCCGATTTGTTCAATTTATTTGGGCAGAGCGAGAGCCGGGCCTTCAAGGTGGACCTGGGCCTCGATCTGCCGAAACTCCAGGCCGGGCGCATGTATTTTCTCTCACCCCTCTTCCTGCGCTGATGTGAAAGGCGTGATCGTCATCACGCACCCGCTGGTGCAGCACAACCTCACGCGCCTGCGCGATGAGCGTACGGCGCCGCCGGAATTTCGCCGGATCCTCAGCGAGGTGGCGGCCCTGCTGATTTACGAAGCCACGCGCACGTTCGCCACGGATAAAGTGACCGTCCGGACCCCGCTCGCGACCACCCGCGGTTTGAAAATACGCCATGAAGTGGTCCTGGTGCCGGTGTTACGTGCGGGGTTGGGGATGTTGGATTCCATCCTGCAACTCATCCCAAAAGCCCGGGTCGGCTTCATCGGTTTGAAGCGCGAGGAGAAAACTCTGGCCGCGCAGTTTTATCACCAGAGTCTGCCCAAGGATTTGCGCCAGCGCGAAGTGATCCTCATTGACCCCATGCTGGCCACCGGCGGCAGCACGGTGGCGGCGATGCGGTTGCTCAGCGGGCTCGGTGCCCGCCGGGTGCGCCTCGTCAACCTCGTAGCCACGCCCGCCGGCATCCGGCAGGTGCGGCGGCATTTTCCCACCTTGCGCATCTTCACGGCCGCAATTGATGCCCGGCTGAACGGGCGTGGCTTCATCGTCCCCGGACTTGGGGGATGCGGGCGACCGGCTCTTTGGCGTTTAACAATCAGCAACCAACCCGATGAAAACTTCCGACAATTTATTGATGGTCGCCGACAGCGAGCGCGATGCGAACATGCTCTACGCCGTGGGCATGTTTGTGCCAGATCCGTTCATCTACCTGCGCCTGCGCGGACGGGCGAGCATCGTGATGAGCGATCTGGAAATTGACCGGGCCCGGCGGGACGCACCGCATTGCCGGCCGCTATCCCTGGGCGGATACCAGGACAAGCTGCGTTTGGCGGGCGTAAAATCGCCCGGTCACGCCCACGTGATTGCCCGCATTCTCCGGGAACGAAAAATCCGCCGCGTGCTCGTGCCGCCGAATTTTCCGCTCGGCCTGGCTGGCGAATTACAGCGGCTGCGCATCAACGTTCGTCCGACGCCGGGAAACTTTTTCCCGCAGCGTGAACAGAAGCTGCCGGCGGAAGTCAAAAAAATCAGCGCCGCACTTATGATGGCCGAAGTCGGCATGTCCGAAGCCATGCAGGTGTTGCGGGCCACGAAGATCGGGCGCGATCGGCGGCTGCTCTATCACAACCTGCCGTTGACTTCGGAGAAATTGCGCGCAGTGATCGATACCGCAATTTTGCAGGCTGGCGGCCTGGCGGCCAACACCATCGTCGCCGGCGGCAAACAAGGCTGCGACCCGCACGAGCGTGGTTTCGGACCGTTGCGCGCCCACGAACCTGTCATTATTGATATTTTCCCGCGCTCGCAATCCACGGGTTACTTTGGCGACATCACGCGTACGGTGGTACGCGGCCGTGCGACCGAAGCGGTGCGACGGCTCTATGCGACGGTGCAGCGGGGACAGAAAATCGGGTTCGACAAAGTTCGCGCGGGCGTGCCGACGGCGGAGGTGCATCGCGCCGTGGTCAATTTTTTTGTGCAACAAGGCTATGCGACTGGTCGGCGGCGGGGCCGGATGGAAGGTTTCTTTCACGGCACCGGGCACGGCCTCGGCTTGGAGATTCACGAAGCGCCGCGGATGGGGCAGCACTCGCTGGGCAAACTCGTGGCGGGGCAGGTGGTGACGGTCGAACCGGGCCTGTATTACCCGGAACTGGGGGGAGTCCGGTTGGAAGATGTGGCACTTGTTACGCAAAATGGTGCGCGCAACCTCACTCGGTTTGAGAAGATCCTGGAAGTGTAGATCGCATTGACAGTCGGGTCACTTTGCTCCGGCGGCCGGGCTTTGCGCCCGCGCTTCGGGCAACCACTGTTTGAGTTGTTGGATACGGACTTCATCCAGCGGGTGCGTGCGCAAAAACCATGGCGTTTCACTGCCGGTTCGTTTGTTCCAGGCGGCAAACCGCTCCCAGAACTTAACCGCCTGTTCCGGGTCGTAACCCGCCCGGGCCATGTAAACCAACCCGATGTGATCCGCCTCGGATTCCTGGGTACGGCTGTGGGGCAATTCCGCGCCCACTTTCGTGGTGACGCCATAGGCCAGTTGGGCTGCGGCTTGGACCCGCGGATCGGAATTCGCCAAGCCGATTCCCAGCCAACTTCCCCCGGCCTGGACCGCCATAGCTTCGCTCAGCCGCTCGCCGCCATGCCGGGCCACCGCATGCGCAATCTCATGACCCAGAACCGCGGCCAATCCCGCCTCGTCCTTGGTAATGGGGAGCAGGCCGGTATAAACTCCAACTTTCCCGCCGGGCAAGCAGAACGCGTTCGCCTCCTGGCTGTCGAAGACAACGAATTCCCACTGGGCATTCGGCATGTCGGGCGTCGCGACGGCGGCGATCCGCTGCCCGACCTTCTGCACGAGGGTCTTCGCCGTGGCATCTCGACTGAGTGGCAACTGTTTCTTCGTCTCGGTAAAGCTGGCCAAGCCGAGTTGCATTTCCTGGGCGGGCGACATCAGATTGAACTGCGCACGGCCCGTGACCGGCACCGTATTGCAACCGCAGCCCAGCGCCATTCCCACCGTGAATCCGGTGAGGGCGAGCCATGGGTTTTCGAACCAACCGCGAGTCCGGCATTTTGCTTGCATCGCCAAAGCCAAACAAATTTCCGGTGGTTTTCAAACTAGAAACCACAATCTTGCTCGGACCGGAACCCGGCTTGGGTCGGGAAACTCGTTTCGAGGACTGCGGACAACCTTGGTTTGGTGCACCGCCCAATCATCGAGCGGGAGGCGGGACACGGCGGTAGCCAAGGAGTAGCAAGCGAAATTCAGGGATAAAGGTTTAAGTTGATTTTGCTGGCGCAACTTTCACGGATTTGGTTGAGTCAGGGCATGTCCATTCATCTTTCGGAAACCCTCGTTGAGGGGTTGCCTCAAG
>JANXWY010000052.1 GCA_025350905.1 Verrucomicrobiota bacterium
TTTGCTGGTTCGTCGCGCCTTCGCCGACGAGAAGGCCCATCTTTCCAGCGGTTGCCCCAATCACGATTACCAGGATGGCTGGCCCGCTTATCAACCGCGCTTTTCTGTCAGTGAATGCCGCCTTGGTCAGGTGACGAACAGGCGCTCCGAGTTCGGAAGTAGTCCCGACACTTGAAGGTCCGAACCAGGGCACAGTTCCATTCTCATAGTATTGCTGCTCCGATGAGGTCGGCGTCGCGCCGTTCTGAATGCGGTGACACAGGAACTTTAACGGAACAATCTCCCAATGCTTGGAGATGTCGCCGAGCCAGGGGATGCCGGAGGGTTTGAGGGGGGCGGAGGGGTCGAGGCCGCGGGTGACGGCGCGGTGGATGATAACCTGCTTCTGCTCGTGGAGCAGCGCGATCACCTTCCGCTTCGCCCGGATTGCCCGCTCCAGCCGCCCGTTCGCGTAGTCCAGAAACCGCACCATCGCCGCCTGCTCCGAGGGTGGAGGCTGCGGCGTGTAGATCATCTTGAAGTGCTCGGGGCGGAGACTCCACATGTCAGACGTGATGCCGTAAGACCAGCGTTCCGCTTCCTTGGCGAAGTGCGGGGTGCGGTAGAGGTGGTGGAAATAGCGCGGCAGATTGGTTTCCTCGCGCAGCCGCATGACGACGTAGGCCGGACTGATGATGCCGCGTAAATCTGAAACTCCAATCGCGCCCTGCCAGGCCCGCATCTTGTTGTAGGCAATGTCCCGGGGCTGAACGAGTTTGTAGGCCGACTTGTCCTGCCGGGAACTGTCCTTCTTCGAGGTGTCCGTCAGAAGGGCTTTCTGCCGGATGATTCCCTTCGTGATCGTAACCGACAGCATTTCCTCATCGGGATGCTCGCGGTCTTTGACTTCGGCGAAGAGCGCGCGGTTCGGCAGCACCGGCCAATGTTTCGGCACACGACCGAGCCACGCCTGCTCTGACTCCTTGTATTCCGGGTAAGGCTGGAGGTTGGCGATCATTGCGCACCTCCGTTTCCGGCTTCCCAAAGGTAAACGCTTAAATAAGAATCCCCTTTGTTTTCAAGGTGTTGCGTGATGAGCCGGGGTTGCATGAGGCGTTACGCTTAAATAAGATTTCAGGCCCAAAACGGGAGGTAGCGGGCGTATTTGCGGGAGCCGCCGACCTTTTCGTCGGGTTTGACAACTTTGGCCTCAATGGCGGCGGCGATGATTTGCGAAATGATGGCGGTTTTGCTTTCCGGTTGGTGGAAACGCTCGCGGAGGGATTGGTTGGTCATGCGTTCGCTCATGACCCATTTCAAACAGCTGTGTTGGTAGCAGGCCCGAACCCGGTCGTTGCGGTCCATGTCCTCAAAATCTCGCGGCCCAAAGATCACGACGACCGTGCGGCGGTGGCTGGTGCGGATGTCCGGCGCGGGGAGTTGGTAAACCTCGGCGGCCTGAATCACTTTATCAATACCGCTGCTTTTCTCCTCGCAAATACGCATACGACGCATGAGATCGGCCAGTCTTTCATTCCGGGACTGGTAGCCATCAATGAATCGGTCCACGGGAACAATCGGATCGCCGGGGTTTGATATTTCCACGCGGTCGGCGTAAACCTCGACCATCATCGAAGCTCCGGTTATGCGAAAATCCTGATGAATGAGCGCATTGGCCACGAGTTCGCGAATGGCGATTTCGGGCACGAGTTTGACCTCCTTCCGCAGCGCGTCCTGGATGACTTCATTCTGCGGGAGTTGCGCCATGATGAAGCGAACGAGTCCCTGAAAGCCGACTGCGTATCCTTTCGTGCCTGGCTGATCCAGCTTGGTGTCTAGCTTTGAGTTGCCGGTGTAAACCACCACGCGAGGGGCTTTCCGTGAGATGTCGTGGAAATCTTGCAGGCGTTTGGCCAGCAATAGCGCACCGAGGCGACGAATGGCGAAGCTGCCAGCAAGCAGGTCCACCAACCGCTCTTGTTGGAGGCGGTCGAGCACGCCGGCTTGCTCTGCGGGGTATGGCAACTTGAGCAGCTCGAAAAAACCCTGCGTGTCGAGGAGTTCAACCACTTGCGCGGCATCAAGTCCCGTCCGCGCGTGTTCCTCCAACCAGTCTGGCTCGCCTTCGGCGAAGATGCGGCGCAATTGGTCTTCGCTCATGGGAACGAGTTCCTCACCGGCGCGCATGAGATAAGTGCCGTCCAGATGATAGGCCGTGCCACGCGGGCGGGAAGGAATGTGAAAAACGACGACCCGTCCGTCGGGGTGATTGACCGCTTCCACGTCCACGCGAAAGCCGAGCGCCTGAAACAGTTTTTCGGCCATGCCGACGGGATTGTTCACCGCGGTCGTGCCAACCACAGTGCGCGGTGGTTTGTCCGCCACGCCAAACAGCAGGTTTCCGCCGCCTTCGTTGGCAAGGGCGACGCAATATTTGCAGAGCGTGCGGAAATCGAATTGCGTTTTCGCTTCCTTGAACTCCAAGCGTTGATGCTCAGACGGAGCACTGCGCCACAAATTGATTTGTTCCGGCGTGGTGCTCATGATTTTACGCTGAGCAGCTCATCGAGCAGGCCCTCGGCTTCTTTTTCCACGGCGACGATGTCGGCGCGGATGGCGTCGAGCGTGCGGAGCGGCTGCGGCTGGTAGAAGTGGCGCGTGAAACTGATTTCGTAGCCGATTTTGGTGGCGTCCGTCATAATCCACGCATCGGGCGTGTAGGGCAGCACTTCGCGGCGGATGAAGGCTTCGATGCCGCCGGGTTCGAGCAGCGGGACTTGCTCGGTGTCGCGCAATTCCGAATCCGGTTCGTATTCGACCACGGCCGGCTTGCCGTTCACCTTGGTTTCATACAATCCGCGCAGCGGCTCGGCCTTGGTCTTGCCCGGCTTGTGAATCTTGGCGATGACGGACGGGGCGGTCTCGACGCACCAGCTCACGGCGCGGAGGACGGCCTTGAGGTCGGACGCGGAGAGTTTGATTTTAAGCTTTTCCAGCGCGGCGTCCACGCGGTCACGGAAGATATTGTAATCCTCAAAGAGGTCGCCGCCGAGTTCCTGCCGCAAAGCGGTGGCAGTTTTAACGAGCTGGGCATCGTGCGCCCAGGACGTGGCATCCAGCAGTTTTTTCTTTTTCTTTTCGGACAGCCCCTTCTTGGCAGCCTCGCCTTCCTCGCCTTCTTCTTCCTCGTCGTTCCCCCATTCGGCAAGGCGCTGTTCAAGGGCGGCGGCAATGCCAGCGAAGTCGTTCACGAGCTTGTCGCCGAACTCGTCGTAAAGCACGGAACGCAATTCCTCGTCGCCGGAAGCGAAACGGAGCGACTCGATGGCTTTCACCGAGAGCTGGCTGTGCAGCCTGAGTGGGCGTTCGACGGTGACTTTCCAGTAGCCGAAGGCAGCGTTGGGGAAAATCTTCGACTGCGGCGTTTCTTTGAACGCAAGGTAGGCATCGCAGATGCGCTGGATGTCGTCGGGCGCGAGTTCGCAGTTTTTCTTGCCGAGGTTT
>JANXWY010000061.1 GCA_025350905.1 Verrucomicrobiota bacterium
CGGCGACAGTTTCGTCCACGTGCGCGAGCTCGACGCGCTGGTGCAAAGCGACCGCCCGGTGCTCGAAGCGCCGATGGAGGAAATCACCCCGGAGGCCAAAAAAATCGCCGAGTTCATCGAGGCGCTGGTGCCTAACGGCGCCACGTTGCAGACCGGGATCGGTTCGATCCCGAGTGCCGTGCTCGAGGCGCTGGGCCACAAACGCGATCTCGGCATGCACACGGAAATGCTCACCGAGGGCGTCATTCCCCTCATCGAATCCGGCGTGTTGAATTGTCGGAAGAAGACCTTTCTCCCCGGGAAAATCGTCACGAGCTTTTGCTTTGGCAACCGCAAG
Organism: Verrucomicrobiota bacterium; assembly: GCA_025350905.1. Lineage (GTDB taxonomy): Bacteria > Verrucomicrobiota > Verrucomicrobiia > Limisphaerales > JADLHS01 > JADLHS01. The sequence goes on from JANXWY010000061.1 coordinate 338, forward strand.
TTCTACGATTACATTCACGACAACCCGGCCTTTGAATTTCGGCCCACCGAGTTCACCAACGATCCATTCCAGATTGCGCGGAACAAAAACATGGTGGCCATCAGCTCGGCCATCGAGGTGGATCTGACGGGCCAGGTCTGTTCGGATTCGATCGGGGGAAAGTTTTACAGCGGCTTCGGCGGTCAGGTGGATTTTATCCGCGGCGCCGCCCGGTCGGAAGGCGGCAAACCCATCATCGCGCTGCCCTCGACCACGAAGGATGATAAAATCTCCCGCATTTGCTCCTGGCTGAAAACCGGCGCGGGCGTGGTCACGTCGCGGGCGGATGTGCATTACGTCGTGACGGAATATGGCGTGGCGTATTTGCACGGCAAGTCGGTACGCGAACGCGCGCTGGCTTTGATCCACATCGCGCATCCCAAATTTCGCGATGAATTGATGCAGGAGGCCCGCGCGGCGCGGTTGGTCCATCCCAACCAGGTGGCGCTGCCGCCGGGACTGCAGCCGTACCCCCGGAAATACGAGAGCGAACACGAGTTCCCGAAAGACCTGAAAGTGTCCTTCCGGCCGATTCAACCCAGCGACGAGCGCGCGCTGAAGGATTTGTTTTATTCCCACACCCCCTCAACGATCTACCAGCGCTACTTCAGCGATATCAAACACCTGTCGCACGAGACGGTGCAGCGCATGGTCACGCTCGATTACCACGATGCGATGGCGATTGTCGGCGAAATCCCCTGGGAAGGCCGGCGCAAGCTGATTGCCGTGGGGCGGTACTACCGCGATCCGGCAACGAACTGGGCGGAAGTCGCCGTGGTGGTGCAGGAGAATTATCGCAAGCGTGGTCTGGCCGTCTACCTGCTCCGGCAACTCACCAAGATCGCGGCGGAGCAGGGCATCGTTGGATTCACGGCGGACGTGCTGCCGGAAAACAGCGCGATGCTCACCAGCTTCCGCAAGGTGGCCGCGCCGGTGGAAATCCAGACCACCGGCGGCCTCAGCAGCGTGCGCTTCTTGCTCCGGGACGTAAACCCGCCGGCGGAAGTCGCGTAGCCGGCGACAGCGCGGCAGACGGAATTGACGCGCGACGGTAGCACTTCGGGCGAACGTAACGTCCGGTTCACGCGGCCGGCACAGCGACGTCCCCGACCGCTGCCGGTTGAATCCCGCAACTCGGGGCGCAGGAGGCGCCCGGGCTTTCCCGCTATACATCTTTCCTGGCTTTGGTAACGTCCCTGCATTATGGCACTCGATGACATTTTGTTGGAAGCCGAAGAGAAGATGGAAAAGACCGAGCAGGTCGTGGTGAACGAATTTGCCGGAGTCCGCACGGGCAAAGCCTCCGCTTCGCTGGTGGAAAACATCCTCGTGGAAACCTACGGTTCGCAGATGCGCATTCGCGAATTGGCCGGCATCACCGCGCCCGAACCGCGCACGCTCGCGATTCAGCCCTGGGATGCCAGCACGATCACCGCGATTGAGAAAGCCATTCAAAAGGCGAACCTGGGTCTCAATCCGGCCACTCAAGGCAAGGTCATTCGTATTTTCTTCCCGGAACTCAGCCAGGAACGGCGCCTCGAATTCGTCAAGATCATCAAGAAAATGACGGAAGACGGCCGGGTCGCGATCCGTCACGTCCGACGGGACGCGATGGACCTGCTCAAGAAACACGCGCACGACAGCGGCGTGACCGAGGATGAGGAAAAGCAGGCCGAGAAGGATTTGCAAAAAATGACGGATGGTTACATCGCCAAGATTGACGCGCACCTGCTCCACAAGGAAAAGGAACTCATGACGGTGTGAAGTCGGGGCCGGGAACGGGGGGCGTCTTAAATTGGTAGGGACGGTGCGCTGCGCCGTCCGCGCTGGTAAAGCCAGCGCTCATGCCGCCCGCTTTACGGGCGGGGACATCGCAGCGCGATGCCCCGACCACGCAAATCAGGACACTATCCGGAATCGAAGCCGCTTGACATTGAGGGTGACGGGGCCAGTTTTGCCACAGCCCACAGGATTTTTATGAAAAATCTCAACTGCCCACCTCAAGCTGTCAGTCCTTCGATCTCAACCCAGCCACGGAATTCCCGCCCCGGTGATATCGTGCATCCCTTGGCATCTTGTTCGCCAGCGAAGCCGAAGTGGAATGCTCGGTTTCGATTGTGCCTTTTCCTCCTGCTTTTCAGTCAGGCGACGTCACCCCTTCTCAGTTGGGCGGAGGATGCCTTCCCGCCCTTTATGGTGGAGGCAAGCATCACGTCAAAATGGTTTCGGCCTAACCCGACCAATACAACCCTCCTGACTCCGGAGCAACCGACGCAGGCGGAAGTGACTTTCTATTTCAGCAATGGTTGGTGGCAAGTCGTAGCCAAAAACTTGGATCCGCGACCTTCCTACCGAAGCACTCAACACTCCATGAAGATTCCGGATGGCGTGCGGGAATTCATTCTGTTTGAGGGTACTCCCGACAGTGCCATGACGGTGGCCAACGTCTATCCGATTGCTTTTCCGACCCCCGGGGACAGGAAGCGGATTCTCGCGTGGCTGAGTTTCTGCCCGCATCCGCCCTTGCCGGTGATTGATGGCAAGAAAATGCACCGATTCATTTTCGTTCCAATGGGTGGCATCGCGGTCGACCTGCTCAATCATCCCCAGAACGTGGGCGATTATACCGCCAGCTATCTCCAACCCGGCGGGATGTTTCTTTCCGAACTCAATATTACGAATAACGGCGTGAGTGTTGATATAACCTTTGATAAGGGTGGTAACCCTGAGGTCGAGGTAAGGCCAAGCGCTGCGCCATGGGATAAGGGTTTTCTGGGTTTTCAGTTTGAGGTCCTGGAGACAACCAACTGCAACGGGATTGCTTTTCCGATCCGGACGGTGCTTAGGCATTTTTATCCCACCTACAACTCGAAAATGCCGGATGAACTTTATATGGCGGGGATCTCAGAATTGGTTGTGAAGCGGATCAGTTTCGCCGCGAGTGATCTAGCCAATCGAAAACCGGCCCCTTCAATCCTCTTGGCCGATGACTTTCGTCCGCCAAATCTTCCCAAGAATCAAAGCGTGCGCTACGACGTTACCGATGATGTGTGGCAACCGGTATCCGATCCCAACATCCAGGCGGTAGCTCGCAGACTAAGGCTGGCCGCAGATGGTGATGGGGGCATCGAAACCGTTGACAACGACCTTAACAGCAAGGCCAATCAAAGGCCGGAGCGAAAATCCCCCTGACTAACTCACCTTCGAGTTGAGGAGCATCTCCACCGCGTGGCTATTGTCTCCCAGCGAGAATAATCGTTCCGAGATGTCGTTCAGTGCGCGGCGCGTAGTTTCGAAGCGTTCGGACAAGGTCTGGAGGATGACGGACAGTTCGTAGCGTTGCGCGAGCCGGTGATCGCTGGCGGCGCGATACTGCGAGCGGCCCAGCGCTTCATAGTATTTCAAATCGGGAAATCCCTTCTGCTCCGCCCGCGCGCGAATCCGCTCCGGGAACACGCCAGATAGGAACAGCGAATGATTTCCAATATGGACCCGAATTTGAAAACTCGTGCGGTCATCGGCGGTCTGGAGCGCGGCGAGCATGTCAAAAAAATAATCGAGCGGATTTGCCTGGCCAGGCACCACACAGCGCGTCTGCTCCGTGCGGGCGAATTCCGCCAGCAACTCGGCCACGTAATCGGCCACCGGGCGGTCTTTCAGGTCGGAACGGAGAAATACCTGGCGGACGAGGATGTAGAAATAGAAGTGGGTGGACACGCGCAGGCAACCGCCGCGTTCGAGCAGCGCGTGCAGCAGGGCTGGGTCGTCGAGGATTTGATCGCGGGACTCTTCATCTGTGAGCAGGCGGACCAGACCGTCCTGGTTCCCGATCCGCGTGCCGAGCACGGACAGGATGAAGTCAATGTCCTCGGCGGCGAACTGCACCCGGCAGTTGGGTTGAATCATTTTCATGGCCTTGGCTGTGTTGGGCTACTCTGCTACTGATTTTCAAATAAGCAAAAGTAGTTCCACCGATTCCCCCCCAAAAGCCGGCCGTCGCCGATGAATTGCTGGACAGATTTGCCCGTTGTGTAAAATAAACCGCGCCGTGCCAACACCTCCTGAACCGCATCCGCCCGCCGGTCCGCTGACCACGCACCTTTCGGCCCGGTCGCGCGGGCAGGCCATGGATTGGAGTCTCGTGCTCGCCAGCCAAGGCATCGAACATGCGATCGTTGGCCCAGACGAAGCCGGATGGGGACTTCTCGTTGCGGAGTCGGACCAGGCCGCGGCGCTCCTTGCCATCCGGCTTTACCGTCGCGATAACCGCCGCTGGCAATGGCGCCGAACTTTTTCAACGAACGGTGCGATCTTTGATGGCGTCGGCCTCGCCTGGGTGGCTCTGACGGTGGTTTTTTATTGGTTGAGTGCCACACGGGCCGGTATCCGGGAGGCCGGCATCCTGAATGGCGCCGCCGTCGCCGCCGGCGAATGGTGGCGGTTGTTCACCGCGACGCTGCTGCATGCAGACGGCATGCATCTGGCCACCAACGCCCTGTTCGGATTCATTCTGCTCGGCTTTGCGGCGGGTTGCTACGGCACCGGCCTGGGTTTGCTCGCGGCATTTCTGGCCGGCGTTGGTGGAAACCTGGCTTCGTGGATTCTTCATGGAAAATCCATGCAAGGCTTGGGCGCGTCGGGCGTGGTGATGGGCGCCCTGGGCTTGGTGACCATTCATGCCCTGGCGCACGTGCGAAAGTTTCCGGACGCTTCCAAACTCTTGTTCGGGGGCCTGGCGGGAGGGCTGATGCTATTCACGCTACTGGGCTTGTCACCGGGCACAGACGTCATCGCTCACCTCGGTGGATTTGTGGCCGGCATCGCTCTCGGAGCTTTACTTGCGCTATTGCCGCCGTCGGCCGCCGCCATTTCTTCCCGCATCGACCTCGCCGCCGGATTGGGTTTCACGGCCTTGGTTCTCTGGACTTGGGCCCGCGCGCTCGGTCGCATGGGCTGACCCCAACCAATTTCCATTGGCAGCGGGGACGGAAAACCCGCATCTTCCGTTCCGCGATGACCACCTTGCGCCTGACTGCCGCCCTCGCGCTGAACCTTTTCCTCCTTGCCACCATGAAATCTTTTAGCGCCTCAAGCGATGCCGACGGCGTTCAATTCCTCCCGTTTGCATCCTTTTCCTCGTTCACCCAATTGCGGGACGCCGCCACGGGCGAAACCGTCCTGACCTCGCCGGAAATTTGCGCGCGCCAACCGTGGGATGAACTCATCGTCTCTTGGAACGCTGGGATGTCGGCTGACGACTGGCTGACGATTGAAGTGCGTGCAATTTATCCCCACCACCTGACGCAATGGTTCACGATGGGGCGGTGGGCTCTCGATCCAACGCAGCATCCGCGCACCAGCGTGCGCAGCCAGCAGGACGCCGACGGCAAAGTGCACACCGACACCCTCATTCTGAAAAAACCGGCGGAACGAGTGCAAGTGCGCGTCACCCTCGGTGCGGACGACAAAAAGAAACCGAAGTTAAAATTCCTCAGCCTCGCTTTGCTCGACAGCGCAGCCGCTCCCGCGCCGTTGCCGCCGAATCGCGCCGCGTGGGGTAAAGTGATCGAGGTGCCGGAGCGTTCGCAGATGGCTTACGAAAACGGCAGCGTGCTCTGCAGTCCCACCACCGTTTCCATGCTGCTCGCGTATTGGAGCCAGCGGTTGGACCGGCCGGGACTCGATCAGGGCGTGCCCGAAGTCGTGAAGGGCGTTTACGATCCTGCCTGGGGCGGCACGGGTAACTGGGTGTTCAACACCGCCTACGCCGGCTCCTTTCGGGGCCTGCGCGCCTACACCACGCGCCTGAGTGACGTTTCCGAACTGGAGGCTTTCATTGCGCGCGGAATCCCAGTCGGGTTATCCGTTTGCTACAATCGGCTACGGGGAAAAGGCCGGGAACCGAGTGGACATCTCGTCGTCTGCGTCGGCTTCACGAAGAGCGGCGATGTGATCGTCAACGACCCCGGCACCAGCCAGAATGTTCGCAAAACCTTTCCGCGCGCGAATCTGATTGATGCCTGGGCCTACTCGAAAAACACGGTGTATATGGTTTACCCGGTCAACACGCCGTTGCCGAAGGATTACTTCGGACATTGGGAATCGCCGAGGGCGCGGCGAAGTTTAACCTTCGATTATCCATAGCTAAACTCTGTAGCCGCCGACGTGAGGAGGCGGATGGGCGCGTCGCGACGAGTCCGCCTCCGCACGTCACCGGCTAAACTCGGTTGGGGTTGCGGGCGGGGTATGAAATCCTTGGCAGCGAGACTCCTCATGTCTGCTCCTGTGTTGTGCATCGGACGCGTTTGTTTTGCCCTGCCGCTAATTCCACGATACCATCCGCCCGGATGTCGAAATCAGGCACAGTTTATCTCGTCGGCGCCGGCCCCGGCGCCGCGGGTTTGTTGACGTTGCGCGGCGCGGAATTGCTCCGCCGCGCCGACGTGGTGGTCTACGATCGGCTGGTGAACGCGGAATTGCTCCGGCTGGCGCGCGCGGGTTGTGAACTCATCGCGCGGGGCAAACGCCAGGACGTTTCCCAGGCCGAACTCAACGCGCTGATGATTGCCAAGGCGCACGCGGGCCAATGTGTCGTGCGGCTCAAGGGCGGCGATCCCTACATATTCGGTCGCGGCGCCGAGGAGGCCGAAGCGCTGGCGGCGGCGAAGATTTCCTTTGAGGTCGTGCCGGGGGTTTCCTCCATTTCGGCGGCGACGAATTACGCCGGCATCCCGCTTACGCACCGCGATCACACTTCCAACTTCACTGTGTTCACGGGTCACGAAGGGGACGGCAAGGATGGCAGTTCCCTGGACTTCGATCAGATTGCCCGCATTGCCGGAACGAAAGTGATCTTGATGGGCCTGACGCACTTGCCCGAGCTGACGCAGGCGTTGATCACCCGCGGCCTGGCCCCCGCAACCCCGGTGGCCATTGTGCAATGGGGCACGCTCGGTCGCCAGAAATCCATCGTCGGCACGCTCGGCACGATTGAGCAGCTCGCCACGCACGAACAGCTCTCACCGCCCGCGCTCACCATCATTGGCGACGTGGTGAAGCTCCGCAAAAAACTGAACTGGTTTGAGCACCGCCCGCTCTTTGGGCAGCGCGTGGTCGTCACCCGCGCGCGGGCGCAGGCGGCGGAGTTGTCCGCGCGCCTGGCTGAACTGGGCGCGGACGTGCTGGAAATTCCCTGCATCAAACGCGCGGTACCGAGCCAGCCGCAGCATCTCCTGGATGCCATGCTCGAATTGAATTCCTACGACTGGCTCGTGTTCACCAGTGCCAACGGGGTGGCTGCGTTCTTTGAGTATTTTTTCCGGGCGTTCCAGGACCTGCGCGACATTGGCGGGGTGCACATTGCCGCGGTCGGGCCGGGGACCGCGGCGAAGCTGCGGGAGCTGCATCTGCAAGTGGACTTGATGCCGGAGGAGGCCGTCGGGGTGAAAATTGCGAAGGCGTTTGAGAAGTTCGAGACCATCGAGAACCTGAAGATCTGTCTGCTCCGCGCCGAAGTCGCGAATCCGGATTTGCCGTCGGCCCTGGAAGCGCTCGGCGCGATTGTGGACGACATCCCAGTCTACCGCACCGTGTCCGAAACCGAGGATCTCAGCGACACCGGCGCCAAGTTGTTGGCTGGGGGCGCGGACTGGATCACGTTTACGAGCGGCTCGACCGTGGAACATTTTCATGCGCGCTTCAATTTGCCCACGCTGCTGAGACAATTTCCGCAAACGAAACTGGCCTCCATCGGTCCAGAAACCACGAAAGCCATCGAAGCACTCGGCCTGAATCCGACCGTCGAAGCCAAGCACCACACGATGGAGGGTTTGGTGGCGGCGGTGTTGAAGGCGAAGCGCTAGGAACGCTGCGTTCACGCGGCAGAGCTTGCGATGTTCCCCAGCCGCTGCCGCATAAATGCAGCGTTCCGGCTTAAATCGAACGCCGCCTTCAGCCGGCAGCAGCCTGAACAACGATTGAACTATTGGCGCTTGCCCGGAATGATAATTCGTCGTAGCCCATTCCCATGCCCGATCCGAAACCCGAGCCGCAAACTCACCGCCCCGGTCCACCGCATAATCCGGGACTGCGCAAACTGATCGAGGCCAAGCGCAAGTGGCATCGGCCTGAGCGCACGCTGCCGCCTGAAGGAGGCGTTCCAAGCGCGTCCGGAACGCCGGATTTATCCGGCAGCCACGGAACGCCGCGTTCACGCGGCAGCTGCGGGTCGCCGGCTTCAACCAGCAGCCCCTTCCTCGGCTGGCACGAGCGCGGTTATTTGCCGCACTTTGACGCGCCCAACGTCACCCAGTTTGTCACCTTCATGCTGCATGATTCCTTTCCCGTTACCCACCGACGGGAGTGGGAGGGTATCTTGAACGAATCGGATGAATCGCAAGGCCGTCGCAAACTGGAAGCATGGCTGGATCGCGGTCACGGCGAATGTTGGTTGCGCCGGTCGGACGTGGCGTCGCTCGTGGAGGATAAACTACGCACCAATGACGGCAAAACGTATCGGCTGCATGCCTGGGCGGTAATGCCCAATCACGTTCATCTGGTGGTGGACGTGTGGGAATTGCCACTCTCCAAACTGCTGAATCTGTGGAAGGGTGCAAGTGCCCGGACCGCGAACCTGGCGTTGCAACGGCGCGGGCATTTCTGGGAGCGTGAGTATTTTGACACGCTGATCCGCGACGAGGCGCATCGCGGTCGAGCCATCCGTTACACGGAGAGCAATCCGGTGAAGGCGGGTTTGGTGACGGAGCGAAAAGCGTGGCGCTGGGGAAGTGCGCGTTGGCGGGATGAGCATGAGCGCTTGCCGTGGCAACGTGCGGGGGCTGCCGCGTGAACGCGGCGTTCCGCAGCTTCCCGTGGAACGCCGCCTTCAGGCGGCAGGGCCGGAGGCCGCCTGTCGCTGCCGGATAAATCAGGCGTTCCTAGGGCAGTCCTCTGCGCGCCCTACCAAGACCTCGTAATCTTCACCCAAATCGAATCCACAGTGGTGTTATCACCAGAGCTTCGTCCTCAAATACTTTTTACGGTCTCACGGGCCGGTCGCCCAGCAACTCTGCCAGTTTCGGTTCCATCGCCTCCGCCCAAAGCCGGTAGCCGGTCGGCGTCAGGTGGACGAAATCGGGCATCATGTCCTTCGAGATTTTTCCGTCGGGTTGAATGAACCGGTAACCGAAATCAAGAAAGTGAACCCACTGTCCATCGTCGAGCTTGTGGAGTGCCTGGTTGACTTGCAGGGCCTTGGCCCGCTGCGGGTGGAAATCTTCGTGGAAGGGAAAGATGCCGAGCAAAATGATTTTTGTCTCGGGTAGTTTTACCCGAAGCTTTTGCACCACGGCGGTCACGCCCTCCAGGACCATGCCCGGCGTATAGGTTTCGTCCGGAATGTTGTTCACGCCGATCAAGAGCACCACGACTTTGGGGTTCAGGCCCGCCAGATGGCCGTGGTCCAAGCGCCAAAGGACATGCTGCGTGCGATCACTACCAATGCCGAGATTGAGCGCGTGGCGAGGCGTGTAGTATTTCGCCCAAACCTCCAGGCCCGCTACCTCCCAGGCTTGCGTGATGGAGTCGCCCAGGAAAATAACATCCGCCTGGCCGTGGCAATCTTTGACGCGCTGGCGGAGTTCGAGGAACCGGTTGGTGGCGCGTTCGTCGGTGCGCGGCACCGGCAGGATGCAGGCGTTGGTGGCGGGTGGCAGGTTCGGCTGGCCCCAAGCGACCGCACAAGCCAGCAGTAGAAGGGCGACTCCGCTCCGTCGATACCACGCAGATGAATTCATGGCTGGAGGATTTTTCCCGTCAATGCCGCAAGCGACTTTAAGCCGAGGATTAAGCGAAAGATTAAGTTTGAGCACCAACCGTTGACCACTACTTCCAGTCGCTCTGCAAACTCACTCCCACTCAATCGTC
>JANXWY010000147.1 GCA_025350905.1 Verrucomicrobiota bacterium
TTTACCACTCTGCGCCTGCCGCTGTTCGGCTTTGATTTTTTCGACTTCGCCAGGATCGGCCACATCGGCATCCAAGGCCTCAGCAGGGTCCGCGGGCGAAACAGCAGAACCGGCGCTTCCACTTTTAGGACTGGGCATAACTGTTAGTTGAGGGTTGAGGGTTGAGCGCCAGTGTTAACCAGAGAAATCACCTCACCTCGACCCTTTTCCCCGAGGGCGGAGATGGTGGCGGAGTCAAAAATGGTGGAGCTTGAAGTCATCGGTATTAGTTGATCATGACCGTGCCGCCTTTAAGGGTCAGCATCCCGTCGCCCTTGACGGTGGTGGCGGAACTCTTCATCTCCGCGGTGGCTGAGGATTTGATGTTCAAGGGTGCATCGGCCTTCAAGTCCATGGTCCCGGTGCATTCGATCTTGATCGTTCCATCGGTCTTGAGCGCGATCCCATCCGCGGCAATGGCAATCGAGGAACCACCGACCTTGATGGTCACATTGGTCATCCCTTCAATCACGATGTTGTCCGCTTTCAAATAGTAATCGCCGGTCGTCGCTTCGGAATGATTGGTTTTGAACACTTCGATGACATCGCCTTTGACGGTGAGCGACTGGCTGTCGCCGACCTCCTTGGCTTCTTTGCCGACGACCTTGAGATGACGATCCTTGCCAATCTTCTCCATGTGGTCAGCGTCCACGATCTCGCTGCGGTTATTCTCGACGTGTTCGATCTGGTCTTTCTTGATGACGAGATGGCGGTCATTACCAATCAGTTCGAAGGCGTCATTCTTGATGTTGAGGTCGAGATTCTTCTCGCCGTGCATGAAAATCTGTTCCTCGCCCTTTTTGTCCTCGAAACGGATTTCGTTAAATCCGCCGCCGCCTTTGCTGGAATTGGATTTGAGCGTGGAAATGGTTGCCTTGCCGGGCAGCTCGTAGGGCGGCATCGCCTCGCCATTATAGACGCGCCCCGTAATGATCGGGCGATCGGGGTCGCCTTCCAGAAACTCAACAATCACTTCCTGGCCAATGCGCGGCAGGTAGATGGCGCCCCACTTTTTACCCGCCCACTCACTGGCCACCCGGATCCAACAGGAGGAATTTTCATCCGCCTTGCCGTAGCGATCCCAATGAAACTGAACCTTCACCCGGCCATATTTGTCGGTGTGAATTTCTTCGCCTTTGGGCCCCACCACCATGGCGGTTTGCGGCCCTTGCACGATGGGCTTGGGCGTCAGCCGCGCGGCCCGGAAGGCTTGATGCAGCTCAATCACCGTAAAGTTGCAGGAGAAAAACTCGCCCTTCCGGTCGCCGGAAGCGAATTCGCCCGCATCGGCGTGCAGCGCTACATTCGTGACCAGGTATTCCCGATTTTGATCGTCGCGCGGGTGATTCTTGAGGTTAAAGCTGTGACCCGAAGCGACCGCGCGCGCCGACGCCTGGCCCCGCAACGTCTCAAACTGGCTTTGCAACTCTTCGATGCGAATTTTCGCCAGGCGATCTCCGTCGCCGTGCTCAGCGTATTCCCCGGGGTAATCGTAAATTTCAAAATTGGCCGCGCCGTGCTGGCGAGTCACATTGGAGTTGGAGAGCAGCGAGGCTTTGGGCTTTTCAAAATTGAAGTCGTTAAGCGCATAAGCCACCGGCTGCACTTCCTTTTCTACGGTCCAATCCGTTACCACTTCCCGGGCCGCCGCGCCTTTCTGCAACTCATGAAAGGTAATGTCCTCATAGCCGGCGAACGGTTTGTGCGCGCTCGCGGAATCGGCCAGCACCAGCATGTGTTTGCCATTCTCGTGCTCAAAAAAATAGTAAATGCCCTCCTGCTCCATCAGGCGGCTGACGAAATTGAAATCGGTCTCCCGATATTGAACGCTGTATTCCTTCTTATCGTAGGTGCCCGAGAGCTTGAGCTGATAATCGTTGAACCCATGGCCCTTGAAAACCTCTTCGAGGATGTCCGGCACGGATTTCTGCTGAAACATCCGACAGTCAGCCGTCCGGGTCAGAAACCAGAGCCACGGCACCAGCGTGGCCCGGTAATGGGCGTGACCGCCCTCGTTCGCGGCTTGCACGAGGCGGCTGACAAAACCGTTGAAGTAACGGGTCTCCTTTTGCGCGAGCTGAAGGCGGATCGTACAGTTCTGGCCGACCACTTTATCAAAATCAATTGCGCCATCCTCGCTGCTCAATTCGGCCGAAATTTGGAACAGCCGACCCAGCTCCTCCTGCACCGCGATGGAGCGAACCGCCAAAACATCGGGACCGAGGGCAGTCGTGATCGCCAGCGACCGGTTTTCTTGTTTGATCGGCATCGGAATTCGCGTTAGTAGATCGACTATAGGTGTTTAACCCGGTTCGGCAATAATTTTGTCGCTCCAACGGAGCCGGCAAACAATTTGCCCCCACCTCAGGCCGAACCGTGACTGCCAATTCACGGCGTCTTGGGCGGCGGCGGCCCCAAGCGCTGGAGGCGGTTGGCCGCAATCGCCTTGGGGGCTGTGTCGTACCGCTCCACCGCCGCGTTTAGTTTTCTGTGGGCCGTGGCGCGATCCCAACCGCACCAGTATTGCACTTGTTGCAAGACCAGATCCCAGGTCGCGAACCCGCCATAGCGCCAGAGGTCGAAGAGCCAGACCTCCAGGTTTTTTTCATCGATGCGCGCGCGGATGTGTTCGAAGTTTGCCTGTTTCCGTTGCATCACCGTATTCCAATTGCCGTTGGCCACCAGAAAGTCACGGGCCTTGCTGCTCATGGCCCCGTTATGGTTTTCCACCACGATGCCGTCCAACGGCACGCGCAGCATTTGAAACGTCTGGATCATGTTCAACAGGTGCGCGTCGCTGGGCTGGTAGTGACCGCTATCGGTGCGGACCACCTTGATGGCGCCACCTTCGATCAACATCGTGCCCGCACACATTACCGCTGCGCCTGCCAAATACGACGAGTGATAGTGATTCGCAAACTGCCCGATCCCGCTGCAATGGTGGCGGGCCATGTAAATGTCGCGGCCCATGCTCATCGCAAAACCGCCGTAGTTCGGCTTGCCGATCACGCTTGGGTTATAGGCCCGGGCGGACTCGGCGAGCCGCATGTGCTTGCTGGCATCGGCCCCGAAGGTCTTGGATTTATCCCACCATGGGAACTGGTAGGCTTTGCCGTGCCGGAACCAAAGACGATATTTTTTGGCCTCCGCGCGCGTCAGGTAGTTGGCGCAGTCCCATTCCTGATCCAGTTTCGATCCGTGATCCCCCATCTCGCGGCCAAACATGTACTCCAGTTCGCGGGGCAGGACGTTGACCGTCACATGGAAGGAGCGACAAAGATAGCTAACCGTCCACTCGTACAACGCCTGCACCGCCGGCTGGCGTTTTTTCTCCATCTTCGGATTGGTCGGGGAGATTTTAAGCCAGTAATCCAGCGTGAAGAACAGGTCGGAACCGATGAACAGTTGGGTCGCGCCATCCGGCGCTTTCCAGAGCGCTTCCATGGTAACATCAATGCGCCGTAAAATGGGGTCGTCATTGCGCACCGCCAGGGTCACGCTGCTGTCCTGCTTCCACTGTTCGAGTGAGGGCGGATTATTGTAAATGATCTGGTCAGCTGCCATATCTATGCCTTGGTCGTGGTTTTCGTGACCTGCGTCAGGCTATTACATCACGGTTGCTCCAGCTTCAATCGCGCCCGGGGCTTCCGACTTGCCTGGTGGTTGGATTAATCAAACCCAAATGCAAAATTCCCATCCTTCACCGCGATATGCACCCGTTTGATTTCGCTGCCGGCGGCAAGGCGGGACAGAAATTCGCGGCCAATCTCCGGCAGCATCGTGTTCGTGATCAGCGCGTCCACCATGCGGGCGCCGCGCTCGAGTTCGGTGCAGCGCTGGCCGATCAACTCCGGCACACTGTCATCAAAGGTGAACGGGACCTTGTGGTTTTCCCGGACGCGCTTCGCCACACGTGCGAGGTTGAGTTTAATGATGCTTTGCAGGATTTCCTTGCTAATCGGGTAATACGGCACGACCACGAGCCGGTTGAGCAACGCGTCGGGAAAGACCTTGGTCAGCGGCGTACGCATGGCCTTCTCCATCCCTTCGGCATTCGGCATCAGCTCAGGGTCCTTGCACATGTTGATGATGACGTCCTGCGCGGCGTTGCTGGTGAGGATGATGATGGTGTTTTTGAAATCTATGAATTTTCCCTCGGCATCCTCCATCCAGCCCTTATCGAAGACTTGGAAGAAAATTTCGTGGACGTCGTGATGCGCTTTCTCGACCTCGTCCAACAACACGACGCTGTAGGGATGACGGCGGACGGCCTCGGTGAGCACGCCCCCTTCGCCGTAACCCACGTAACCCGGCGGCGAGCCCTTGAGCGTGCTCACGGTGTGGGCTTCCTGATATTCGCTCATGTTGATCGAAATCAGGTTCTGTTCGCCGCCGTAAAGCGCCTCGGTAAGCGTGAGGGCGGTTTCGGTTTTTCCGGTACCGCTGGGGCCAACCAGCATGAACACGCCTATGGGGCGATTCGGATTATCCAGCCGGGCGCGGCTGGTCTGAATCCGGCGAGCGATCGTGTCCAAAGCATGGCGCTGGCCGATCACCCGACGCTCCAGGATATCGCCGAGTTTGAGGACCTGCTCGATCTCGTTCTTGACCATGCGGCCCACGGGAATGCCGGTCCAATCGGCCACCACGCTGGCAATGGCATTGGCATCGACGCTGGGAAAAACCAGCGGCGATTCACCCTGGAACTGCTTCAATTTTTCCTGCGCAGCCTTCAGTTCGGTGAGGAGGTGGTCGCGCTCTTCGGGAGTCAGCTGGCCCTTCCCATCCGCCCCGGTGCTCACGGCCGCCGGACTGGCAGACGTCGCCGCCGGAACGGGTGCCGCCGGGGCCGCGCTTTTCATGGCTTCATCCGGCCCCACCCCGCCCGCGCGGAGTTTGCTGCGCAGGTCCAGAATTTTGCTGACCAATTCTTTTTCTTCGCTCCAATGTTTCTCCAAGCCGACCAGTTCTTCCTTCTCCTTCGCGAGCTTGTCGTTGATTTCGACGACGCGGACCTGGTGATCCACTCCGGAAGAGGTTTCGCGGGCGAGAATTTCCAGCTCGGTGTCCAACGCCTGGATGCGGCGGCGGCAATCGTCAACTTCCGGGGGCACGGCGTGCTGGCTCACGGCGACGCGGGCGGCGGCGGTGTCAATCAGGCTGACGGCCTTGTCGGGCAACTGGCGGCCGGCGATATAGCGGTGCGAGAGACGCACCGCGCCATCAATGGCTTCGTCCAATACCTGCACTTTGTGATGTTTTTCAAAGGGCACCATCACCGCCCGCAACATGCGAATGCATTTGTCCTCGGCGGGTTCCTCGACCTTCACCACTTGGAAACGGCGGGTGAGCGCGGGATCCTTTTCGATATGGCGCTTGTATTCGTCCCAGGTGGTGGCGGCGATCGTGCGGAGGGTGCCACGCGCCAGCGCGGGTTTGAGCAGATTCGCGGCATCGCTGGCGCCGCTGCCGCCGGCCCCCATGAGCGTGTGGGCTTCGTCGATGAACAGGATGATCGGCTTGGGGGAGGCTTGTATTTCGTCAATCACACTCCGCAGACGCTGTTCAAATTCCCCTTTCATGCTGGCGCCCGCCTGGAGCAAACCCACGTCCAGCGAGCGGATGATCACGTCCTTGAGCGCCGGCGGCACGTCGCCCGCCAGGATGCGCTGGACGAAGCCCTCGACGACAGCCGTCTTGCCGACGCCGGCCTCTCCCGTCAGGATCGGATTGTTCTGGCGGCGGCGCATGAGGATGTCCACGCACTGCCGGATTTCTTCGTCGCGACCGACAATGGGATCAATTTCGCCTTTGCGCGCCTTCTCGGTCAGGTCCACGGTGAACCGCTTCAGCGCCTCTTGTTTGCCCATCTCGGCCGGCGCCATGGCCCCACTCGACTCGCCGGGACCGGCGCCCGCGCTCAGGCCGGAACCATCACTCGCGCGCATCGCATCTTCGGGCGAACCGGCAACTATTTTCCCATATTCATCACTGAGTTGCTCCAGTTTGATCTTGGTAAACTCGCGCGAAAGGCCGAGAAAAACATTCTTCAGCGAATCGGTCTTGAGAAAGGCAACCACGAGATGGCCGGTGCGCACCTGATATTCGCCAAACATCAGCGTTGAAAACAGGTACGCCTGTTGCAGCGCCGTCTCGATGTGCGGCGAGAAATCGCTGATGGCCGTCGCGCCGCGCGGCAGGCGGTCGAGCGACGCAACCAGATCGGTGGCCAGCCGTGAACTGTCGAGGCCGAAGTGCTTGATGATGCGGAGCACGTCTGAGTCCTGCTGCTGCAGCAGTTGGTGCAGCCAATGGACGGTTTCGACGTAGGCATTGCCGCGCATCTTGCAGAAAATGGTGGCGGCTTCGATGGATTTGTAACCCAGCGGATTAAGTTTGCCGAACAAGGTGGAGCGTTTGATTTCAGCCATATGGTTGTTGGTAAGCGGTTGATGATTACTGGAGCGACCGCAGCATCGTTGCGAGGTTACGCAGATCGCGGCCGGGGACGACGAACGGAAACTCGTCGTCGAACTGATTGACGGCGGGAGTCATTGTGAATTGAATGCCACAGGTCCAAGAGCGAACGGACGCGATGGACACGAGCCGTTCCCAAAGCGGGATTTGGAAGCCAGGAAGATTGGTTCCGTGCCGGGCATTTGACGTTTTCAGTCTGGCAAGACCGGTGAACGGGTAACCTCCCACCGCTGCTTCGAACCTCGATAGCCAGATCGCCTTTGGGAAATCCATACTCCGAAAATGGTCGAGCCTGCGCAGGAGACCTGTCGCCAACCATTGCGCAAACAAAGCGGCGCTCCCCCTGCCCGGTCGAACAAGCTCGGGTGCCGCCTGCGGTCCTTCCCGCCTCAATAATTCAGTTGTCCGGGCGCTCATGCCAGCGAAGGAGTCAGCGTCAGGTCCGCGGCATCTTGCTCGAAGGGCTTCGTCTTGAGCCAGACGGTCCAGCCCAAGCGGCCAAAGCGGCCGAGATAAGTTCGCGGAACTTCTTCTTTCAAAAGCACCAATTGCGCATCCCAGGAATATTGTTCGCCGGCGTATTGTCGCACCCAATCGCGCAATCGCTTAAACGAGGGACCGCAGGGCAGGAGTCGCTCGTAATCGGCCAGTTTCATCGGGCCCAATCGCAATCGAAAGTGAAGCTGGCACGTCCACACGCGGGAACCAACAATCGCCGTGACTCCCAGCGTGCCCGTGGCCCGCGAGCCGCCCAATTTGCAGTCGGAGCCGCGGGGAAGATTCAACCACCGGCCGACAAAAGTTTGCATCTCGGTCGGCACGGCGAAAAAGTCCTGGATGATCGCCTCCAAACCTTCGGCATTCCGGGTTTGTTGCACCAGCCGGCCCGCGAAGTAGAGTTTGGCCCGGTCGGGCACCGAGTCGCGTCCGCCCAGGCTATCCATGCCGACGCCGACCAGCGCACCCACGTAATGGGACCAGTGCTGATCGGTGGGCCGGTCGAAATCCACGGTCTTTTGCGAATCCGCCCAAGCCCGGAAGAGAAAGGAGGTCAACCGGTGATGAAAAATATTACAAAACGCCGTAAACGTGCCATCGCGCTCGTGCATGATCCGCTCCCGCGCATGTTCGGTATAGCAAAAGGGCAGTGGCCCGTTCGGGCCAAAAAGACCAAAGTGGCGGGAGTAAAACACGAGGGGCCGGGACGGGTCCTTTTGCTGCACGGACTCGATGGTGGAGGAAGCAAACTCCAAGGAGGGGCTCTGCGCAAAACGAACCGGATCCTGGGCGGGCGTCAAGGAATGCCCGATCCGCGGCTGTTTCGGAAAACGGCTCTGCAGCATGCGCACCGCGGCATTGAAATCGAACGCGAACGGCTGCGCCTTCAGTTTCGCGATCAGAGGATCTGGCGTTTGCCCATCTGCGCCGGCCATCGCATGATCTCCTTTCTTTGTTGAGTGGCGATTACAGTTTCGGTGAACGAGTTCAGGGAAACGTATTTGGTGAAAAATTGTTCCAGCACGGTTCCCAGCACGAACACCCCCTGCCCTTCGAACGCCGCCTCGTCGAACAGCACAGTAATTTCGAGTCCGCGCGCAAAGGTGATGGGCCCGGGCATTTCGACGCGGCGAATGATGGGCTGGTAACGGACATTGCGGAGTCCGTCGATCTGCTTGAGCGTTTGCCGGTCATTGGGGTCGGCATAAAGCCGGAGGATTTCCCGCAAACCTTCGGCACCGGTTTCCGTGTTCGTATCCGCGAGCGAAAGATGATTTAGGGAAAGGTGGCTGATCAATCGCCACGCGAACCGACCGGAGGCCACCTGGGGCTGTTCCGGATTCTGGCCCGCGAGCACCAGGCTGGCCCGCGGCAGGACCGGGCCCTGCAGAATGCGAATGGCCGCCACCGGGGCGCTGAGATCCAAACTGAAATCGCTGCGCCCAATGCCTTTGGCCATTTGGATGGGCAGATGGCGGTTGGTGCAGAGCGCGCGGATTTCAAGCTGCCGCAGATCGGGCCGGTGCGGCGACATGTCGCCGTCCACGATGTTGACGAAGACGTCCGTTCCGGCGTAGGAGGAACGCCGACCCGTCAAGCGTTCCCGATCACTGAACAACCGCGGGACCCGATTGACGGTGTAAAAAGCGCTGGTTTCCAAATCGGTGTCCCGCGCCTGATAAAAGGGGAGAAAACGCCGTTCATCGTCCGGGGTTTCACCATAACCCGTCACGGAATTGACTTGATAGATTTCAAAATCCAACGGGCGATTCCGGTCCGGCATCAGGTGAAATTCCGAAAAACGATTGGTCACGAGAATCCGGTCGAGTTTCTTTTCGAACAAGTTAATAACCGGCGTGCAGTAGGGCTCGAAACATGATTTATCCACCCGCCCCTCCAACCGTGTATCCACGTCGTCGAGCAAAATGATGAGGTCTAGTTCTTCGCCGGACAACTTGGCGAGCGCGGATTGAAAACCGGCCAGCTCAAAAAAGAGAAAGCGTTGCGGAAAGGCAAAATATTCGCGCAGCAGGCGATAGCCTTCAAAGCCGTGCGGCGCCGGCGGCAACAAGGCCTGCTCGGGGGCAAAGCCCACCCGCCGGATACACTCGGGGCCCAGAATCGTCGCCTTCTGATCGCGACCGGTCGGCGATTGCACCACCAGTCGGGATTTGTGCGCGAAAATCTGTTCGTAAATCTGCCCAGGCAATTCGTCCGCCCCCCGAATGTAAAAAATCATTGGGTCCGCCCGAATTTCGCCGAAGGGATTTGGAACCGTCTTGCGCAGCCGGAGCCGCAAGGCCGCGCGACCGCCCAACGCACGAGGCAAATTGAGCTCTGCCAAATCGCGCGTGAAATAGCGCCCCTCCGCCACCGTGAGCGGCAGTAGTCGGACATCCTGTGCCGTGCTGAAAGTGCACGCCGTGCGCTCGCCCTTACCCAGCTGGCTGCGCAACAAGGTGCCGCGTTTGATTACAAAACCGGCGGCCAGTGCCCCCTCCTGTTCCTCCGGCTCCAGTTTGGCAATGGCCATCGAGGGCAAGGGACTGAGGTAATCCGGATAAACGGTCTCCAAGAGACCCTGTGTGAAGCGCGGAAATTCCGCGTCGAGTTTCAGATGTACGCGGGCGGCGAGGAATGCAAATCCTTCCAGCAACCGCTCGACGTGTGGGTCGGGACAAAGGTCCTTGCCATCCATATCCAGCGACAATCGCCCGGCGATTTTTGGATAGTCCCGGCCAAACTCGGCCGCTGTTTCCCGCAAGTGCCGCAATTCTCGCTCGTAAAGCTCAAGCAGCCGCTCATCCATGGGGTGCGTCTCCGAGGAGGCATTGGCCGGTTTCCAAATCCACCGAGGTCTTGACGTGCAAATGCTCCGGCAGTGGGTTGGCCCACATTTCTCCCTCCACCTCAAACGTCACCAGGTTGCGCTCCTTGTTCGTGTGGATGGTGAGGCTGCGGGGGGAAATGCGCGGTTCGAACACCCGAATGGCTTCTCCCAATTCAGTTTGCAGGCGTTCCATGTCCACCCCCGTCATGCCGCAGAGTTGCCGAGTGCCATAGTTGATGACCGACCGATACGCTTCGGGATAATTTTTCAGTTGAAAGGATTCTAGGCCTTCCAGCGAAAGGTAAGCGCTCGTATTAAAGAGCCATTCAAGGTCGCGCAGGACGCCGCGCCGGTATTTTTGATGCGAAATCACACGCTGCGTCCGGCTCTCCTCGCGCTTGTCAGGCTCGTCATCCGTAAGCCGGTCCAGCAAGCACGGTTGCAGGCGTTCAATGGGAGTTTGCTCGGCCATGACTCAGGATCAAGCTGATTGGGTCAGTTCGAGGTGCCGACATTCGAGCAGCGGATGTTCACCCGCATCCGTCGCAAAAATCCGTTGGCCCAAACCGAGGAAACACCCGGGCGAGGGTTCCTGCCAATCGGTCTTCCGGGCCAAGCGGAGACCATCGTCCTCGGATTGCTCCGTGTTGGGATAGCGCACGGGGATATGTCCGCTCACCGCCCCGCCATTCGTCCAAGTGAAACGGGCCGGCGTCCAGACCAGATCGCGCAGGTCGCTGGGCTTCTCGATCTCAATGCGCGCCATGCGACAATAAGGGATCCAATAATACTTACCCTCCAGAATCACTTCCAACATCGGTCCGAGTCGTGCATCTCCGTCAGCGATCCATTCAAACGGTTGCGTATCCAGCTTGCCACTGGTCGTGGGCGCGGCGGCCAGCGCCTGGCCGCGCAATTCCTCCGCGGCGGCGAAATTACCTTCCGCCAACAGCGCATTCGCCTGCACCAATCGCCCCACCCAATCGGCCGGCTCGCCGAAAATGAGCGCCGTCCGCTTGCCGGCAAAAACTTCGCGCCGCAGCAATTCACAGGCAATGACCGGTCGGAAAATTTGCGCCAGCATCATTGTGTCGGCATTGAGACTGGCGACGAGTTGCAACTGCGTCAGCGCTTTGTCGAGCCGCCCAAAGACACAATTTAACTGGAAGAGAAAAACGCGCAGCTTGAAGTCAGCGGGATTTTGCCGAATCTCGCCCTGCAAGACATTCAGTGCCTCCGTGAGGCGGCCTGCTTGAACCAATTCCGCCGCTTTCATATTTGAAAATGAAAAGTGCCTGGCCGGGTTGCGACCAGGCACATGATCAGGTGCGTGCCATCGAAAAACTCATAGCTTAACCGCCTTTGTTCTTCTTGAGATCGTAGAAGACCGGCACCTTCGGGCCTAAAG
>JANXWY010000151.1 GCA_025350905.1 Verrucomicrobiota bacterium
CTACCTGCATAGCCGTCTGCTCGAACGCAGCGCGCGGGTTTCGGAAAAATACGGCAACGGTTCGCTCACGGCCCTTCCGATCGTGGAAACACAGGCCGGCGACGTTTCGGCCTACATCCCGACGAACGTGATTTCGATCACGGACGGGCAGATTTATCTGGAAACGGATTTATTTTATCAGGGCGTGCGGCCCGCCGTTTCGGTCGGGCTCTCCGTGAGCCGCGTCGGTTCCGCCGCTCAGATCAAGGCGATGAAACAGGTGGCCGGCCGCATCAAGGGCGACCTCGCACAATTTCGCGAGCTGGCGGCCTTCGCGCAGTTCGGCTCGGACCTGGACCCCAAGACGCAGGCCATTCTGGAACGCGGCAAACGCGTCGTGGAAGTTTTCAAGCAACCGCAGTTCGATCCCATCGCGGTGGAAATCCAGGTGGCAGTGTTGTGGACGGTGCAGAACAACTTTTTCGACGACGTGGCCGTGGAGAAGATCAAGGATTTCCAGGCGAAGCTCACGGAATTCCTTACCCTGCGCAAAGCCGACCTGCTGACGAAAATTCGCACGGAGAAGGCGATCAACGACGCGCTCGCGGCCGAGTTGAAAGCCGCGGTCACCGAGTTCAAGCAGACGTATCGATAGAATGTTTGAGGTTGCAATTTGCAACCTCAAAAACGCAATCATGTTCATGGCCAACGACGAAACCACGCGCGCTCCGATTCGCCGGATCGAGGAATTGATTTTCCTCGTCCGCGGCCAGCGCGTCATGTTGGATTCGGACCTGGCCCGGGTCTATGGCGTGACGACCGGCCAGCTCAATCAGGCGGTGAAACGAAACGCCGGGCGTTTCAAAGATGGCTTCGCCTTTCCACTTGAACGACAAGAGTTTCCGAACTTGATATCACAATCTGTGATATCAAGTTCGTATGGTGGCAGGCGAACCTTGCCTTGGGTTTTTACTGAACACGGCGCGCTGATGCTGGGAAACGTTTTGAACAGCAAGCTTGCCGTGGAAGCCAGTGTTCGGGTCGTAAAGGTTTTCATTTCCATGCGCGAACAACTCGCGGCCCACAAGGAACTCGCCGGAAAACTGGCCGAGCCGGAAGATCGCCTCACTGGACACGACGAGGCGCTGCAAAATTTGTTTGAAACCATCCGGCAACTGATCGAGCCGCCGCTGCCCGAGAACCGGCGGCAAATTGGCTTTCACTTGCGCGAAATCTCACCGCCCTATCGGGTGAAGCCGCGTTCCCGAAAATAATTTCATGCCCAGCACCCGCGACATCCGCCGCCGCATCAAGTCGGTCAAGAGTACGGCTCAAATCACGAAAGCCATGCAGATGGTGGCTTCGTCCAAGATGCGCAAAGCACAGCTCGCCGCACTGGCCGGTCGGCCCTACGCGGTCCTGATGAATCGCGTGATCCTCAGTGCCAGCCAGGACTCCCAGGACTTCGTACATCCGTTGATGGAGAAGCGCGAAATTCGCAAGCGAGGCGTGCTGGCCGTCAGCACGGACAAAGGCCTGTGTGGCGCGCTCAATTCCAACATGGCGCGCGAGGTGATGAAACTCGACCGGGACACCACCGTTTTTGTGACGGCCGGCAAAAAGGGCGCCCAGTTTATCGCGCGGACTAAGCGCATGCTCGCGGCAGAGTTTCTCTACAAGGACGCCCCGGTCTTTGCCGAAGCCCGCGCCATTTCCAAGAAACTGCAGGAGATGTTTCTCAACGGCGAAGTGGATTGTGTGGATGTCATCTTCACCCGGTTTGTCAACACCCTCACGCAGCGCGTGGAAGTGCGGCGATTACTGCCGATCGGTGAAACCCAGATGCTCCTGAACGAAACCAGCGTGACCTCGCAACCAAAGGCTGAGCAGGAACAACGCGCCACCCCGGAAGCCGGCGGCCTGGAGCACTTGTTCGAGCCGGGCGCGGAACATGTCCTGGGGGCCATCCTGCCGCACTTTCTCAACTTCATCGTTTACCAGGTGCTGCTCGAAGCCAAGGCCTCCGAGCACAGCGCGCGCATGGTGGCGATGAAAAACGCGACGGATAACGCCAAGCAGCTCATCAAGGACCTCACGCTCGAATACAACAAGCTGCGGCAGGCCAACATCACCAAAGAACTTTTGGAAATTACCACCGCCCAGATGGCGTTGGGTTAACCGACATTTATTCCCATGAACAAAGGCAAAATCGTTCAAATCATCGGTCCGGTCGTGGACATCGAGTTCACGGACAAGCTCCCGGCCATCTACAATGCGCTGACCGTCGAGTTCACCTCGCCGGGAGCGGCGGGCAAAACCAAACTGACCCTGGAAGTGCAACAGCACCTCGGCGGCGGTTGGGTGCGGGCCGTCGCCATGAGCGCCACCGAAGGGCTCAAGCGCGGCATGGAAATCATCGACGCGGGCGGCCCCATTGCGATGCCCGTGGGCGAAGCGGTCATGGGCCGGGTCTTTGACGTCACGGGCAACGCCGTGGACGAGCAAGGGCCGGTGAAGGCAGACAAGTTCCTGCCCATCCATCGCGCCGCGCCGCCGCTCGTGGATCAGTCCACCAGCCCGCAGATTCTCACCACCGGGATCAAGGTCATTGACCTCATCTGCCCGTTCTTGAAAGGTGGCAAAGTGGGCGCGTTCGGCGGCGCCGGTGTCGGCAAGACGGTCGTCATCATGGAACTCATCAACAACATTGCGAAGCTGCACGGCGGCGTCTCGATGTTCGCGGGGGTCGGGGAACGCACGCGCGAAGGCAACGATCTGTACAATGAAATGATTGAGGCCGACGTCATCAAAGTGGAGAAAGATGCGAAAGGCCATCCGAAAATCGGGGAAAACGGCTTGCCGATCATCAAACCCGGCTCCCGCATCGGCCTGGTTTACGGCCAGATGAATGAACCCCCCGGCGCGCGTCTCCGCGTGGCGCTGTCCGCGCTCGCCGTGACCGAATACTTCCGCGATGAAAAGAATCAGGACGTGCTCCTGTTCGTGGATAACATTTTCCGCTTCTCCCAGGCCGGCTCGGAGGTGTCCGCCTTGCTCGGCCGCACGCCCAGCGCAGTCGGTTATCAGCCGACGCTCGCGGCGGAAATGGGCGACCTCCAGGAACGCATCACTTCCACCAAGAAAGGTTCGATCACTAGCTTCCAGGCCGTGTATGTGCCGGCCGACGACTTGACCGACCCGGCCCCGGCCACCACGTTCGCCCACCTCGACGCCACCATTGTGCTCGAACGTTCGATCGCCGAGCTCGGCATTTATCCGGCCGTGGATCCGCTGGCTTCGAGTTCCCGGGCGCTGTCCGCCGATGTGGTGGGTCAGGAGCACTATGACGTGGCCCGCGGCGTGCAGAAGATTTTGCAACGCTACAAAGATTTGCAGGACATCAGTGCGATTCTGGGCATGGACGAATTGAGCCCGGAGGACCGGCTGACGGTGTTGCGCGCCCGCAAGATTCAACGCTTCTTGAGCCAGCCGTTCACGGTGGCCCAGGTGTTCACCGGCATCGAAGGCAAACAGGTGCCCGTGGCGGACACCGTGCGTGGCTTCAAGGAAATCCTGGAGGGCAAGCATGACGACGTCAGCGAAATGAATTTCTATATGAAGGGCGGGATTGAGGAGATCCAGGAAACCGCATCGGGGGAATCCGGCAAGTCGGAAAAGCCGAAGGCCGAATCACCGAAGGAAGCCAAGAAAGGTTAACGGCGCCGTCAAGGGGTCGCGCAGGCTGACCACTTGCGGGCTCGAATTGTTTAACTGCTGAAACCATGGCCAACACGCTGAAACTAGAAATCGTCACGCCGGAATCCAAGGTTTACTCCGAGGACGTGGACATGGTCACGCTGCCCGGCATCGAAGGCGAGATGGGCATCTTTCCCATGCATGTGCCGCTCATGACGCAACTCGCTGCCGGCGAACTCTCGGTGCGCAAAGGCGGCCAGGAATTTTTCCTCGCCGTCGGCGAAGGGTTTGTGGAAATCACCGGCGAACGCGTTTCCATCCTCACCGACATGGCGATCGCAGCGGAAAACATTGACGAGGCGAAAGCCGAGGAAGCCCGGCAGCGCGCCGAGGCCCGCCTGGCGGAAAAGCTGGACGATGAAGAAGTCGCGATGGTGAAAGCCACGCTGGATCACTCGCTGGCACAACTCCGGGTCAAGCGGCGCCACCGTTAGAATTTCAAGCGCTTTTGCACTTGGCCGCACTCGTAGGAGCGCGGCTTTTTCTTTGGACCGAAGTCTCCCAAAACTCCGAGCGTTCCCCAGTGGCCATCAAGACCTCGGCTTTACCGCCTGGCCGCTCCGTCCCAGCGCTCGAGGTAGCGCACCCTTCCGCAGCCAACGAGCCCGCCCGGCTGGGAAATTTTGCAGACCCAATTGGCTTGCAAGCAGGCACCCTGCGCCCAGTCGAGGAGGGATCGTCAGCTTCGATACGGCGTGGTTTGGTTTCGGAGCTGCCAGCGAGTGGCGTTGCTTCGCCGAAGGTCGCCCAAGGTTGCTTAATCCACCGCCCAGTTTAGTACCGCTTTCTGCACGTGCAGGCGATTTTCGGCCTGAGTAAAGATTGTGTCCGCATTGGCCTCGAAAGTTTCATCGTCAATCTCCTTGCCCCGGTAGGCGGGGAGACAGTGCATGACGAGAGCCCCGGGTTTAGCGAGCTTCACCAGTGGCTGATTGATTTGGTAACCCTGCAGCGCCTGGAACCGCGCCGCGGTCTCCGCTTCCTTGCCCATCGAAACCCAAACATCGGTGTACAGCACATCCGCCCCGCGCGCGGCGGCTTTGAGGTCGGTGGTACAAAGGATGTTGCCGCCTGCGCGTTTGCGCAGCGCGGCGGCCGGCTGAAATTGCTTCGGCGCGGCGATGCGCAATTCAAAATTGAGTTTCGCGGCGGCGAACATCCACGACACGGGAACGTTGCACGCGCCATCGCCCACGAACGTCACGACCTTGCCCGTGATGTCGCCCAGCCGTTCCTGGATCGTCTGGATGTCCGCGAGAATCTGACACGGATGTTCCTCGTCCGTCAGGGCATTGATCGTGGGGATGCCAGAAAATTGCGCGAACTCCTCCACATCACCCTGCGCGAACGTGCGAAATACAGCGCCGTGCAACAGGCGGCCCATCACCCGCGCCGTGTCCTTGATCGGCTCGCCCCGGCCCATCTGAATGTCCGCCGCGCTCAGAAACATGGGCCGCCCGCCCAACTCCGCCACGCCGACCTCAAACGACACGCGCGTCCGGGTGGAGGACTTGGAGAAAATCAACGCCCAGGTCTGCCCCAGCAACGGTTGCGTCGCGTGCCGGCCGCGCTCACGCTTCATCACCACCGCGGCGGCCAGAATTTTTTCCAGATCCGGCCGCGCCAGTTTTTCGATGCTTAAAAGATGTTTCACAATCTATTGCTCTGTCCGGAACAGCCTGTTTATAGCAATCAGTCACCTCCCGCCTCAAGCTCCGTTAGGAACAGCCTGCTCTCCAACCTGATCCCGCCACCGGGTCGTCAAATCACTCCGCCAGCCTGGCGACCACGGTTTCGAGGACACGCAGCCCTTCCTCGGCTTCTCCTCGGGTCAGGTTGAGCGCCGGTAGCAATCGCAAGATGTTCGCGCCCGCCGGGATGACCAACAGGCCCGCCGCGTGCATCAGGTTCGTCAAGCGCACCGCCTGCGTTTTGTTCGAGTCGCCGGGCAGATTCGGAATCCCGGCGGCAAACTCAAGGCCGAGCATCAAACCCAAGCCGCGCACATTTCGAATAACGCCCGGATACATTCGCGCCAGCCGATCCAATCCCGTGCGCAGAAATTCGCCTGCGCTCCGGGCATTGGCTTCCAGCTGCTCCTGCTGAATCACCGCCAAAACCTTCAGTGCCACCGCGCACGCCAGCGGCGACCCGCCGTAAGTCGTGCCGTGCGTGCCGGCACTTAATAAATCGGCGTACGGCGACCGCACCCAGAACGCGCCCATGGGAAAGCCACCCCCGAGCGACTTGGCCATCGAAATGCCGTCGGGGAGAAAGGTGTCGCCGCCCGGCACGCCTTCCAGAATGCGATGGTAGCTCTGAAACCGTCCGCTCCGAAAATGTCCGCATTGCACGCTGTCCATGAGCAGCAGCAGTTGCCGCTCATCGCACAACGCCCGCAGCCCGAGCAGATACTCCGGCGTGGCCGGCGTCACGCCGCCTTCGCCCTGAATGCCCTCGACCAGGATCGCCGCGGTGGCCGGCGAAATCGCGTTCCGCATGGCGGCCAGATCATTGAACGGCACATGGCGGAAGCCTGGCATCATCGGCTCGAAGCCCTGCTTTACCTTGTCCTGCCCGGTGGCCGCGATGCCCGCCAGCGTCCGGCCATGAAATGAGTTCAGGGTCGTGATGATTTCAAACCGGCCCTCCTCGTGGCCGAATTTCCGCGCGAGTTTGAACAGGCCTTCATTGGCCTCCGCGCCGCTATTGCCGAAAAAACATTTGCCCGGCCCGATGAGTTCCACCAGCGCCTGCGCCAACCGTCCCTGCGGCTCGTGGTAATACAAATTGGAAACGTGCACGACCTGCTTGGACTGCTCGACCAGCGCGGCCGTGATAGCCGGATGGGCGTGGCCCAGCGCACAGACCGCGATGCCGCCGCCGAGATCGAGGTAACGGCGGCCATTCACGTCGAAGAGATAACTCCCGTCGCCGTGGCTGAGCGCGAGCTCGAAGCGCCCGTAGCTGGGCACGACGTTTTTGGTAAACAACTCGCGGATCGTCTCGAACTGGTTGCGGACGATCGGCGGCGGTGCGGGCACGATTTCTTTCATGTTGCGACTGTCAACACGCCAAAGGAACGGCCAGAAAGCAAGCAAACTCGCGCGCGCGGCGGATCTTTCTTGAGCCGGACCGCGCAGCTTCCAACCACGGCCGCGCTACTCAGAGTTATTTTTCTTCGCGTCCTTCCTCGTGTGGCGCTAACCTCTGGTCATGCGCAGACGACCCAGCGGGGCCACCCGAGCCGCCAAAGCCGCGAGTTTCCCCGAAACTTTTTTCCCGATCCACCGTTCTATTTTCCCGAGGAGCTAACGATGAATTTGCCAGCCGCCCGGGAAATTTACCAAAAGATCGCTGCCAACATCAGCCACGTCATGCACGGCCAGTCGGCGGCGACCCGCAAATTGCTCGCCGCGCTGGCCAGCGGAGGCCACGTGTTGCTCGAGGATTTTCCCGGCACCGGCAAGACCACCCTGGCCAAGGTGCTCGCCCGCTCGATCGACGCCCGGTTCAAGCGCGTACAGTTCACGCCCGACTTGCTGCCGTCGGACATTCTCGGGGTTTCAATCTTCAACCAGCGCGAGCAGGAGTTTCAATTCCACGAAGGGCCGGTCTTTACCAACATCCTGCTCGCGGACGAAATCAACCGGGCCTCGCCCCGCACGCAATCGGCCCTGCTCGAAGCCATGGGCGAAGCGCAGGTGAGCGTGGATGGTGAGCGTCGGAATCTGGCGGAACTGTTCTTCGTCGTGGCCACGCAGAATCCGGTGGAATTTCGCGGCACGTATCCGCTGCCGGAAGCGCAGATGGACCGCTTCGCGATGCAGTTCACGCTGGGCTACGTCCAACCCGCCGAGGAAATGGCGGTACTAACCGCGCAGGCCGATCACCATCCGCTCGACGAACTGAAGCCCTGCGTCACGCTGGCCGAAGTCATGGCGCTCAAGCACGCGGCCCAGACCATTCGGATCAACGAGGAACTCAAGCGCTACATCGTGGAGCTCACAGGCGCCACGCGCACCACCACCGGCGTGCAGCTGGGCGCCAGCCCGCGCGCTTCCCTCGCGCTGATGAAGGCCGCGCAGGCGCTGGCGCTTTTCGATGGACTGGAATTCGTCACGCCGGAGCAGATTCAGGAACTCGCCGTGCCGGTCATCGCGCATCGGTTGGTGATGGAGGCGCAGGCGCGGTTTTCCGGGCTGACGGCACGGGGCGTGGTCGAAAGCGTGGTGAAAAAAATCAAAGTGCCGGCGTGATTCGGCGACTGGGGTTTGCCAATGAAGCATGTAGAATCAGTCCCGGTTGGTGGCAGGTGGGATCCGGGGATTGCTTCCGGCTTCAGATTTCAATCTGCCGTCCGCGGGAACTCGTGATGAACCTTGTCCTGAAGCTGATCTACCGCGCCGACCGGCTCGTTTCCGGGTCCACGTATTGGACCCTGCGCCGGTTCACGCGCACCGGTCAGGCCCTGTTGGTCGCGCTGCTGTCGGCCGCGTTCATGGGCTTGGACACCGAAGGTTCGGTGGGCTATCAGGCGTTCACGCTGTTGCTCGCGCTGTTGCTCGTCGCGGTGCTGTCCGGATTTCGCTTCCCCTCGCGTTTCACCGTCGAGCGCGGGCTGCCCCGCTTCGGGACGGTGGGTCAAACCTTGCGCTACGGCATCGTCGTCCAAAGTCTTTCGCCGCACCCACTATCCGGACTCGCCCTACTTGAAGATCTCGCCGATCCGCGCCCCCGGTTCGGCGAATGGAAAGATTACAAACTCGACGAGACCCGCCATGTTCGACCGTTTCGCTTGAATCGGCGGGTCGGCCCCAAGCCCTTTAAGTTCGCGACGATCAAAGAAGTGGCCGTGCCGACGTTGGCCCGAAATCAAACGGCGGAAGTGTCGGTGGAATTCACGCCCTTGCGCCGCGGGATCGTGCATTTTGCCGGCGTCACGCTGGCGCGGCCGGATCCGTTCGGACTGTTTCGCGCCTTACGCCGTTTGCCGCTTTCGGCCTCCCTGTTAATTCTGCCCCGGCGCTATGGGTTGCCGCCGCTCGCGTTGCCCGGCGCGATGAAATATCAACCCGGTGGCGTGGCCCTGGCGACCAACATTGGTCGAAGCGATGAGTTTGTGGCGCTCCGGGATTATCGGCGCGGGGATCCCTTGCGCCACATTCATTGGCGAAGCTGGGCCAAGACCGGCAAACCGATAGTGAAGGAATTCGCGGACGAATTTTTTGTCCGGCACGCGCTCATTCTCGACACGTTCACGGAACGCCCGCACAGCGAGCTCTTCGAAGAAGCGGTGTCCGTGGCCGCTTCATTTGCCTGCACGTTGCTGACGCAGGAATCGCTGCTGGATTTATTGTTCGTCGGCCCCCAGGCCTATAGCTTTACCACCGGGCGCGGCCTGGCCCACGCGGATCAGATGTTGGAAATCCTGGCGTCCGTGCGTCCGTGCCACGCGCAGCCGTTCGGACTTTTGGAGCAACTGGTACTCAACCATTCGAGCTCGGTCACCGGTTGCATTTGCGTGCTTCTGGCCTGGGATGAACCGCGCCGCCAGCTCGTGGAAAAACTTAAGCTCCTTGGCCTGCCGGTGCTCGTGCTGGTCATCCAACCACCGGGCGAAACGCAACCGCTCGATCCGGGCCCGCTGCGCGATGAGCCCGACCGGTTACACGCACTGGAAATCGGACGCATCCAGGAACAACTGGCGCGGCTAAGATGAGTTACAAGTTGAAAGTTGAAAGTTGCAGGCTGCCGCGTTCGTGCGGTTCCAGGGTTCACAGGACTTGCAACTTTCAACCAGCCACCGGCAACCGAACCTGATGAAACCGCCTCCGCTTTTACTCGGCGCGACCCTGCTCTTCTGGGGCTGGCAGTCGGGGTTTCTCTTGGTCGGGGCGGTGCTCGGTGCAGTCCTGGAAAGTGCGCGGGTCTTCCGGGCTCGTTGGGAGTTCTCCGACGAGGATTTCGGTCGTGTCTGGACGTTTTGCGCGTTACTGCTGCTGGCCTCGGCGTTGTACGCGTTCACGGCCAACGAAGGCCCCTCCAGTTTCAGCAACTTTTTTTCCGATGCGAATCCTAGGACCACCACGCAGGCCAGCTCCGCGACCGCCCGAACGGCGGGGTCCATCATGCGCTGGCTGCCGATGATTTTCTTCCCCTTCCTCGCCGCGCAAACATTCAGTACGCGGGAGGCGATCCCGTTGACCATCATCTCGATGATCGCGCGCCGTCGTTGGCGCCGCGCCACCCCCGCCGAAAGAGCCGCGCCCCAAGCCCAACGCAACTTCCACATCGGCTACCCCTATTTTGCCGGGACCTTGTTTGCGAGCAGTTTTCATCCAGCCGAAAACACTTCCTTCTTCTGGGGCTTGGCCGGACTGCTGACCTGGATGCTCTGGGCCCATCGCACGCGGCGTGTGGCCTTGGGGTTTTGGGTCGGGTTGGTGGCGCTGGTCCTGGGTCTGGGCTTCGCCGGCCAACGCGGAATTGCCCGGCTGGCCGGCTACGTCCAAGAACAGAGTCCGCGCTGGCTCGACAGCTTTCTGCGACGCAACGTCGATCCCTCGCACAGCAAGACGGCCATCGGGCAGCTCGGCGACCTCAAACTGTCCGGCCAGATCGTCATCCGGCTGCACCCCAAACCCGGCAGCCCACCGCCGGCCTATTTGCGCGAAGCGAGTTATCGCCAGTTCAAATCACCCGTCTGGTTTGCAGGCAATTCGAAGGACGACTTTGAAACCGTCGCCGAAGACCCGCCGAACAGCGGCTCGTGGTCGCTGCTGCCGGGGACGAGCAACACGACCGGCGTCACCATCGCGTGTTACCTCGACGGTTTCAGCACCAATGGCTCGCCGCAGGGCATGCTGCCGTTGCCGACGGGAAGCGGGCGCTTGGAAAATCTGCCGGCATATGTGCTCCGAAAAAGCGGCGCAGGCACGGTGGTCGCGGAAGGTCCCGGCCTGGTGGTTTTCGATGCGTTCTTCGGCCCCGGCCGAACGCTGGATTCGCCCCCCGCCACCAATGCGGCAACGAGCGAAGACCTCATTGTGCCGGACTCGGATAAAGCCGCGCTGGAAGGGGTGATCGCGGAATTGCAGATTAGTGGCAAGCCGCCGGCAGAAATACTACCGGCCGTCGCGGGATTTTTTGCGAGCAAGTTCACTTACGGCACATGGCAGCGACGCGGGCGCGGCGCCGGCACGGGCAGCTCCGCGATCACCCGCTTCCTCTTGGAAACTCGGAAAGGCCATTGCGAATACTTCGCGACCGCCACCGTATTGCTGCTGCGCCAGCTCAAAATTCCCGCGCGCTACGCCGTTGGCTACTCCGTGCATGAACCCTCCGGTGACGGCTATGTCGTGCGGTTGAGCGACGCCCATGCCTGGTGTCTGGTGTGGAGCGAAGCGCAACAAACCTGGATCGATTTCGACACCACGCCGGCTTCGTGGGTCGCGGAGGAAGCCAAAAACCGGTCGCCCTGGCGCTGGCTTTCGGATGCCTGGTCGCGACTCACCTTTGAGTTTTCGAAATTCAAATGGGGTCAAAGCAAGCTGCGACAATACCTCCTCTGGATCATGGTGCCCGGCCTGGCGTTGTTGCTCTATCAAATCCTCTTTCGCCGCGGGCGCCGCCGACAGGCTGGCAAGAAAGCCGAAGCCGCCATTATCGTCCACTGGCCGGGAATGGACTCCGAGTTTTACCAATTGGAAATGCAGCTCGCCGGACACGGAGTCCCCCGCCGGCCCAGCGAACCGTGGAATGAATGGCTGGAGCGCGTCGCGGAAATTCCTGCGCTCGCCGGGTTGCAGGACCCGTTGCGCGCCTTGCTGCGCTTGCACTATCGCTACCGCTTCGATCCGCCCGGCTTGAGTGACGCGGATCGGGAACGGTTGAAGCACGAGACGCAAGTTTGTTTGGAAAGTTTGAACCGCGCCAAGCCGTAGGACAGGAAATTTCAAACCGCGCACCGAACGCCGACCATCGGTAACCACGGACGTGAGGTGGCGGACTGCGGCAATACGCGCTTCATCCGCCTCCTCACGTCGGCGGCAACTAAGTTTGTAGTGGCAGGCATCCCTGCCTGCCGTAGAGTCGGGCTTCCCAGCCCGGCGGCAAAATCTCACGCATGCCACGGCGGCTTGAAATTTTCGTGAGTCGTCGACAAATTTGGTCACCATTCCGGGCGGCAAGATGCCGCCCTCCACGTCAGGCAAGCTGCCCGACGCTACATTTCCTGTCCGATTTGCGCGGCCGCGGGTACTATTAAATGAGTGAACAGTTTGACTGACCCACAACTCTTGCGCGATTACACCGACCGCCGCTCGGAAGCGGCATTCACCGAATTGGTGCGCCGGCACGTTGACCTCGTCTATTCCGCCGCGTTGCGCATGGTTGGCGACGCGCATCTGGCCGAGGACGTGGCGCAAGGGGCGTTCGTGGCTCTGGCGCAGAATGCCCGGCAACTCAAAGATCATCCCGTGTTGTCCGGCTGGCTGCATCGCACCGCCCAAAACCTCGCGTCCAAGGCGGTCCGCTCGGATGTCCGCCGCCGCGTTCGCGAACAGGAGGCCGCCACCATGAACGAATTGCTATCCGCCGAACCGGATGCCGCTTGGAAACACATCGCCCCGCAGCTCGACGCCGCGCTCGGCGAATTGGGCGAGGCCGACCGCGACGCCGTGTTGCTTCGCTATTTCGAGCGCAAGTCTGCGAGTGAGATGGCGCAAACCCTCGGCATCAGCAAGGAGGCGGCGCAAAAGCGCGTGAGCCGCGCCGTGGAACGCCTGCGCGAATTCTTCGCCAAACGCGGCCTCACCGTTGGTGCGAACGGACTTGCCGTCGTCATCACCGCCAATGCCGTGCAAGCGGCGCCGGTGGGCTTGGCCCTCACCATTTCCACCGCCGCCGCGTTGACCGGGACAACCCTCACCGCTACCAAAGCTATCGCCATGACCGCGGTTCAGAAAACCGTCTTCACCGCCACCATCGCCGTCCTGGCAGGAGCAGGAATTTACGAAGCTCGCAAAGCCTCGCAATTGAGCGACCAAGTCCAGACGGTCCAGCGAGAGCAAGCGCCGTTAGTAGGACAATTGCAGCAACTCCAGCGCGAGCGTGATGATGCCTCAAACCAGCTAGTTACCTTAAAAAGCGACAATGAGAGGTTGAGTAGGAATACTGTGGAATTGCTCAGACTGCGAAACGAGATCAGCTTAACACGACACGAACTGGTCGAATTGCAGCAATCCAATAACAAACCAGCAAGCGGGCGCGCAGTAACCTCGCCATACGGCATTTAGGTTTTTGAAGAAAAATTGTTGGCCGGCAATCAGGCAATCAAGCAGACACAAGAAAAGATTGAGAGATTAGCAAAGGAACTGAATGTGCCAGACGACGTGGCAACAAATCTTTTTTCATCGTTGGATCCGGATGACATAGCAAACGAAAAGATTGAGAGATTGCTGAAGGAACTGAATGTGCCAGATAACGTGAGAACAAATCTTTATTCATCGTTGGATTCGGATGACATAACAAACCACCAATACGCACCGGTTGTTTTGGAAATTAAACAACTCCACGACCTCAATGAATTTACCCGCATTCTTGACAGAAGAAAGGCCTCAACCATAAGGAACGTCTCCAAGTAGCGGGAGCCGCAGTTTGACTATCCCCTTCGAATCATATCTTCATCGCGATCGCCTCCGGCTTCTTCACCTTCAACTCGATATGCAGGTCGCGGAGTTGCTTCGGCTTGGCAGTAACGGCGTGCCTCCGTGCCTTCCGTAGAGCGGGGCTTCCTAGCCCGGCGGAAAAGCCTTCCCCCAAACCTGGCCGCTCGAATTAATTGCGAGCACTCAGACACTCGTGCGCGCTTTCCGGGCGGCAAGATGCCGCCCTCCACGTCAGGCAAGCTGCCCGACGCTACATTCCCTGTCCGATTTGCGCGGCCGCGGGTACTATTAAATGAGTGAACAGTTTGACTGACCCACAACTTTTGCAGAATTACACCGACCGCCGCTCGGAAGCGGCATTCACCGAACTGGTGCGCCGGCACGTTGACCTCGTCTATTCCGCCGCGTTGCGCATGGTTGGCGACGCGCACCTCGCCGAAGATGTGACGCAAGGTGCGTTTGTGGCCCTGGCGCAGAATGCCCGGCAACTCAAAGATCATCCCGTGTTGTCCGGCTGGCTGCATCGCACCACCCAAAACCTCGCGTCCAAAGCCGTCCGCTCGGATGTCCGGCGGCGCGCCCGTGAACAG
>JANXWY010000172.1 GCA_025350905.1 Verrucomicrobiota bacterium
TGCTGCTGTTAACTTTGCCGCTGTTCGCGTATTTTCTTTGGCGCCAAAAGCGGAAGCTGCAAAGCCTGATCGCTGTGTTTCTCGATGAACTCGCCAAGCAAGAAAAGCTGATTAAAGTCCCGACCGGACGAATCGTCGAGCCCGCCGTTGCTCCGAAGTCCGGCCCGGTGCGGGTGGAACTGCCGAAGGCGGCTGAAATTAATCCGCCGGTAACAGCGGAGAGCAAGGCAACCGTAACGTAGACCGGTGCTGGGCCGTTTCCGGTTAAGATTCCCGGTTGGCCCCCGAAACTTTTAGCCAGTTTTCTTTCGTGCCTTTCGTGCCTTTCGTGGTTCAATTCCTCTGGCATGATTCAGTATCTCGATTTGCTCCGCCACGTCATGGAGCAGGGCAGGTTCAAGGCCGACCGCACCGGCACGGGTACGTTCTCGATTTTTGGCGCACAAGCCCGCTATCCACTCCGCACCGGCTTCCCGCTGCTGACGACCAAGAAAGTGCACACCCGGTCCATCATCCACGAACTGCTCTGGTTTCTGCGCGGCGAAACGAACATCAAGTACCTCAACGAAAACGGCGTGACGATCTGGGACGAGTGGGCGGACGCCGACGGCAATCTCGGTCGCGTCTATGGGGCGCAATGGTGCGACTGGCGCACCGCCGATGGCCGCTCGATCAACCAAATCGAAGACGTCATTGCGCAAATCAAAAAAAATCCGGACAGCCGCCGGCTCATCGTGTGTGCCTGGAATCCGGGCGAAATCGCGGCGATGGCTTTGCCGCCCTGTCACACCCTGTTCCAGTTTTACGTGAGCGAAGGCGGATTAAGCTGCCAGCTGTACCAGCGCAGCGCCGATATTTTTCTCGGCGTGCCCTTCAACATTGCCAGCTACGCGCTGCTCACCTTGATGGTCGCGCAGGTTTGCGATCTCCAGCCCGGCGACTTCGTCCACACTTTCGGTGACCTGCACCTCTACGCCAATCATGTCGAGCAGGCGAAGCTGCAACTCACGCGCGAGTCGCGTCCGCTGCCGACGCTCAAACTCAATCCGGCGGTGAAACGCATCCGCGAGTTCACGTTCGGGGA
Source organism: Verrucomicrobiota bacterium (assembly GCA_025350905.1). Lineage (GTDB taxonomy): Bacteria > Verrucomicrobiota > Verrucomicrobiia > Limisphaerales > JADLHS01 > JADLHS01. The sequence goes on from JANXWY010000172.1 coordinate 1,085, forward strand.
TATTGAGCTGGTGGGTTACGATCCGCACCCGGCCATCAAGGCGCCGATTGCGGTGTGAACATTGCCAAATGAAACAATCAATCGTCCGAGTGGCTACCGCTGTTTGGGTGATTGGCTTGGTGCTGACCGGCTTCTTTCTGTCCGTGCCTCCAGCAAACGTTCCGATCTTCATAGGGCTGGCTTGCATTGCGATAGTCCCACTCGTGTTCGGGACGAGACGATTCCAGATATTTGGTATTGCGGCGATTGCCGTATCACTGATGCTCGCGTATGGAGAGCACCTAATGGGAATGCGATTAAAAATTCAAAAGCAGCGGATACGACAAATCTTGTTGCAGAGTAATTCGATCTCCAACGCGCCCACGACCAATGCGTCGCCCGCGACGCATGAGTAAAATACTTCTAAGTTTTGCCACCTTGCTCTGCAAACACCGGGCAAAGCTGGTCGCGCTGTTTCTGCTCATCGTGGTTTTGCCCATGGCGGCAATTCTCGCGGCCGACTCCGTTTGTCGTTCCTACGCGGCCGGCCGGATTTTTCGTTCCGTGGATCAGGTTCCGCAAAACGAGGTTGGTCTCGTGCTGGGCACGGGAAGAACTACGGCGCGCGGGAATCCCAACCTTCATTTCAACCAGCGCATCGATGCTGCGGTGGCGCTGTTCCAGGCGGGCAAAGTCCGGCACTTACTTGTGAGCGGCGACAACCATATGGCCAACTACGACGAACCGACGGACATGCGCGACGCGCTGGTGGCGGCGGGCGTGCCGACCAATGCCATCACCTGCGATTACGCCGGCTTTCGCACGCTGGACTCGGTGGTGCGGGCGAAGACGGTTTTTGGTCTCCAAAAATTCACGATTGTCACCGAGGAATTTCATTGTCCGCGGGCGTTGTGGATTGCGCGGCAACACGGCTTGGAGGCGGTGGCTTTCGCCGCGCCGGACTTGGTCGCCCGCTGGTCGGCCCGGGTGAAAGCGCGCGAAGCCCTGGCCCGGGCCTGGTGCGCGGTTGATCTTTACGTGTTGAATCGCAGTCCAAAGTTTGCCGGTCCACCCGAGCCGATCATCCTGAGCTCGACCCACTGAGGTTGCAGGTGACACAGCTACGGGGTTGCCTTGTAGAATTTCTCGGACGCATTCGTCGCCGTCAGGTCGGTGAACTGCAACTCGCCATTGAGGTTGGTCACGGTGGCCAGGTAATTCCAACCGGTTAGATTGGTCGAGCCGAAGAGTTGGTACACCGAGGCCGGATCGCTGACCAGCGTCAGGCGGAAACCCACCGGGGTAAGGCCCTCTAGGTCGGGCCGATCAACGCGCAAGGCCGGGCGGGCGGTGAAGTTGGCGGTGATGACTTTGCCCGCGGTCATCGTGATGACCAAGGGGTTCTGACTGCCACTGGTATCGCCGCTCCAATTCAAAAAGCTTTGGCCCGCGTCCGGCACCGCGGTCAACGTCACGGCTTGATTCAGCCCGTAGGCGTTGGCGCGCGGGCTGTTGTTAACCCGACCGTGACCGTTAAGAAGCACGGTGAGTGCGGCCTGACCTACCGGGGTCGCGCCAAAGATCGACGAAACCGTCTGGGTCGGGGCCGTGATGGTAAAGAGGAGTGGATTCGTATTGCCGGTGACGGCGCTGCCCCAGAAGCCAAAGACGTTGCCCGGATCCGGAATGCCGGTCAGTCGCACCACCGTTCCATACGGATAAAGGCCACCGGGCGGGAAAAGTTGAACCTGTCCCCCACCCGCGACCGTGGTGGAGAGCGTCGTGCCGAACACGGCTTGCACAGTTTTGTCGCGCTCCATGGAGAGGTAGACAACGGGGTTAGTGCCGGACGAGTCGCCCAGCCAATATAAGAACGAATAGCCCGGCAGCGCGAACGCCTTGACGGGCACAATATTGGTTTCAACAAAATTTCCTCCAGTGAAAGGCCCCGATGCGCTAGTGCACTTACCGCTGGCCCCGGCTTGGTAGATGGCCTGGATTTCGGCCGGCGCGAGCGCCCGACTGAAGAGGGTCAACTCATCAATCAAGCCTTTGTAATTGTCAGAACTGGCGCCTGGGCTCAAGCCGCCGACTCCGGCGCCAATGCCAACATTGTCAGCGCCGGGAAATATTGCGCCCGACAAGGCCGCTTGGCCTTCGAGCTTGCCGTTCACATAGACACGCAAATAGCTGCCGTCGTAGGTTCCAGCCAGATGCGTCCAGCTCCCAATCGGAATGGCTGTAGTACTTTCGCAAAACGGAGTGTTATTTGCAGACGTACCGCCGCCCGTTCCGTCAGTGCTGATTGCGAAGTACGCGCGGCCGGCGTTTCCTAATCTCAGTCGGAAACTGCTCTGACTGCGAAATTGTGGTTGGTCCCACCGGGCAACGACCGTGCCTCCGCCCTGACCTTGAACCATGTTCTCTTCAGGTTTAATCCAGGTTTCGACCGTCATGGCCGTGGAAAAACGAAGTTGAGGGGCATCTGGGATCAGCACATGCGCCGCTGCCCCATCAAAATAGAAGGCCTGCCCCACCTGACCATTTGAATAAGCCGCCGTGCCATAAGCAAGGCCCGCGTGGTTACCTAGGGAATCTGCAGCGTTTGCCTCCGCGCGCCACCACGCCACCCCGCCCGCGGGGGTGACTAGACAGTTTAGGTCCGGCGTGTCGAGATTGGTTGTAACAAATCCACCGCCCGAGGCCGACGCCGTCAAGTTGTGGTTTTGCAGCACCACGACCCGGACCGCATCGGCCGCCTCCCATTTTGAAAAATCACTGCTGTAACCCAAGGCCCGCACGGTCGCGCTCTGCGGAACCATGAACGGGCCAGAGTAAAAGATGGACGTGAAATCGGGTGCGGATCCGTCAAGCGTGTAAAAAATTGATCCGCCCGCGAAGGCGGAAGGAACATTCAAAGTCGGGGCCGAAGGAAAAACGTAGGTGCCGTTCGTCAGCAGTTGGCTGCCGTAATAAAGTTGAACCGACTTCACCCGGACCAACGCCGGCGCACTGGTGACGGCGCCCGCACTGTTGGTGATTACGACCGAGTAGTTGCCGGACAAGGCGGGGACAGCGTTGCTGATCACGAAGGTGGCATTGGTGCCCCCCAGGACGTTTGCTCCATTTAATCGCCAGAAATATTTCAAGGGCTGGGTGCCGTCAGCCGTCACCGAAAGACTGACTGGGTCGCCGGAAAAAACGGTTTGCGGTTGGGGAGCGGCCGTAATGAAGGGCGACTGTGCCGCCGGGTCGCCTGCCAGCCGGGCCACACCGCCGTTGGCGAGTGAAAGGAAGCGATTGCCGGATGGGTCCACGACCATGGCGAGCACCTGGCGGGAAAAATTGTTGCTCCAGACGAAGAATCCGTCGTTGTCGAACTTGGCCAGCATGCCGTTGGTGCCGGCGAGATAAACGTTCGCGGCTGGGTCCCGCGCCAGCAACCAGAGTGCTTCGGCGGTCACCTCCGTGTTCCATACCTGCACCCCCCACCCCCCAGCCGACGAGGCGTATTTGCGAAGCACCGGCGTTGCACTTTGATAGTCCCGGCCGACTGCGAAAACTTGGGCTAGATCGTCAATGACAGGCTTACCAAAGTTGCCTTCTGATAGGTCTCGTACCAGTGGATAGGGAGCATCGAGCGAGGTGAAACTACCCTCCGTATTCGCACGTCCTACATCGACGAAAGGCTGATGATATAACAAGTAGCTGCAATTGGATGAAGTGACTCCTCCCAACTTAATTGCCTGGACCCAGCTACCCAACAGCCGATCCCATTGCACCGATCCCGACACGCTGATCCGGGCTATGTCGCCAGACATCCCAGTGGAATAACCGGCATAACAGGCCCCAGTGTCATCCACAAGCAAGTCTGTGGGATCATTTTGAGAACCCTGCGCGCCGAAAGAGGTTGCCCATTGCAAACTGCCAGCGCTGTTGTATTTGGCGGCGAAGCAGGTTGGCCAGCCTGGGGTCCAACCGTGGAAGTCGGTCCAGCCGCCCACCAAAGTGATGCCACCAAAGTCCTGCGTGCCGTCGAAACGGCCCAGGAAGTAAAAATTTCCTGCGGTGTCGCGGCGCGCGATTCCCGGGAGCGGACAGATGGCGTTGGTTTGCAGGGGAACGCCCGCCCCGTTGAGCTTGATGACCGTGCCTCCCGAGTTGGCGTAGGCATTCGTTTGGGCATCCACGGCGAACAGCGTCGCCTCAACGTTGGTGCTCCAGAGCAGCACCGGTGCTTGGGCGCGGGCTTGATCTCCTGCCGAGGTCATCAGCCACAGCCCAAAAACTGCGACACACGGCGAGAGAAAGCGGCAAGCACGCTTGGAGTTTT
>JANXWY010000189.1 GCA_025350905.1 Verrucomicrobiota bacterium
CGCCGTCGTAATGCGCGGCGCCACAGTCTTCAAAATATTTCAAGATGCCGCCTTCGAGTTGGAAAATCTGTTTGAACCCCTCGCGCTCCATGAACGGACCCGCCTTCTCGCAACGAATGCCGCCCGTGCAAAACAGCACCATGGGTTGCGCCTTCAGCGCCGCCGGCAGCGTGCGGACGGCGGCGGGGAAGTCGCGGAAATGCTCAATTCCAATGGCGCGGGCCTGCTTGAACGTGCCGAGCTTCACCTCGTAATTGTTGCGCGTGTCCAGCAACGTCACCGGGCGGCCTTCGTCGAGCCATTGTTTCAACTCCTTCGCCGCGATCTTGGGCGAGGTCCGGTGGGCTGGGTGGATGCCGGCGACGCCGAACGCGATGATTTCCTTTTTGATCCGCACCAGCATCCGCCGGAACGGCTGCTGCTCCGTTCGGCTGACCTTGAGTTGCAAATCGGCCAGGCCCGGCCAGCTCCGCAACTCCGCGAGCAATTGATCGATTTGGCTGGCCGCGCCGGCGACAAACAGGTTGATGCCCTCGGCGCTGAGCAGAATCGTGCCCTTGAGTTCCCAGCTTTTGCACAAGGCCAACACGCGGGTCCGGCGCAGCCGCAAGTCCGACAAGCCCACAAATTTGTAGGCGGCAATATTGACAATCTTCTTCATTGAAGCCGGCGGAGCGTAACCAAAACCGCCCCGCATGCCAGCCTTTGCTGCGTCGAGCAACCAGATTATTTCCAATCCGATTTTCAAATCGCCAAGGGTTTGATTTGGTTTGGGCGCCTGGTTCTTTTTTTGCACGGTGCGCAACTTGACACCCGTGGGGACGCTGGTTGGTTCCGCCGGGCCACGTCCCCCGCCACTTTTCACTCGTGGCAAGGCATCTGCTAAATCAATCATGTGGCCAAATCCTGGCCCACGCTCCCCTTCAAATCGCGCCACGACGGCGCTGGATCCGGGACGCGAGATGGGTTGGTTACTATGAAGACCGGTTACCTGATCGACATGGATGGCGTCATATACCGGGAGAATCATTTAATCCCGGGCGTGCCGGAATTCATCCAGGCGTTGATTGCCACGGGCGCACCGTTTTTGTTTCTGACCAACAATTCCGCGCCCACGCCCGAAGACCTGGCGGTGCGGCTGAAGCACCTTGGCATTCATGGGCTCTACGCGCGGCATTTTTACACTTCAGCGCTCAACACGGCCGATTTCCTGTCGGAAACCGACCCGGGTTGCACGGCTTTCGTCCTCGGTGAAGGCGGCCTGCTCACGGCACTGCACGAACGCAAGATCGCCAATGACACCATCGAGCCGCGTTACGTGGTCGTCGGGGAAGGCTCCACGACCATGGATCGGCTGACCAAGGCGCACGAATGTATCGAACGCGGCGCGCGGTTGCTGGCCACGAATCCGGATAATTGGTGTCCGGTCTCCAACACCAAGACCCGCCCCGGCGCGGGCGCCACCGCTGCCTTCCTCGAGGCCAGCACCGGTCGCCGGGCCTACTACCTCGGCAAACCCAATGGTTACATGTTCCATCGCGCCCGGCGCAAACTCGCCGAACTCGCCCTCGGCGAACCGGAAGAGGTGGTCATGATCGGCGACACCATGGAAACCGACATTCGGGGCGCCTTTGAAGCGGGCATGCAATCCTACCTGGTGTTGAGCGGCTCCACCCAGTTCGAGGACGTTGGCGATCATGTTTATCAGCCCACAAGAGTGTTGCGCACCGTGGCCGAGTTGACGGAGGAGGTTAAGACCGGAAAACCCGCCGAACTGCGAGGCGATCGGGTTGCCGCCAGCCACGGATTCCGCTCCAGCAAAGCCGGTCTGCGGCACCAGACCGACATTCTGGCGCTCCACAAACCGCGCCCGCGACCCGCCATGACCAAGTAGGGTTCGTCCCGGTGACGGCCGGCGACAATCCCTTGCGGTCCCCCTTTTATTTTTCGGACGCGCGCGGCGGCGAGTTCGACGGTGTCCCGCCGAACGCCGCGCGATCCACGGACACGCCGAGAGCGTTCGCGACGGCTCGTTCACGACCGTCACTTGGCTGGTTCAGAACGTGGAACTCGGCCCGGGTCGAGTCGCGGATGGCCATCACCGAACTACCGCCCCCATCCAGATTCAAAGCGTCACGACAACCCAGGCGGAGGAACTCTGCCGCGAGTTCGTCGTAGCTCATGCCGGCGGCGATTTCAGGTTGGCGCCCGTCAACGACAAGAACAACCAACTTGGTCCGCCTGGCGTCGAGGCCCACCGCGGTCCGCGGATGGCGCAGCTGGTTCGTATGTAGAACGAGGACGCCCGCTTCGACCAGCATCGTGTTGCCGGCGACCACTTCCCAGTCATCGCGGTTGGGTTGTGCGAGCATTTCAATGGTTACTTCCCGATTCTTACGCACCACCAGGCAAGGACGGCGATGGGGGCTGGTGGCCCAAACATTGCCGTCGGTGACGGCCGGCCCGCTGACTGCGCTCCAAACCTCCGCCTGAAACGCGGCGTTGGTTCCCTCCGCGTCCTTGACGCCGCGGGCGCGGAAAAAATCGCCATTGACGACTAAGTCCATCGCTTCCCGGGTCGCGATGCGGGTGGGCGGCAGCAGTGTGGTTTGCCACGGACCGGGGCCGTCGGGGTCCGGTCCGCCGGGCGCCACGCGAACGTGCACGTTGGGATTGGTGAGATCAATTTCCGCGACGAACAATCGGGTCGGGGGTTGCGCTCGGCACTCGGAGTAAACGGCAATTCCGGCAAACGGGTGATTGGTGGCGGAGATCTCACCATGCACGAGAGAAATCAACGTCAGCGCGAATATGCCGTAAGCGATCCGTCGGCACGCGGCCGTGATCCGTAAAAATAATTCCTGACGGGCCCAACGCATCTGGATTCGGGGCGGATTCATTTCCATAGCCAAGGCGCAGCTTAGTGGCCGGAAAAAAGTATTTCAACTCCGACCCGCGAATGGTTTAATAGTTAAGACCGAGCTCGAGTTTCATGTATGAAAAAAAGTAAAAGCCAATCTCCGCAATTCACCACCATCGCCGGCAATTCTGTCCCCGACCACCAGAGCTCCCTCAACACCGGGCCGTCCTCGGCGTGGTGATTAGCAAATGCCTGGCGGTCGGTAGTTGATTGCCAGCGCCGCCGTGCGGAACCTCACACCTCATCACCGAATTCACTGCAATCGACCAAACCAGGAGAAAACACATGTCAACCGAATCCAAATGCCCGTTCAATCACGGGGCCACCGCCCCCGCCACCACCAATCGCGACTGGTGGCCGAACCAGTTGCAGGTCGAGCTGCTGCACCAGCATTCCTCGAAGTCCAATCCCATGGGCAAAGACTTCGACTATGCGAAAGAGTTTAAGCGTCTGGATTACCCGGCCTTGAAAAAAGATCTGGCAGCGCTGATGACCGATTCGCAGGATTGGTGGCCGGCGGATTTCGGCAACTACGGACCGTTGTTCATTCGCATGGCGTGGCACAGCGCCGGCACTTACCGCACCGGTGATGGCCGGGGCGGCGGTGGTCGGGGTCAGCAGCGCTTCGCACCGCTCAACAGTTGGCCGGACAACGTCAGCCTGGACAAGGCGCGCCGACTCCTGTGGCCGATCAAGCAGAAGTATGGCCGGAAGATTTCGTGGGCCGACCTGATGATCCTCACGGGCAACGTCGCCTTGGAAACGATGGGCTTCAAAACCTTCGGGTTCGCCGGCGGTCGCGAAGATACTTGGGAGCCGGACCACGACGTTTATTGGGGCAAGGAGATGAAGTGGTTGGATGACAAGCGCTATTCCGGTGACCGGAATCTTGAGAATCCGCTTGGGGCCGTTCAAATGGGTCTGATTTACGTCAATCCGGAAGGCCCCAACGGCAACCCGGATCCGGTCGCCGCGGCGCGGGATATTCGCGAGACGTTCGCCCGCATGGCGATGAACGACGAGGAAACGGTGGCGCTCATTGCCGGCGGTCATACCTTCGGAAAGACCCACGGCGCTGGCCCGGCGACCCATGTCGGGACCGAGCCCGAAGCGGCCGACCTCGAAGAACAAGGTTTGGGCTGGAAGAACAGCTTTGGCTCGGGGAAGGGCGGGGACACGATCACCAGCGGCCTGGAAGTCACCTGGACCCAGACGCCGACGAAGTGGAGCAATCACTTCTTCGCAAATCTGTTCGATTACGAATGGGAACTGACGAAGAGTCCAGCCGGCGCGCAGCAGTGGACGCCGAAGAACGGCGCCGGTGCCGGTACCGTGCCGCATGCGCACGACCCCGCCAAGCGGATCGCGCCGGCCATGTTGACCACCGACCTCGCCCTGCGGTTCGACCCGGCTTACGAAAAAATCTCGCGGCGCTTCCGGAAGAACCCGAAACAGTTTGCTGACGCATTTGCCCGCGCCTGGTTCAAGCTCACGCACCGCGACCTGGGCCCGCGCACGCGTTATCTCGGAACGGAAGTTCCGGGCGAAGCATTCATCTGGCAGGATCCCATTCCGGCGGTGAATCACAAATTGATTGGCGAGCAAGAAATTGCCGCCCTGAAAGGGAAGATCCTCGCGTCGGGCTTGTCCATCTCGCAACTGGTTTCCACCGCCTGGGCCTCGGCGTCAACTTTCCGTGGCTCCGACAAGCGCGGCGGCGCGAACGGCGCGCGTATTCGTCTCGCGCCACAAAAGGATTGGGAGGTCAACCAGCCGAAACAGCTGGCCAAGGTGCTGAAGACACTCAGCGGGATCCAGGGCGCGTTCAACCAGACGGCAAAAGGTGGCAAGCGGATCTCGTTGGCCGACCTGATCGTGCTGGCCGGCGGCGTCGGCGTCGAGCAGGCCGCTAAGCAGGCCGGTCACACTGTGAAGGTGCCGTTCACTCCGGGACGCATGGACGCCGCCCAAAAGCAGACCGACGTGGAATCCGTGGCCGTGCTCGAACCCATCGCAGATGGATTCCGCAATTACCTCAAAGGCAAATACACGGTAGCGGCCGAGGCGCTGCTGATCGACAAGGCGCAGTTGCTCACCCTGACCGCGCCCGAAATGACGGTGCTCGTGGGCGGCCTGCGCGTCCTGCAGACCAACTTCGGCGGAGCGCCGCATGGTGTCTTCACCCACCGACCGGAAACGCTGACCAACGACTTCTTCGTGAACCTGCTCGACTTGGGCACCGAGTGGAAGCCGGTCTCGAAAGACGCAGACATGTTTGAAGGCCGCGATCGCAAAACGCGTGCGGTCAAATGGACCGGCACGCGGGTCGATCTCGTGTTCGGTTCGCACTCCCAACTCCGCGCCTTGGCGGAGGTTTATGGCAGCGCGGACGCACAGCGAAAATTCGTTCACGACTTTGTCGCGGCCTGGAACAAGGTGATGAACCTGGATCGCTTCGACCTCTCGTAACCGCTGACTGCCTTTTGAACCGACTATCATGAGACCCTATGAGTACGCTTGCAAAAATTTTGACGTTTGGATTTGTTAGTGGCCTTCTTTGGTCCGTGGTCCCAGGCATTCTTGCCGATTTGTTCAGCAGTCTCGCAGATGTGCCAGCAACAATCATTGCAGGCATCGTTGCTGGCGTTCTTACTTCTGCGTTTTTTGCTTTATTGGTGGCGCGGCTTGGACGCGGTCTCACAGTTGTTGTTGGGCTGTTTTCCCTGCCGGTTGGTGCGTTCTTATTTGGTTTCCTTCTCGCGCTGATCAGTCGGTTTCTTCCCGCTCTTACCAGTGGCGCCCACGTGGTTATAGAACCGTGGACTCTCGGTTTAAATTACGCCCTCTTGAGCGTCATTTCGATCTTCGCGATTGGTTTGTTTCCCCTCGCGGCGCTGACGACACTGCTGCTGAGAGCGTTCATGGTTCGAGGGAAGGGAATTGAAAACACCATTTTCTAAGATGCTGAAAAGAACGACGAAACTGAACTCCTCACTGCAATTGATGCTGACAACGGCGGAGGCGTGACGTCGCTTATGTTTGGTTGCACCAAGGTCGTAGAGCAACGCAAGTCACACAACGCTTCGCTGCAACGGCTCGACCGCTTGGGCATTTCTGCAATGTGCATGGTGCGCCTTTCGAGGCTCATGCGTGGGCTTACCCCGTGCGCGTGCGGCCGGCCTAACGCAGCCAAGAATTCATCAATATCCAGTAGCGGTCCGGGTCTGCGCTAAAAGGAACTTTCCGTTGCCTCCATTTCCCGCTAGTTTGGTCGTCGGCAACCGGCATGGACCATTTATCCAAACTCGAAAATCAGAGCATTTACATTCTGCGCGAGGCGTTCAACAAGTTTGAACACCTCGCGATGCTCTGGAGCATCGGCAAGGATTCCACGGTCATGCTCTGGCTGGCGCGCAAGGCCTTTTTCGGCCACGTTCCGTTCCCGCTCGTCCATGTGGACACGACTTTCAAAGTTCCCTCCATGATCGAATATCGCGACCAACTGGTGCAGGATTGGAAACTTCAGCTCGTGACGGGCAAGAACAAGGAAGTTCTCAAGCGTGGGGCCACGTATCCGAATGGCCAAGCGACCCGCGTCGAATGCTGTGGGACGCTCAAGAAAGATGCACTCCAACAGGTGCTGGCCAAGCACCATTACACGGGTGTCATCGTGGGCGTGCGGCGCGATGAAGAGCCGACCCGGGCCAAGGAGCGTTATTTCAGTCCGCGGGACAAAAACATGGAATGGCACGTCGAAGACCAACCGCCGGAGTTGTGGGATCAGTTCAAAACCGATTTTGCGCCGGGCACGCATATCCGCATTCATCCTTTGCTCCACTGGACCGAGTTGAATGTTTGGGAGTACATCGAGCGGGAAAATATTCCGGTGATTCCACTTTATTTCGCCAACGGTCAGGGCGAGCGCTATCGCAGTCTGGGTTGCGCGCCCTGCACAGCGCCGATTAAATCGCAGGCCAGGACCGTGTCCGAAATCATCGCGGAGCTGCGCCAGTCGAACACCGCCGAACGCTCCGGGCGCGCCCAGGACAAGGAAAGTGAGGATGCTTTTGAAAAACTCCGCCGTGACGGCTACATGTGAAAATTGGGGCGTTCCGATGATGGCAGTGAAACCAGACAACGGGAGCCGGGCGTCAGCGGATTCCCTCTCCCCTTCGGAAGGGGAGAGGGTCAGGGTGGGAGGTTGGCTTCTTGGTGAGGGCAAGACCAACGGCTCGGTTGTATTGCGCATTCCTCCTCACCCCGACCCGCGCCCCCTCGGCGGGGGAGAGGGAGTAACCGCGTTCGTCCTCGTTCCGCCGGGCAGCGTGCAAAACCAAAACTGTCGGATCGCCCGAGCATGAACGCGCCCCCGGCTTCCTCCGAGCAGCTTAAAATTGTGATCGTGGGTCACGTGGATCACGGCAAGTCCACGTTTGTGGGCCGGCTGTTCCACGACACGGGTTCGTTGCCTGAGGGCAAACTGGAACAACTCCAGAAAATTGCCGCGCGCCGCGGCGTGCCGTTCGAGTGGGCGAACCTGATGGATGCGCTGCAGTCGGAGCGCGACCAAAACATCACGATTGATACCGCGCAAATCTGGTTTCACACCGCCAAGCGCCAATACGTCATCATTGATGCGCCGGGCCATAAGGAATTTCTCAAGAACATGGTCACCGGGGCCGCGCAGGCCGAAGCGGCGTTGCTTCTGATTGATGCGCACGAAGGCGTTCAGGAAAATTCCCGCCGGCACGGCTACCTGCTGCATCTGCTGGGCATCCGGCAGATCGCCGTCCTGGTGAACAAGCTGGATTTGGAAAATTACAGCGCGGCCCGTTTTCACCAGATCGAAACCGAGTATCGCGCGTGGCTCCAAACCATCGGGTTGGAGCCGAAGGTGTTTATTCCCATCGCGGCCCGGCACGGGGACAATATCGCCACGCGTAGCGCCAACATGCCCTGGTGGTCCGGTCCGACCGTCCTCGAAACGCTCGATGCCTTTGCCGCGATCGATCGGCCGCAAAACCAGCCGTTGCGTTTTCCGATTCAAGACGTTTATCGCTTCGACGAACGCCGGATTTTTGCCGGGCGCATTGAGGCGGGCGCCCTCAAAGTTGGTGACAAGCTGGTCTTCTCGCCGACGGACAAAACCAGTACGGTCAAAACCATTGAGCGCTGGCACGCGCCACCGACGGACCATGCGGTCGCGGGTGAATCCATCGGTATCACGTTGACCGAGCAAATCTTTGTCGCGCGCGGCGCCGTCGCGGCGCTGGAAACCGCGCCGCCTTTCGAGTTGTCGCGGTTCAAGGCCCGGTTGTTCTGGCTCGGCAAAAAGCCTTTCACCCAAGGTCGCACCTACAAGCTCAAGCTCGCCACGCAGGAGGTCGAATGTTCCATTGCATCGGTGGAAAAAGTCATTGATGCCTCCTCGCTCGAAACGGTGATCCGTCCGCCCGCCGAAATTTTTGTGGGCCGCCACGAAGTCGCCGAGCTGACTTTGCACACCAAAAAGCCGGTCGCCTTCGACGTGCATGCGGACGTCGCGGCGCTGGGCCGCTTCGTCATCGTGGACGAATTCGACGTCGCCGGCGGCGGCATCATTGTCGCGGACAATTATCCGCGGCGAACCCACGACGCGGGGACGAAGAGCGAGAACATCTTTTGGAGCCGGGGCAAGGTCACCGCCCAGCAACGCGAAGTGCGCCACGGCCATCCCGGCTGCGTGATCTGGTTGACCGGCTTGTCCAGTTCCGGCAAGTCCACCATTGCCACCGAACTCGAGCGCGAGCTGTTTAATCTGGGCCGTTCCGTTTACGTGCTCGATGGCGACAACATCCGCCATGGCCTGGGCTCGAACCTCGGGTTCTCGCCCAAGGACCGCACGGAAAATATCCGGCGCGTGGGCGAAGTGGCAAAGTTATTTGCCGACGCCGGCGTCATCTGCATCACCGCGTTCATCTCGCCCTATCGCGCCGACCGGGATCTCGTCCGCAAAATCATGCCGGCGGGCCGGTTCATCGAGGTGTTCATCAATGCCCCATTGGCGGTGTGCGAGCAGCGCGATCCCAAGGGGCTGTACGCCAAGGCGCGCAAGAATGAGATCAAGGAATTCACCGGCATCTCGGCGCCGTACGAGCTGCCGCCGAATCCGGAAATCGAACTGCACACCGACCAGTTGAGCGTACCGGAATCCGTCGCCCGAATCCTGGAATACTTCCAACTACAGGATGACGCGACGGCGATTTCCATTTGAGCGCCTGCCTGACAAAGCGTAGCGGCGGGCGTCTCGCCTGCCGTCGAGGGCGGCATCCTGCCGCCCGGGAGGAGCACGCAAACTCTCTACGCACTGGAAATCTTCAACGGCAAGCGGTGGCTGAGTGCTATTTCCGCCGGGCGGGACGCACCGGCTCTACGGCAGGCGAGGACGCCTGCCGCTACCCTCGCCGGCAACTCCTACGAGTCTTCAGACTGGCTTCCAGCAAAACCGCAGTGCGGTCTCCGCGCCCGGAGCAATGAAAACCGAGACCATCATCCGTCTCCTCACCATCAGCGCCCTCGCGGGACTGCTGGGAGCGGTGGGTTTGCGGCTGACGCTCAAGCAGGTGACTGACTCCTTGCGGAAATGTCGTTTCCTTCCAATTCTGTTCGCCAATTTTGTCGTGGTCCCGGCGTTGGCGGTGGCGGCGGCCCGCCTATTGGGCGTCGGACGTGAGACCACCATCGCGATGGTTTTGTTGGCGGCGGCGCCGTTCGCGCCGGTCGTGCCGGTCTTCGCGCGCCTGGCGCGGGCTGACCTCGCGCTGGCCGCCGGGTTGACCACCGTGTTTCCAGTGCTCTCCGCTTTCCTCACGCCCATCGTTTGTGAACTCGCCTTGAAGACGGTGGCCGACGCCGGCGCCATCCGGTTTGATCTGTTTGGCGTCCTCTTGACCTTGGTGGCGACGATTACGCTGCCTCTGGGCGTGGGTATGCTGATTCACCATCAGCGGCCTACACTTGGCCAGCGATTGCTTCGGCCGGTGGAAGTGGTCTCGGAGGCGGTGGGCGCATTGTCGCTGGCGTTTGTGACCGCCACTGAATTGGGAGCGATTCTGCAAACGGGCTGGCAATCGTTGCTGGCGATGGGGTTGGTCGCGGAGTTGTCCCTCGGTTTGGGTTATTGGCTCGGCGGCGGGCCCGCGGGTTCACGCCAGGTCGTCGCGTTGGGCACCAGCAACCGCAACATCGCGCTGGCCCTGCTGGTGGCCGTGCAAAGTTTCGCCGGTACCCCCGTGATGTCCGCCGTCGTGGCGAACGGATTGTTGCTGATCCTGCTCGGTCTGGCGCATGTGGCGTACTGGCGATTTGGGCGGAAGCCGGTATAACGGGTGGATTGCGCGCGGCGTTTTGGCCGCGGCCAAACGCGGGTCGGTCAGTCGCCGCGCTTGGAAAATAAAATTAAAATGCGCGACGAACGCTCAAAGAGATTGGCGCTTCCGCAAGCGGAATCCTGCTCATTGAGCAATCCACGCCCCGGCACAAAGATCTCAACGCCGGTATTTGGATACGAGCTGTTCGTCGCGCACCTCGGTTGTCGTGCGGAATACAAAAATTTTCAAGCGAAAGTTATTCACCGATCCGTTTTATCGGCGACGCAAACGCGGTTGCATTGGCGGGATCACAATCGGCTTCGGCTCGCACCGCAAATGATTGTGGGAGGTTGCACGTTCTGGGTTTCGGAACCGCAAATAATTTCGCCCTCCGTTGACCCTCCGTTTGGGCGGTGGCCCGCAAGCTCACGACGGCTGTGGTATCAAAGTTTGCTCAGCCAAAAGTCCGTCGAAAGCATCCAGTTCGAATGGCTGGGGATCCCCATATCCGGCCCCACATTCCATTTCATACCGTTCCCTACGACCCGGGGTCAAACGTCCTCGTGGTCGCGGAAAAAATGATGCATGGCGTGTTTGCGGCCGGCTTCGATGGAATCCACCAGACGATTGCGTTCGCGCAGGGACAGCGAAGTGAAGGTCCGGGCGAGGGTGGCGTTGCGCTCGATGAGTTCGAGTTGGGGCATCCCGACGCTGGCGAGGCTGACCGGCAAAGAAAGGGCGTAGGCGAGCAGTTTTTCCGGCGCCGCCGCACCGACGAGGTGTTCCTGACCAAACACTTTCATGGCGATCACTCCCATGTGCTTGCGCGTGGCTACCGGCAGCGCGAGCCGTTCAAAGCTGGCCGAACCGGCCGGCGCGATTTTCATGTCGTCGGTGATGCTCGCCAGGCCGGCGTTGAGGGCCATCTGCGTGCAGTCGAAATCATGTCGCTCCAGGGCGGCCTGCAAGGCGGCGGGATCGGCGTGACAGGTGATGCCGATGGCTCGTGTAACCTTGCGCTCGCGGGCTTCATAGAGCGCCTCCAGGACCCCGCCCGGCGCTTCGATGGCGGCCAGATCGGCCATGTTCTTGAGGGCGTGGATGTGCAGGACATCGAGCTGGTCCGTGTTCAGTCGCTTGAGACTGAGCTCGATTTGCCGTCGGGCGCCGTCGGCAGTGCGAGCCGCGATCTTCGTGGCGAGAGTCACTTCTTTGCGGCGCGTAGCCATGACCTGGCCGACGCGTTGTTCGCTTTTGCCATCGCCGTATGAATGGGCGGTGTCGATGTAAGTAATGCCGAGATCAATCGCCCGGTTCAGGGCTTCGATGGCTTTATCCTCCGCTTGGTACATCAGGAAGCGGCTGCCAGAGCCGAAGCCAAGGATCGGGACTTTGATTCCCGTGCGGCCCAAGGTGCGAACCGGCAGGCCCTTTGGTCGTTCGGTGGCGAACAGAGGACTGGCGAGCATGCCCGCTGAAAGGGTTCCGAGGAATTGCCGGCGATTCATAAGTTGCGGCCAAGGTGATTAAAGCGCGCGACGCTGACAAGGATATTGACCAGCGCGACACTTATTCATTTTGCAGCCTCGAGGGCAAAGGCGCTGGCCCACTCCCAGTCCGGGGGGCGCGTACATCCGCTATTTCTTCGCCAGCCGGACTGTGCCCGCGCTCGTGTGGGCGGTGACGAGCGGACCGCCGCCGTTAATCTTGCCGCGAAGCTCGTTTTTCTTTTGGTCGCCGTGAACCAAAGTGGCGACCGGAAAATCACTGGAAACCCGCCCAGCGCTCGTGCCCAGATCCACGTCCACCGCGAGTTTTCCGTCCAGTGCCAGCGTGATGCTCCCGCCCGAGGTCTTGAAGGAACATTCCCCAGCGGGCTGTTCGAGCAGTTCGGCGCTAATACTGCCACCGGAAGTCACCGCTTCAATCGAACCTTTAATCCCCGCGATTTCAATGCTGCCGCCCGAAGTCTTCACGACAGACTTTCCGGCCAGCTTGTCGGCGCGAATCGAGCCGCCCGACGTTTTGGCGGTTACATCGCCGTCGATCTCACTCAGGTTCAGGCTGCCGCCGGAGGTGTTGACCTCCACCGTGCCCTTGCATCCGGCGACCGCTATGCTTCCGCCGCTGGTGTGGGCCGACAGCGGCCCTTCAATTTTGGCGAAGTGCAGATTGCCGCCGGAACTGTGTGCCTGCACCTTGCCGGCCAAACCATTCACTTTGACGTTGCCACCCGCGGTCTTGAGGTTCACGTCAAATTTGCGCGGCACTGTGATCACAAGACTTACCTGCAACTCCGGGGAACGGCCAAACCAGCCCGAGGTCTTGTCGCCCTTATACTCAGCGCGGATTTCCACATTGTTGCCGTCCTTGGTTGTGGTGACCACATGGTCTTTGAGGGTCCGTTCGGCTTTTGTCCGACTCCCGCCCGCCTTACGCGTTACCTCGATTTCCACGGACTCGCGATCCGCGGTTTTGACTTCGATCGCACCACGATCCACGGCGACCACCAGCTGGCCGCCCGGTTGAACCGTGAAGGATTTGGTGATTTTATCTTCGACTTCGGCGGCGGCCGTCAGGGCGGCCAAGGTGAGGAACGTCACGGCGATGATCTGTGCTTTGGGGTGGATAATGTGGTTTGTTTTCATGGTTCGGGTTAAGGATTCGTAACGACACGGCAAGCTCGGTCAAAGGCCGGGCTTGCGCATGACTCGAACCTATGACTCACCAAGCGCCGGGTTTGTTTCAATTTTCTTTCTGCCCCTGGAGCATTTTTTCGCAAGGCAGCGGGCATTCGGCCGTTAACCTCCCAGCGGAGTTTCCTCGAGCCGCCGGACGGGCGCTACTTTAACGGGAATCGAAGCTTCCCAAATGCGCCCGACTTACTACCTTGAGCGCAAGCTTATGAATGATGAACTTTTTGGAACGAACGATCTCAGCCGTCGAGGGTTTCTGAAAACCTCCGCCGCCGCACTAGGCGCGGTCGGCCTCGCCAACCTGACGCTGGCCCCCCAGGCGGAGGCTGCTGCGTGGCCTGGGAGCGGCCGCAATCTTGTTGCCAAAGGAGACGTGATTCTGTTTCAGGGCGACTCGATTACGGACGCGGGCCGGAGTCGGGACCAAGCCAAGGCGGGAACGCCCAACAACCAGCCGGGACTGGGCAACGGCTACGCGTGGCTGGCGGCGGCCGAGTTGCTCGTGGACCGACCTGGCGACGGGTTGAAGATATTTAATCGCGGCATCAGTGGCCACAAGGTGTTTCAACTCGCCGACCGCTGGCAGGCGGATTGCCTCGACCTGAAACCCAACGTGCTCAGTATTCTGATCGGCGTGAATGACATCTGGCACTCGCTGGATCCCAAGCTCGGCTACAAAGGCACGGTGGAAATTTACGAACACGATTTCCACGCGCTGCTTGAGCGAACAAAAAAGGCGTTGCCGAAAGTAAAGCTGGTCATTTGCGAGCCGTTCGTGCTGCGTTGCGGGGCGGTCACCGACAAGTGGTTCCCGCAATTCGACCAGTATCGCGCCGCGGCGAAGCGCGTCGCGGAAAGCCAGCGCGCCACCTTCGTGCCGTTCCAAACCATGTTCGACGAAGCGATCAAATACGCCCCGCCGGAGCATTGGGCCGGTGATGGCGTGCATCCGAGTTCGGCCGGCGCCTCGCTGATGGCGTACTTCTGGTTGCACGCGGTGAACGGCAAGCGGTGAGGCGAAGTCCCCCGCTCAGTTCGATTCATTCCGGAGAAATTTTTCGGCGCCAGACAGATCGTCGGTGTTGATCAAGTCCACGTCCGCCGCCCGCATCGCCCGCCAGAAATTCTCCTGGTCCGGTGCGCCCCAGAACCGCACCCGGCGGCCTTGCGCGTGGGCTTTCGAGACAATTTCGCCAAGTCGCTTGTGCTCCGCTTCCGGCAGCGCCCCGTCCCCGCGCCAGGTGAAGCTCATTTTCCAATCCGCGCTGATCCACGGAATCAACGTCGCGGGCACGGTGGCATCGAGGTCCGTGAGCATTCCGTCGTAGCCCGCATAACGGATCGTTTCGCCGGCGAACATCTCCTTCGCGCGGTCGCCCGTGATAACGACGAGGATGGCGTTGGTCCGTTTCACACCGTCGTGGAACGTTGTGAGCAGGTCGGCGTAGTTCGTGAGCGTCGCGCGCAGCACCGGATAAATTATTTTCCAGTTCGACTTGAGATCAATCAACAGGGTGAACTCGGGTCCATTGGTGAAAACGCGCCCGCCATTCTGCTGCACGCGTTCACGCAACGGGTCGAGGTAAAGTGCCTGCAACGTGCGCTCCGGCTTCACCTTGTGGCGGTCATGCGCCACGAGCAACCGTCCCTCCACGAGATAAATATCCGCCTCCACGCTGCAAAAGCCGTGGTCGAGCGCGTCGAGCAGCGGGCGCGCGTGTTCGTAATCGTTGTGCGCGTGGACACGCACCAGCGGCCCGGGCGCGGCCGGAAGCCGAACCAGCCCCGCGCTCAGGACGCCAATGATTATTATCAGCAGACGGCAATTCATGGGTTCAGCTGGCCTTTGTTTGGCCGGTTGGCGGATGTCGCAATAAACGCATGCGGCGACGGTCCAATGCCGGCCGTTTTTCCGGCGTCTTACATCCGGTTGACCTACGGGCGAATGTCGGGAATGTCGCGGCCCAAAACAATCATTTTCTCAAAGCAACGGCAAGTTGTGGTGGCGACGAGCCGGGCCGGTCAACGGTTAACGGCGGGCGGTACGTGGCCCTTGCTCGCGAGGCTTTGGCCAACCAGTCGCGGTCCCAACCGCGCATCCCGATTGTCCCATCGGGACAATTGAAAATAGCCCGGCGTTTCAACGCCGGGATAAATTCAGGATTGCACAAGTCCCGAAGGGACGGCTGAATAGCCGGCATGTCCTACGTCAGTTCCTATTACCATTGCGTCTTCAGCACGAAAGAGCGTCGCCCCCTCATCACTCCGGCGCTCGCCGAGCGACTCAGGCCCTTTCTGGGCGGCATTGCGCGCCAGAACAAAATGAAAGCCGTCGAAATTGGCGGGGTCGAAGATCACGTCCATATCCTGCTTTCGTTGCCAGCAACGATGGCCATCTCAAAGGCACTTCAATTGATCAAAGGCGGTTCGTCCAAATGGGTGCATGAGACATTCCCCGAACACCGTTTGTTTGCGTGGCAGGAGAAATATGGCGCATTCAGCGTAAGCGAGTCCCGAGTGGAATCCGTCATGCAATACATCCGAGGTCAGGTGGAGCACCATCGAAAGCTGACATTTCAGGAAGAGTTCGTGGCATTATTGAAGCAGCATCGCCTTGAATACGACGGCCGATATTTATGGGAATGAAATGCTCCGATCGGAGCATTTGAAAAAAGCCCGGCGTTTCAACGCCGGGTTATTGCAGAAAGGGACAAGTCCCGAAGGGACGATTGACGCCGCGTCGAGCCATCAGCCGTCCCTTCGGGACTCGGGATGTTTCGCGGCCTGCCTGGCGTTGAAACTTCCCGGCGTTGAAACGCCGGGCTATTGTCGCCTGTCCCTACGGGACGAGAACCAGCGGTTCTTGGTTGCCACATGTTTCAGGTTCATGTTGAAATCCGAAATGGCCTCGACGGATAATTATCTCCAGAATACTGTCGCCCGCATGAAGCCAGATTCGCTGAACAACCTGCCGCGTTAAATTTTTATCGCCTGAACTGATCGCCATGCCAGAAGATGAGGACAGTTGGATTGAAGCGCAGCGAAAGCACGCGGAAGAATACTTGCGCGGGGAGCACGTGGATCATCTCGGAGTCGGCGAGTACCCGGCTTTCCACGTGCAACCATATCTGGCGCTTTGGGCAGTTCAGTCCAAGCGTTCCCCGGGTTGGATCGGGTGGTGGGTTGTCACAGGAGATTTGCCGGCGGACTACATCAGTAGTAGCGATGGCCGGCATCCGCGGGACGCGCTTCGTACGTTCGCGCGACACTGGCAGGAGGTGTCAGAATTCATGCTGCGTGGCGAAAGGCATCCAGACTATCGCATGGGCACTCCCGACCAATGGCCGCAATTGGGCGACCTTTTGCTGCGTCGCGCTCAGATCATGTCGCGACAGGCAGACGATGATGAATTTTGGGCCGAAGCGGAGGCCTAATTTCCTCCGTGGCTGAAAGGATTGGCGCGCGCGCCAAGATATTCCCGATCGCCCCGCTTAAATATCTTTTGCCCGTCCTTCGCGTCGCTATACTGGCCGCGATGTTCAAGACGCAAGATCTGCATGTTCGCGAAATTGTCCGGCTCTCCTCGCCCCGCGCGGTGAAGGAGCTTTTCCCGGCCCCGCCGGAGGCGCTGGCCACCGTGGCCCAAAGCCGCGAGCGCATCATCCGTATCCTGCGGCAGACGGATCCCCGCCTGCTCGTGGTCGTCGGGCCCTGCTCGATCCACGAGGAACGCGGCGCATTGGAATACGCCGGTCGCCTCAACCAATTGCGCTTGGAACTGGCGGATCGCCTGGAAATCGTGATGCGCGTTTATTTCGAAAAACCGCGGACGACCATCGGCTGGAAAGGGTTGATCAACGACCCGCATCTCGACAATACGCAGGACATTGAAGCCGGGTTGAAAATCGCCCGCCGCATGCTGGTGCAGATCACCAGCCTGGGCCTGCCGGCGGCGACGGAATTTCTTGATCCCATCGTGCCGCAATACATCGCCGATCTCATCACCTGGGCGGCTATCGGCGCGCGCACGACGGAGTCGCAAACGCATCGCGAAATGGCCAGCGGCCTTTCGATGCCCGTCGGCTTCAAGAACGCGACCGACGGGAGTTTACAAATCGCGATTGATGCCATGGGCGCCGCGCGGCATTCGCACAGTTTTCTGGGGATCGACGCCGATGGTGCCACGAGCATTGTGCGCACGACCGGCAACACCGACGGTCACGTCGTGCTACGCGGTGGACGCGCCCGTACCAATTACGATGCCGCTAGCATCCGCGACGCCGAAGCCACGCTGATCAAGTCCAAGCTGCCGCCGGTAATGATGGTGGATTGCAGCCACGCCAACTCCGAGAAACAGCACGCCCGTCAGGAGGACGTCTGGCGCAGCGTCATCGAGCAGCGCGCCGGCGGCACGCGCTCCGTCATTGGCATGATGGTCGAGAGCCATTTGCACGAAGGCAACCAGCCCTTTCCCCGGCCCGCCCGCGAACTGCAATACGGCGTCTCCATCACCGACGCGTGCCTCAACTGGGAAACCACTGAGCGCATGCTGCGGTGGGGGCATCAAGCCCTGGCGTGAGCAAACCTTGACGTTATAACATTTGTGGTTACACTACGGGCATGGTTCTCGAATTGAAACTTCGTAAAGTCGGCAACTCGGTCGGCATCATCCTGCCAAAGGAGGCGCTGGCTCACCTCAAGGTTACCGAAGGCGACTCGGTCTCGGTCACCGATGGCGCGGATGGCAGTCTGCGGGTCAGCCCAACGAAAGCCGACGTGAACCGTCAGATGGAAGTCGCGCAGGATGTGATGAAACGCTATCGCCACACCTTGCGGGAACTGGCCAAATGAAAGAACCGGTTTGGGTATTGCGTGAAGTGGTCCTCGCGCTGCATGAACAATCCCTCGCCCAATTCGGCGGCTCGGCGGGCATCCGGGATGAAGGGTTGATGGATTCCGCCCTGGGGAAGCCGCACAATTTGTTCGCCTACGGCAAACCCACCAGCTTCGACCTCGCCGCGAGCTACGCCCTGGGTTTGGTAAAGAATCACCCGTTTATCGATGGCAACAAGCGCACGGGCTTCGTCGTCGCGGTGCTGTTTCTCGAACTCAATGGCTTTCGTTTTTGCGCGAACGAAGTCGATGCCACGGTGCGCACGCTCGCGCTCGCCGCTGGTGAAATGACGGAAACCGCCTATGCCCAGTGGCTGAAAGCAAACTCAAAGCGCGCGCGATGACCACTGCCACTTCTGCCTAATCCCATGGACCCTAACGGCCATTCCTTACCTGAACGCCTGCGGGCCGCCGTCGAGTTGCTGGAACAAGTCGCCCGCAATCGCGCGCTGCTCGCCGGACTGTCGGTCGCGGAGCGCACGCGCCTGCTCCAGGCCGCGGGCGACATTTACTCGCCCGATGTGAGCGAACGTCGGCGGCTGGTGAAAGCCAAAGTGCGCCAGCGCAAGGCCGATAAATTGCAGCGCGACCAGTCCAAGCTGAAGGAGACGGGGATTCGCAAGCTGCGGCAAAAGCCCGTGTTCACAACGCCAAACGCGATTCCCCCAGCCGGCTTCGAGCCGAAGGAGATTGAAGGCGAGGCGGAATTTCGCGAGGTCATCGAGCCGCAGAACTGCTACATCTGCAAGCAGGATTTCACGACAATTCACCATTTCTACGACCAGCTGTGTCCGGCCTGTGCGGAACTGAATTTCCGCAAACGCACCGAGCTGGCGGATTTGCGCGCGCGCGTGGCCTTGCTCACCGGCGGGCGGGTGAAGATCGGTTATCAAGCCGGCATCAAGCTGCTCCGGGCCGGGGCGCAACTGATCGTCAGCACGCGGTTCCCGCGCGACTCGGCTTTGCGCTATGCCGCCGAGCCGGACTTTGCGGAGTGGGGTCACCGGCTGGAAATCTTCGGGCTGGATTTGCGACATACGCCGAGCGTGGAGGCCTTTTGCCGGCACCTGCTCGCGACGCGATCGCGGCTGGATTTTATCATCAACAACGCGTGCCAGACGGTGCGGCGGCCGCCGGATTTTTATCAGCACATGATGGAGCGGGAGACCGCCTCGGTAAATGAGATGCCGGAAAATGCGCGCCGACTGCTGGGCGCGTACGAAGGCTTGCGTGGCTACCATCTGTTGCCGGAGGGCGCCGCGACCCTGGCGACGCGACGCATGTCGGAAGTCGCGGGATTGACCCATGCGGCCGAGTTGTCGCAAATCCCGCTCCTGCCGGACGAACTCGCGGCGCAGCAGGATCTGTTTCCCGAGGGCCGGCTCGATCAGGATTTGCAGCAGGTGGACTTGCGCGAGCGCAACTCGTGGCGCTTGCTGCTGGCGGAAGTGCCCGCCGTGGAGCTGTTGGAAGTGCAGCTCGTGAACGCCATCGCGCCTTTCCTCCTGAACGCGCGTCTGAAGCCGCTGCTGCTCCGCACACCGGAACGCGACAAACACATCGTCAATGTCTCCGCCGTCGAGGGCCAGTTCTACCGCAAGTTTAAGACGACCCGCCATCCGCACACGAACATGGCCAAGGCCGCGCTCAACATGATGACGCGCACTTCGGCGGCGGATTATCACGCCGACGGCATCCACATGAACAGCGTGGACACCGGCTGGGTGACGGATGAAGATCCGGTGACGATCGCCGCGCGCAAGGTCCGGGAGCATCGTTTCCATCCGCCCCTGGACATTGTGGACGGCGCGGCGCGGATCGTTGATCCCATCATTGCCGGCATTAATACTGGCGAACACGTCTGGGGTAAATTTCTCAAGGATTACCGGCCGACCGATTGGTAGTCGGCCACGCGCAATGTTTTCCGGTGGAGTCGGCGTAGCTTCCTGTACGTACTCAACGCGAAAACCTTTGCGTGCCGCGACGTCCGGACATCGTGATGCTTGAATCACATCACCTCCGCTCGTGGTGAACTTATGATCGGGCCATGGCTGTCCGCAATGAACCGCCGGGCCGTAACCCAATCGGGGTTCGCGGATTTCAGAGGCGTCGCGTGCCGCACAATAATGCCAGCACGAGGCAGGCACCGCCGACCACCGCCTGAAGGGCCAGCAGCAAAGTCATGGCATGGACGTGGAATGAGTCGGCAGCCTCATTCAGTAATAAGAGGCCGGCGCTGACCAGCACGAAGGTGATCAAAATCGGTCGCCGCCGCGCGGGCGGAAGTTGGTTTTCAGAGTCGGGTTCCATTGGCGGTTTTCAAATCCAACGTTTGCGCACCATCCAGGCTTTGATGATTTGCGTCAGCCCGACGTAGCAGACCAGCGTGACCGCGAGGAGCGGCCAGAACTGCCACGGCAACGGCACAAATCCCAGATACGGGGCGAGCGGTGAAAACGGCAGCCACGCGCCGAAGCCCATGATGGCGAACGTCGTCAGGGTTAGTTGCCAGCTGGCGCGCGATTGGAGGAACGGAATTTGGTTGGTGCGAATGACATGCACGATCAGCGTCTGGGTCATCAGCGATTCGACAAACCAGCCCGTACTGAACAACGCGGCGGCGTAGGTGTGATCGGTGTCAGCCGGATTCGCGAAACGCGCGGCCAGCGCCACCGGCGCGACCAAAGCCAGCTTGCTGCATTGGAAGAAAAACCACAGCAGCGCGTACGTCGTGTAATCAAAAATGGAACTGATCGGGCCGATACAGACGATGAATCGTGAAATCTCGCCCATGTGCCACGGTCGGGGCTTGGAGATGATCGCCGAGCCCACGTTGTCGGTGGGGATCGGCACTTGGGAGAAATCGTAAAGCAGATTATTCGTCAGCACTTGGATGGGTTGCATCGGGAGATAAGGCAGCCATGCGCTGGCGCCCAGCACGCTGAACATATTGCCAAAGTTGGAACTCGCCCCCATGCGGATGTATTTCAGGATGTTGACGAACACCTTGCGGCCTTCGAGCACGCCTTCTTCCAGCACCATCAGATTCTTCTCCAGGAGAATCAGGTCGGCGGATTCCTTGGCGATGTCCACGGCGGTGTCCACAGAAATACCCACGTCGGCGGCCCGGAGCGCGGGCGCGTCGTTGATGCCATCGCCCATGAAGCCGACGACGTGCTGGTTGCGCTGCAGCGCCTGGACCACGCGCTTTTTGTGCGCGGGCGAAAGGCGGGCAAAGACGTCCGTGGTTTCGACCTCCCTGGCCAGCTCTTCGTCCGACAGTTTTTCCACCTGACCGCCCAGCAAAATCCTTTCAGCGTGGATGCCGACTTCGCTGCACACCTTGCGCGTCACGAGATCGTTGTCGCCGGTCAGAACTTTCACGGTGACGCCGTTTTGGCGCAGGGCTTCAATCGCCTTGGCCGCGGAGTCTTTGGGCGGGTCCAGAAACGCCAGATAACCGGTTAACACCAGTTCGCATTCATCCGTCTTGGAGAACGTCGTTTGCGCGCCGAGCGTTTTGGTGGCCACCGCCAGCACGCGAAAGCCGTCCTCGCTCAGTTCGTTGACCTGCTGCACCAAGTCGCCGGCCAGAATGGGTTCCATCGGAAAAATTTCGCCTTCACTCTCGAAGTGCGTGCATTTCGCGAACACGGCTTCGGGCGCGCCCTTGGTGAGCAACTGGCGTTCGCCGTTCGCGCCCTCAATGGCCACCGACATCATGCGCCGCGAAAAGTCGAACGGGATTTCGTCCACCATCTGGTAATTGGCGACGCCCAGTTCCTGGTGCAGTTGCTGGTGTTTCAATACGGCGCGGTCGAGGACGTTCTTCAGGCCGGTCTGGAAATGGCTGATGAGAT
>JANXWY010000210.1 GCA_025350905.1 Verrucomicrobiota bacterium
GTCGTGATTTCGGACACCGGGATTCCCAGCCCGAAGCATCCTGCGCTCACATACGCCCTGCGCGGCATCGCGGCCTTTGAAATCATCCTGCGCGGTCCTTCGCGCGATCTGCACTCCGGCTGCTTCGGCGGCTCGCTGGAAAACCCCGCCACCGCGCTCGCGCGACTGCTCGCCCGGGTGCACGATGCGAACGGCCGCATCGCCATCCCCGGGTTTTACGACGATGTCATACCGTTGACCGCCTACGAACGCAAGGAACTCGCCCGCCTCCCGTTCAACCGCAATGCCTATCGCAAATTTTTGGGTGTGCCCGAACTCTTCGGCGAACGCGGCTTCACGCCTGATGAACAACGCGCCGCCCGGCCGACGTTTGAAATCAACGGCCTCACCAGCGGTTACCAAGGGGAAGGCAGCAAGACCATCGTGCCGGCGTGGGCCCGCGCCAAGATCACCACCCGACTGGTCCCCGGCCAGCACCCGGCCAAAGTGATCAAGCTGGTGCGCGCGTTTCTGAAAAAGCATTGCCCGCCTACCGTCACGCTCGAACTCCAAGCCGGACACGGGGCCGCGGCGTACCTGGTTTCCCCCAAGAGCGATTACGCCCAGGCGGCGTTGCGCGCCTTGCGATCGGCCTTTGGGCGCGAACCGGTCCTGTTGCGCGAAGGCGGCTCGATTCCCATTGTCAACCAGTTCAAGAAAATTCTCGGCGTGGACACGTTGCTGCTCGGCCTCGCTCTGCCCGACGACAACGCGCATTCGCCGAACGAGAAATTTGATCTGGATATTTTCGCCCAAGGCCAGCGCATGAGCGGTCGGTTGTGGCAGGAATTGAGCGCGGCTTGAAACACTGGCTGCCCCGTTCCTTTTGGCGAGCCAAGGTGAGGCGGGTGCCGAACTATTTCGCGTGGCGGTGGACGTCGGCCTTCTTCGCCTCGAGTTCTGCCTGCAACGTTTTGCGTTCGTGCATGAGCTGTTGCTGGAGTTGCTCGACCTTTTCCCCTTCGCCGGCGTTGGCGGCTTTGCGGATTTCGTCCTTCAACGCCAGTTCGCGCTCGGCGAGCTTGGCCTTGGATTTCATTTCAATCTCGGCAATCTGCTTCTTTTGCCCGGCGGAAAGTTTGGTGACGGGCGCGGTCTTGCTCAACCGTTCCATCGCGAGTTCGTAGGAGCTTTTCATGGCTGGAGGTTATCAGGCTGCGCGCCACGCACCAACCTTACTTCTTCTGCTTCCACGGCATGGCGGGAAATTGATCCGGCGGTTTCATTGGCGGAGCCTTGGGTTTGGCCAGCGCGAGTTCGGGATCGCTGGCGTTGGCCGGTGGTTGACCGGGGAGCGACGGGTCCTCGCGCCAGGAGGCGATGCGCGCTTGCAGACCGTGATGCTCGGCGGTCGGTTTGTTGCCGGCTTTCATGTAGAACAGCGAGAGGTTGGTGTGGACGAGCTGCTCCTTGGGCTTGAGTTTCTCCGCCTTGTGCCCCTCAGCGATGGCCATGGTGAAATCGCCTTTGCGATAGTAGGCCATGCCCAAGGAAAGCTGGGCGTCGAATTGCGTCGGGTCCGCCGCCAGGATCGCGGTCAATTTCGTGATCGCACTGTCAAAATTCCCGCCGCTGAAATCAAACAGCGCGTCGTCGTATTCGTCCTGCAAGTTCATTGGTATTAGCGGCACAGCCCTGGCCGGGTTGCGGCGCGCGTTGGGCGGAGTTTATTCCACCTGAGCGCAGGGTAGGTCGTCCGGGAAGAAACGCAATGAGCCTTCCTCAAGGCTCTTCACCGTTCTGGGTGAACGCGGCGGGTGGATGACCCCAAACCGTTGCGTTCGGAGAAAAGTAAGTTGAACGCCCGCCCTCATCCCGGCGTGGATTCGCTCGCGCCCGCTCGCTCAACCCTGCGGGCCTTTGCCGGTGGCAAAGTCCTTTCACCGCTTCCCAAACGGCTTAAGTCTCCCCCGGGAAAAGGAGAAATGTACGCCGTCCCGATCGAATGCCTGCGACAGGGTTGGTCGAGTGGCTGTCGTGCAATCGGCAGACGGACGAAGCCTGTTCCCTTTCCTTGGGGGGGATGGTCATGGTGCACTGCCGTTGAAATAAGCGTTTGGGCGCAGCAACGTCAAGCCGTTCGTAATCTTAATCTTATCTTAATCACAATCTTCCCGCCGCACAGAGATTAAGGGCAAGATTACGATTAAGATTAAGATTAAGAACTCGGCACCAAAGCCTAATTCAACGGCCGTGGGGTCAGGGTGAGGGAGGGCGTGACCGACCCTGCTGGCGCACTGGCAAACGATTCCTCAAGGATTGCCGAAGCCGGATGGTCCGCTGCATAATTGGCGCATGGACAAAGACAAAGTCGCTGAAGTACTCGTCGAAATCGGCACCTTGCTCGAACTCAAGGGTGAGAATCCGTTCAAGACCCGCGCCTACGCCAACGCCGCCCGGACGCTCGAGGGCTTGAGCGAACCGCTCGCTCAGCTCGTCGCCGAAAAACGGCTCGGGGAAGTCAAAGGCATTGGCGAAGCTCTGGAGCAAAAGATCACCGAACTCGTCGAGACCGGAAAATTGAAATACTACGAGGAGCTGAAAGCTTCGATTCCGCCGGGTCTCGTCGAGATGCTCGAGATTTCCGGCCTCGGTCCCAAAAAAATTCAGGCGCTCAACAAAAAGCTCGGCGTGGATTCCATCGCCAAACTCGAAGCCGCCTGCCAGGCCGGTCAGGTGGCCGAGCTCGATGGTTTTGGCGAGAAGACCCAGACCAATTTGCTCGAAGGTATCGCGCGCAAGCGACAGTACGCCTCCAAACACCGCCTGGGTGATGCACTCACCGTAGACGAGCCGCTGCTCGACAGCTTGCGCCAGCATCCCGACGTCATCCGTTGCAGTACCGCGGGTAGTTTGCGCCGGTCGAAGGAAGTCATCGGTGACATCGACCTGCTCGCCTCGTCGAAACGGCCGGTCGAGGTGATTGGATATTTTGTCGCGCAACCCGGCATTCTCAAAGTCATCGCGCAGGGCGACACGAAGGCGTCTGTCCTGCTCGAGGGCGGCATCCAATGCGATCTGCGCGTGGTGAGCGACGCGGAATTTCCGTTCGCCCTCGCCTATTTCACCGGTAGCAAGGAACACAACATCGTCATGCGCCAGCGCGCGATCCAACGCGGCCTGCGGCTCAATGAATACGGCCTGTTCAAATCCAAGGAGGAAACGCGCGACCCAAAACTGCTCGTCCAGTGTCCGGACGAGGCGGCGATTTTTTCGACGCTCGATCTCCCGTACGTGCCGCCGGAACTGCGTGAAGACCATGGAGAATTCGCCGCCGGCGAAAAAGGCGCGTTGCCCAAGTTGCTCGAGTGGACGGAGCTCAAAGGCGCGTTGCATAATCATTCAACGTGGAGCGACGGCCACAACACGCTCGAAGAGATTGCCGTGGCCATGGAAGAACTCGGCCTCGCTTACTGGGCGATCACCGATCACTCGAAGGCCTCGTTCCAGGCGAACGGCCTCGACGCGACGCGGTTGCGTGAACAACTCCGGGAAATCAAAAAGCTCAACGAAAAATTCGCCGCGCGCGGCAGTGATTTCCGGCTGCTCACCGGCTCGGAGGTGGATATTCTCAAGGACCGTCTCGATTTCGACGACGACCTGCTGGCGGAACTCGACGTGGTGGTCGCGAGCCTGCACGTCCCGGCGAACAACGAAGCCGAGAATACGAAGCGCCTGATTCGCGCGGCGGAAAACAAATTCGTTCACATGCTCGGACATCCGACGGGGCGACTGCTGCTGGAACGCGAGCCGTATCCGGTGAATCTGGAAGCGGTGATTGACGCCTGCGCCGCGACCGGCACCTGGATTGAGCTCAACTGCAATCCCTATCGTTTCGACCTCGACTGGCGGCTCTGGCCGTATGCGAAAAGCAAGGGCGTGAAATGCGTGATCAACCCTGACGCGCACCGCAACGAACACGCGAGCTTCCTGCGGCTCGGCGTCGGCCTGGCGCGCAAAGGTTGGCTCACGAAGGCTGATGTCATGAATACGCTGCCGCTGGAAAAGCTGCGGAAGGAATTGGCGAAGAAGCGCAGCCGCTAAGCCAAAGAAGTTTCAACGAGTTAACCACGAAATACACGAACCACACGAAAAGTGTTTTGGCGCCAGCGGCGCGACCGCGGCAATACCCACGGAGCGTTGAGCATTGCTCGGCGTGAGCGGTATAATAACTTGTGCCGAGTGATGCTCGGCACTCCGAGGCACGATGTCGCTCCGGCGGAGCTTGTGATTTGCCCTGGCGCTTTTCCAGAAACTTACCGCGTCTGCGGCGCTGACAGTATCCAACGGCTCACAAGCTGGCGAGCCGCCAGCCCAGAGCGGTGTTCAGCTTGGGCGGCAGAGGCTGTACGCCGGTTTCGCCGTTGACTCACCCAGTTGTAACCGTCGCCGTCCAATCTGACCGGGAAAATTGCAGGTTCGATTCGCTGGGCAAATGGGTAGCGAAACTAAGGAGCAAGTGAGGTTGAAGATCAACGGATTCCAGGCTGCGGAAACATGTGCTGCTTCTCCCAAGCCTCAAAGTTGCCATCCGCTTCTTTGTGGACTTCGGAATGACCGTCGGCAAAGCCGTACGTTTTTACCCAGCCACCGCTCACGGGCTGGGCTTTGGATTCGCCGATCACAATGATGCCACCGTTGGTCAATTCCGCGAACGAGCCGGTATAGAGAATATCAAATTGATTGGTGGCGAGCAGGGTTTCATCCCGGGCTTGTTCGGGCAAATGAGCGGTGGCCTGACCAAAACTCGTGGGATACTGACCTCCGTTCTTATCGGCATACAGCATGAAGGCCAAGGTCCAATTCCGCGCATAATTCATTTTGGCGATGGCTTGTTGTTTTTGGAGGGCAACGGCTCTTTCCGTTTCCGTTTCCGTTTCCGTTGCCGACGGCTCCGAAGGCGGGTGCGCTACCGCTTGGGTGGTTTTCTCCAATAACTTGATTCGCTCTGCCGCTTCACGGCGCAAAACTCCGACTTCCCCCCGCAGCCGCAACAATTCGTTAAACTGGTCCTCCGGAAGCCTCGTCGTCGGTTCGGCCATCGCGACTGGATGGGGTGTGGAGGAGTCCGCCAAGGCGCTCAACTGGTGGCGCAACGATTCATTTTCCGAGCGCAGCTTGACCAGTGCTTGATGCTGCATTAGCAGCGGCGTGGCCGCAGCGGCGACTAGGGTGGTGGCGAGCAAAGTTTTTTGAAGCGTCGTCATGGCAATGATTTTAACGCCAGTGGTGGCGGCGGCGGCAGTTCCCGCCAGTGCGGCGGCCGATGAAATCGTAACGGCCAATCCCAAGGGCGCGGCTTGTACGGCGTTGGCGGTAATGACGACTGCGAGTCCGCTCGCGCCAACGGTGAGGCCGCGTTTGGCGAAGAATTCCCGCAGACGTTCCACGGCGCGGTTCACGCGCTTTTGCGCCGCCTCGTTGCTGATGCCGAGCGTGGTCGCCATCTCGGTCGCAGACTTGCGTTCAAAATAGCGAAGCAACACTGCGTCGCGGTCGGCCTCACCCAATTCGCCGAGCGCGGCGTCGAGCTGCGGAGCGATGCGCTCCCAGACGGCATCCGGGTCGGCGGA
>JANXWY010000218.1 GCA_025350905.1 Verrucomicrobiota bacterium
GTTCTCGGCGGCGAACGAGCGAAAGGCTGCGGCGACGCCGTGTGCTTGGGAGTAAGCCGCGAATTCCCGGTCGGCTTTCAGGAGCGCAGCCCCGGAGCTGGCCGGATCGAGGTGAGATTTGTTCGTGGTGCAGCCGCAAAGCAGCACAGCGACGGCGAGAATATGTTTAGCGGGGGAGTTCATGTTTCAAGAGCCAGTCGTAAACTTCAGGGTTATTGTAGGTGGCAGTCCAGGAATCATGCCCGGCGTCGGGATAAACCGTCAGTGTGGTCTCGGTCGCTCCGGCTTTTTTCAGCGCACCGATCATGCGTTCGGATTCTTCGAGCGGCACGACCGGGTCTTTGGCGCCATGAAATGCCCAGACCGGCAGCGCCTTCAATGGATTCACCTTCTTGCCGTAACCGGCAAGCAGGACATCAATCAACTGGCCGCCGCCGCAGATCGGAACTAGGGCCGCAAATTTTTCAGGATGCGCCAACCCCAACCGCCACGTGCCGTAACCACCCATGCTTAGGCCCGTGAGATAAACCCGGTTTCTGTCCACCGCGAATTTCTTTTCGACGTGCTCCAGCAGCTTGAGCAATGGTTCGTTTTCCCAAAGCTCGTCCGTCGGACACAAGGGTGCGACGATAATGAATGGAAAATCTTTTCCTTGCGTCGCCATCTTCAACGGTCCGTGAACGGCAACCCGTTGGACGTTCGTACCGCGTTCGCCCGCGCCATGTAGAAACAGAATCAAAGGCCAGCGTTGACGGCTCTTCGGAGTGTAATCCTTGGGGAGGTACAACAGATACTGAGTCTCGGCGGCGCGCGTGATTTTCCATTTCATCCTGGCGGCAGAAACCGCGGCGTTGGTGGTTTGGGTTTGGGACTTCATGGGGGAGGCGGTCAACAACAAGCCGATTGCGACAAGCAGGCTGCAGGTTCTTTTCATGACCCTTTCGGATGATGAGACAATTGCACTACTGATGAAAACTGGTTGCAAGCCAGAAGGTCCCCACGGCCATCGCCGTCACCGCACTGGCGCCGAGCAGACTGCGGTACACCCGCAGGTTGCCGATGGCGAATCGCCGCGCGACCAATCCCAGGAGGGAGGAGAAGGTAGCCATGGAAATCACCGTGCCAACGCCAAACGCCAGGAGGTACGAGAGCGCCTGCGTACGCGTCGGAAACGCCAGGATTGGCAACACGCCAAGAAAATGCGAACTGCCTGCCAACCCGTGAAGGATTCCGATGCCGAACGCCGCGTGACCGTGGTGATGGGCGTCGTCACGATTGTGATTCTTGCCGTGGCTGTGGGTGTGAAAATGGACGTGGGCCTGGCCGTCGTGCCGGTGTTCGTGAGCGTGGACATTGTGCTTGAGCGCACGGCGCAACGCCCACAGCCCGATGCCGAACAGCATCACGCCCACGAGCCTTTCGCCCCACTCGGAGAGCAAATCAACCGGCAGCCAATCCCGCAGCCAGAGCGAAAGCAAGCCGATGACACCCACGCCCGCCGAATGACCGAACCCCCAACGCGCCCCCGGCAGCCAGGCGCGGCGCGGGCGGCGCACTGCCAGCGGCGCAATGGCGGCGAGATGGTCCGGTCCGGACCACACATGCACGATTCCGGCAATAAGTCCTGTCAGGGCGGAGATCACAGTTTTTGCTTCCGAGTGCAGGAACTGTGAAGGAATACGTTCCCGAGCGCAAAGGAAACCTGTGATCGTGGGAATTGCTTCGCGTGAAGTTGCTTGGTTGCTGGCGATGGGTTGAGTGGGGCGGATTCGGATCTCAAGCTGACGGGGGCGAGTCGATCAACCGGCTTCTGATGAGCAGGGACAGGGTTTTGACCGCCAGTTCGATCGGGAATATGGGCTTCGTGAGGAGTTCGTCGCCACCGCTCAAAATTTCCTTCGCCCGGGCCGAAAATTCCGTGTGCCCGGTAATGAAAATGACTGGCGTATTTTGGTGCTGGGGCATTGCGCGAATGTATTTGCGCAACTCAAACCCGTCCATGCCGGGCAACTGGACGTCGAGCATGATCAGATCGAATTTCGCGCTGGCGAGCAATTCCAGAGCGGAGGCAGAATCTGGAGCGCTGATCGGGTTGAGGTTGGTGCGTTTGAGCGCGATGCTCATGGTGCGGCTCGCGATCGCGTCATCGTCCACAATCAGCACCCTGGGCTGGGCGCTCAACAGACTGGAGTTTGCAACGGAACTCCTGCTGGTGAAAAGGAGCCCCAGAACCTCCAGCGCGGAAGCGATGGTCTGGCCGGTGGAGGGTCCGATACGATCCGGTTTCTCATGCAAATCGAGCAGCAGGGCTTCAAACGCGCTGGTCAGGAGAGCGATGGATTCGCAACCCGCCATACTGGCCAGGGCGGCGACAAAATGAACCTTGCGGTAGAACTCCAGCAGGCGCAGCTCGCGCGTCCTCGGGGAATCAGCACCAACAAATGCCAGGTTCAATCGCTCCAACTCAGCCAGCGTCGCGGGCGCGTCCCCCCAAAAACTTTCCCGTACTTTTGCCATGCCCTCCGCATCGGGCTCCGGCTTTGGAATTGGTGGCTGCTTCGGGGTTGACGGCTGCTTCGGGGCCGGCGTCGGGGCCGGGGCTGCGGCTGGGGCCGGGGCTGGGGACTCCACGGGCGCAGGCGGAGTGGCGTCGGCGGAAAGAAACCTGCCCACGACCTCTACGAGGATTCCGGGTGTGCAACTGGACTTCAAGAACGCTGCGTCCGCCTTGGCCGTAGCCGCTTCGCGCTCATCGCCACTGATGTAGAAATTGGAAAGCACCACCACCTTGGTGGCTTTAAGGTTTGCCTTCCCACGGATGTGATTGAGTACTTCCAACCCGTTGAACTTCGGCATCATGATATCCAGCACCACAAGGTCCGGCGGGGAAACATGCAACATCTTCATCGCGACGAGTCCATCCCCGGCTACGTCCACCTGGTAACCCGCTTTGGCGAGCTTTCGGCGGTAGACCTCTGCGATCACAGGATCATCTTCAACAATCAGTATGCTTTTCATCGTGAATTCTCTGTTTCGAGGCTCAATCGGAATAGCCGTCAGGATTTTTTTGGTGCCACGCCCAGGCGCTGGCCACTATTTGCTCCAGCTTCGGGAACTTCGGTTTCCAGCCGAGTTCGCGAATCACATTTTCGGCCGAGGCCACCAGCCGGGGAGGATCGCCGGGGCGACGCGGTTTCTCAACGGTGGGAATCTTCTTTCCCGTGATCTTCTCGCACGCTTGGATGACCTGGCGCACGGAGTAGCCGTCGCCGTTGCCGAGGTTGAAGAAGCCCGACTTGCCCGGCGCCAAGCCGAGGATGTGCGCTTGCGCGAGGTCCACGAGGTGGATGTAGTCGCGGAT
>JANXWY010000269.1 GCA_025350905.1 Verrucomicrobiota bacterium
GCGGCCATTTGTTCGAGGACAGCGGTTCGTTGGGCGTGGCATTGAGAGTTCATTTGCCGTAGTATGTCTAGCAGCTAGACACAAACCAGCAAAAAAACACCGCGAAACCACAAACCAGCAGAATTTTGTCCCACACCCCCGTCCCCCCA
The DNA here is from genome assembly GCA_025350905.1 of Verrucomicrobiota bacterium. Classification (GTDB taxonomy): domain Bacteria; phylum Verrucomicrobiota; class Verrucomicrobiia; order Limisphaerales; family JADLHS01; genus JADLHS01. The sequence continues at coordinate 150 of JANXWY010000269.1, forward strand.
ACTTGAAACTTGGAACTTGAACCCACCATCCCTATTTTACGTCCATGGCAGCAAGTGATTTCAATGTGAAATATGTGGCGCACCTCGCCCGCATCCAACTCTCGCCGGCGGAGGAGCAAACGCTCGGCACCCAGCTCGGTCACATCCTCGGGTTCATGGAAAAATTGAACACAGTCGACGTGAGCCACGTCGAGCCGACCGCCCACGCGGTACCGACGGTCAACGTCACCCGGGCCGACGAAATCCGGCCTTCGCTCCCGCACGACGAGGCGATGCGCAACGCTCCGAAACAAGCCAACGGCCTGTTTGTGGTGCCAAAAATTGTCGAGTAAAACCCGGACCGCCATGCCACCTGCCCTTGCTCCCCAATGTTGAACCAGCTCACCATTTCTGAACTCACCGCCCGGCTCGCCCGGCGCGAGGTTTCCGCGCGCGAAGCCACCCAGGCTTGCTTGAATCAGGTCGCCCGCGTGGACGGGCAGATCCACGCGTTCATCAGCCACGATGCCGCCGACGCGCTCGCCCAAGCGGACGGGGCGGATCAGGCTCTGGCGACCGGCGCCACGCACGCCCAACGGCCCTTGCTCGGCGTGCCGGTGGCCGTCAAGGATGTCCTGGCGGTGAAAGGGCAACCGCTCAACTGCGGTTCGAAGATTCTTGGTGGTTTCATTTCGCCCTACGACGCGACGGCGGTGGAAAAGTTGAAGGTGGCCGGCGCGATTGTTTTTGGCCGGCTGAACATGGACGAATTCGCCATGGGTAGCTCCACCGAAAATTCCGCGTTCGGCCTGACCCGCAATCCGTGGGATCTCACGCGCATTCCGGGCGGTTCGTCCGGCGGCTCGGCGGCGGCGGTCGCGGCGGACGAAGCCATCGCCACGCTCGGCACGGACACCGGCGGCTCGATTCGCCAACCGGCGGCGTTGTGCGGCTGCGTGGGGTTGAAACCGACTTACGGCCGCGTCTCCCGTTATGGGCTCGTGGCCTTTGCGTCGTCGCTCGATCAGATCGGGTCCTTCACGAAGGACGTGCGAGATTGCGCCACGATGTTGGGCGTCATCAGCGGACACGACCCGCGCGATTCCACGAGCGTCGCGCAGCCGGTACCGGATTACACCGCCGCCCTGACCGGCCAGATCAAAGGGCTGCGCCTGGGTCTGCCGAAGGAATATATGATTGACGGGCTGGGCCCGGAAGTGAAAGCGGCCGTGGATGCCGCGGTGAAGCAGTTGCAGACGCTGGGCGCGAGCGTGGAGGAAATCTCCCTCCCGCACACCGAATACGCAGCGGCCACTTATTACATCATCGCCCCCGCCGAAGCTTCGGCCAACCTCGCCCGCTTCGACGGCATCCGCTACGGGGCGCGCGTGGACGGCGCCGATCCCCTTGAGCTCTATAGTCGCACGCGGGGCGCCGGCTTCGGTCCGGAAGTAAAACGCCGCATCATCCTTGGTACGTATGTGCTCAGCAGTGGCTACCACGACGCTTATTACGTCCGCGCCCAAAAAGTTCGCACGTTGATTCGGCAGGATTTTCTGAAGGCCTTTGAGCAAGTGGATGCCATCATCACGCCCACCACCCCCACGGCCGCTTTTAAGATCGGCGAGAAGTCCGACGATCCGTTGCAAATGTATCTATCCGACGTGTTCACGATCTCGTGCAACCTGGCGGGCATTTGTGGCGTGAGTCTGCCGTGTGGTTTCACGTCCGGCGCCGGGGCCAGACTGCCGATTGGCCTGCAGGTGCTGGGCAAACCTTTCGGCGAGGAAACAATGCTCCAGATTGCGCATGCCTACGAGCAGAGCACGAGTTGGCACCGGGCGAAACCCGCGATTCCTCACTGAGCGTGGGGTTCAAAAGGGCGCCGCTTGACACTGCCACCGGAGCGCCGGTCTCCGACCCTGCAGGTATTGAACATTATGGCGAACCGCGCCGGATCGGAGATCGGCGCTCCGCCATGCCCGTCGAGTCGAGAACCGTGTCGAGCTGCGCGCGGCGCAAAAAGGTTTTTCGTTTTTCTGCTTGGCAATCTTGCTGGTCAGCCGTACCAATGAGCCGCTCTTTGATAGCGGCGGACAGGCGTCCGCCATCGAGTCTAGTTGTCGTCAAATGCAGGGAACGCCGTGAGAATCGGCGACGGTTGCGCCACTGTAACGGATTACAAACTCCCACAAGCCACTGTTGGTCGCGTCAGCGCCGGCGGGAAGGCGGGAGTAAGGTTTGAAGTCCGGAGTCAGGATATCCATTTGCCGGCACTCGTCCGGTGAGAACAAGTTGAGCGTCCGAAGTTGAGAGTTGATTGTGAAAAATCACCCGTTGGTTTTTCCTCAACTCTCAACCAAGAACCCTCAACTCCATTCACCAACTTCTCCGCCAAGAGAAGGATGAGGCCAGCCGGCCGATCTGTTTTCGGCCGGATCCGCTGAGTGCCTTCATTCTCCGTTTTGCGCGAGTGAAGGCTTTTTTATGGCCTCTGCTCCGCGCTGGTCTCTCAACCCAAACCCGTCCGCCGGCATTCCATTCGTCGGATAAATTGAAAGATCAGCGCATGAAAATCCATCTGCCGTTGCTGGCTGTTGCCGGCCTCCTGTCCGTCTCCCTCGGCGCCGCGCGCGCCACCACCATCGCCGAGAATTTTGCCAGTGCCCCAGAATTGTCCGGCTGGAGCACTTTCGGGAACTCCAATCTGTTTGCCTGGAACGCGACGCGGCAAAACCTCGAAGTCACCTGGGACTCGGCGCAACCGAACAGCTACTTCACCCACGCGATCGGCCCGGACCTCACCAAGGCCAGCGATTTCATGCTCGGGTTCGATCTGCGGCTCCAGGATATCATTGGCGGCGCGAACTCGAACAAGCCGTACCCGTTCCAGATTGCGATTGGCTTCCTGAATGTCGCGCAGGCGACCAGCGCGGGTTTTATCCGCGGCTCCGGCTACGAATCGCCGAACCTCGTCGAGTTCGATTACTTCCCGGAAGCCATTTATAGCCCGACCGTTTCGCCCGTGTTGATTTCGCGCAACAATGAATTCAATGCCGGCGGCTTCACCTTCCCGCTCGAACTGGTAACGAACGCGCTGTTTCATGTCACACTCCGCTACACTGCGGAGGATCAAACCCTGCGCACGATGATCACAAGCAACGGCGTTCCGTTTGGCCCGGTGAACGATGCCACCTTGAGCACCAGCTTCAGCGACTTCGCCGTGGATCATTTCGGCGTGAGCAGTTACAACGACGCGGGCCAGTTTCCGGGATTTGAAGGTTCGGTCCTCGCCCATGGCGTCGTGGACAATTTTATCTTTGCCGCGCCGCCGCCGGTGACCAAGGTCTTGGCGACCGGGGTCGGGCAAATCCAGTTCCGCAGCACCACGAACTGGTTGTATCATTTGGAACGCACGACCGATTTCCAGTCCTGGTCGCCGGTCTCCGCCCCCGCCGCGGGTGTCGCCGGCATGCTGACGCTGCTGGACACGAACCCGCCGGCCATGAGCGCGCTCTACCGGGTGCAAGCCCAGTTGCCGTGAAGATGGCGGCCGAACATTGTCCGTTGTGCGGTGGCATCAATGACTGCCGGCTTGGCCCCGGGGCGGTTGACCAAGGACCGTGCTGGTGCGAACCGGTGAGCATCCCGGAGCCATTGCTCGTGCGCGTGCCACCGGCATTGCGCAACCAAGCTTGCATTTGTCGGACGTGCGTCGCGGCGTACCACCACGGAGAATCCCTTTCGCCACCGCCGGCGCCGCGGGCTGGAGATTATTACTTCGAGCAGGGCTTGACGGTTTTTTCCGAGGCGTATCATCTCCGACGCGGTTACTGTTGCGGCAACGCCTGCCGACATTGTCCGTATCCCGGTGCAAGATGAACGCCTCGAACCAAAAATCCATTCCGCGCGCGGCGTTCACCCTCGCGGAACTCCTCGTCGTCATCGCCATCATCACGCTCCTGGCGGCGCTGTTATTGCCGACGCTTTCGCGGAGCAAGGCGACCGCGCAACGGATCAAGTGCGTGGGCAATCTCCATCAGCTCGGCCTGGCCACACAGATGTATTGGGAGGAAAACGCGGGGAACTGTTTCCGCTACAGCAGCGGCTTCACCAACGGCGGACAACTGTTCTGGTTCGGCTGGCTCGGGCCGGGCGCGGAGGGCGAACGCCCGTTCGATGCGCAGATGGGCGCGCTTTGGCCTTATCTGGCCGGGCGCGGCGTGGAGCTTTGTCCATCGCTCAATTACGCGCTGGGCCAGTTCAAACTCAAGGCGCGCGGCGCGGCTTACGGCTATGGCTACAACCTGCATCTTTCCGCGATGCCCAACCAAACGCCCGTGCCCGTGGCCAAGATTACACGCCCCACCGACACCGCCTTGCTCGCCGATGCGGCGCAGGTGAACACGTTTCAACCCCCGGCTTCACGGTCGAATCCGATGCTGGAGGAATTTTATTACGTGAGCACGAACCGCAGCGAAGCCACCGCCCACTTCCGCCATGCGCAAAGAGCCAGCGCGGTTTTCGGCGACGGCCACGTGGCAATGGAGAAAATGGAGGCCGGCTCGCTGGATCAGAATCTGCCGGGGCAGTTTGTGGGGAGATTGAGGGTGGAGATTCTCCCTGTGCCTTAAGCAAGCATGTCCGGCTTAAACGGAGCGCGGCTGTGTCGAAGACCAGCCGCAGCGCGTTGAAACTATCTGAGTCATCAGGTTGATTCTAAAGCTTCAGTTTGGCAAAGCTGCTGCGGCTGGTGCTTTGCACACAGCCGCGCTCCGGGGCAATGCAAATCAGGCCGCCACAACAAGAACCCTGCTGGACACAGATTTTCGTCCTGAATACAGTCCGGTCATGAAACTGAATTGGTTGCAGTCAACGTGCCGCTAAATCAGGGTTGAGAGCAAAATGCAAAAGGGCATTAAAATGACCAAGGTGTGGTTTGATGACGATGGGATCGAATTGAAAATCGACGTGTCGGATGGGACGTCGGTCTTCTCAAACAAAGTTTACGCTGGTTATCAGACAATGGATGACTTGGCTTCGAACCTCAGCGTCTTCCGAGAGCATATACACGGCGACTTGCTTGACGTCCGGCTTGGTGAGTTTGGGCCTGAATATGCAAGCGGAGCATTTCACGCCTGTCTGCACTTTCCGCGGCCAGGCCATCTCTATATCACCTGTCGGATGGAGTCCGATTTTCAAGAATTCTCAATAAAGAAGGTGGCAAGTAAAGCCACGCTGTATTTGAAGACGGAGCCGGTTCTCTTGGATAATTTTATTTCGGAATAGAAGTCACTAAATGCGAAAAGGCGCGACGAAGCGAATCTCGAAGCAATTTAATATTCGGAAGACTTGCCGCTCAGGTCAGCATTTCCCTCCAATCCGAATGCGGCGTCTCCTATGCCCCGACCTGCCGTTTGATGGCGTCGCAAATCTGAGTGCTCCATTTCTCTAGCACCGCCTGCTTCGGACCTTCGATGAGCAAACGGGCTTTCGGTTCGGTGCCGGAATAGCGCAGCAGCACCCGACCCCCGTCCGGCTTTACTTCGGCTTCGGCCTGTTCCACGAGCTGGAGGATGCCGTCGAGTTGGTCAAAGGGTTTCTTTTCGCGGACCTTGAAATTGGTGAGGAGTTGGGGAAACCGGGTCCAGCACTTGGCCAGTTTGCTCAGCGGTTGGCCGCTCGACCGCATGATGCGGAGCATCTGCAACGCGGCCACCAGGCCGTCGCCGGTGGTGCCATGGTCGCGGAAAATCAGATGACCGCTTTGCTCCCCGCCGAAGTTGAAGCCGCCGCGGAGCATTTCATCGATCACATTCCGGTCGCCCACATCGGTGCGGATGACTTTTCCGCCAGCGGCCTGGATGGCAGCGTCGAGACCGGCGTTGCTCATGACGGTGGCGACCAGCGTCTGCTCCGCCAAGGTGCCTTGCGCGAGCATCTCCAGTGCGGCGATGGCCATGATGTCGTCGCCGTCAATCAAAGTGCCGTGTTCGTCACAAAGGATTACGCGGTCGGCGTCGCCGTCGTGCGCGATGCCCACGTCGGCGCGGAATTCGCGGACGAGCTGGCAAAGGTGTTGCGGATGCATCGAGCCGCAATCCTGGTTGATGTTCTTGCCGTTCGGGTTATCACCGACCACGATAACTTCAGCGCCGAGTTCACGCAGCACGCACGGGGTGGCCTTGTAGGCCGCACCATGGGCGCAATCGACCACGACGCGCAAGCCTTCCAGCATCATGCCGCGGGGGAAACTGCCCTTGGCAAATTCGATGTAGCGGCCCAGGGCATCGTCAATGCGCACGGCCTTGCCGATTTCTTCGGCGGTCGGCCGGATGGTTTCAATCTCGCCACTGAACACCAGGTGCTCAATCGCCGCTTCGATCTTGTCGTCGAGTTTGTAGCCATCGGCCCGGAAAAATTTGATGCCGTTGTCGGCGTACGGATTGTGTGAAGCGGTGATGACAATGCCAGCGTCCGCGCGGAGACTGCGAGTCACATAGGCGACTCCGGGCGTGGGCAGCGGACCGATGAACAACACATCGACGCCCATCGACAGAATGCCGGAGGAGAGCGCGTTCTCCAGCATGTAGCCGGAGAGGCGCGTGTCTTTGCCGATCACGATCTTGTGGCGGCCCTGCCCCCGCGCCTGGCTGGCCAGGTTCTTGAAGACGTGACCGGCGGCGCGGCCAAGCTTGAGGGCGGTTTCGGCGGTCACGGGTTCAATGTTCGCGGTACCGCGAACCCCATCGGTGCCGAAAATTTTTCTGGGTTGGCTCATGGTTTGGAACGGGGCGAGGTCGTGGCCGGGCGGGGCGGCACGATGATTTCCACTTCGGCGGGTTCGACTCGGACCACGGTGAGGCGGGTGGGCGTCGCGACCTCCACCCGTTGCCGAAAATTCCGCGTCGGGTCGGTGATGCTACCGTCCACGAACACCCGGATTTCCCGCTCCGTCAGCGCCTTGATGATGCCGGGCGGGCCTTTGACGGTCACTTGCACCACGTCGGGATTGAGCCGAAAGGTGCGCACGTCCGTCGGGCCCGAGACGAGTTGGGCCGGGAGGTCGGTGAAGGTCCGCTCGGTCTGGGTGCTGCTGTCGTTGCTGACGCCTTGGACGAGCAGCCAGATCAAAAAGGCCAGCGCGAGCGACATCAGCTTCCAGCCGATATTGGTGAGGAAAAGTTTGCGCCACATGGTCACTTGCCGCTGCCGTTGGCCGGGCGGCGGACTTCGCTGCGCGTGATCACCGTCGTACCGGACGAGTGAATGTAATGTTCCGTGGTATGCGAGCGCAGCCATTCGACCATGCTGCGCGTCTTGGCCGGCGGAACCAGGACGGAGATCAAAAAGGCTCGCAAGGCTTCGAGGGTCACGCCCCGCACCATCTGACCTTTGTAAACGTGCGAAATCGCCCCCGTCTCCTCCGAGACCACCACAATCGGCGCATCCGTTTCCTCGCTGAGCCCAATCGCCGCGCGGTGGCGGGTGCCGAGGGATTTATTCAAGTCGGGCTGCTGTGTCAGGGGAAAGATGCACGCGGCGTGCGTGATGCGATCGCCTTTGATGATCACGCCGCCGTCGTGAATGGCGTTGTTCGGGAAGAAAATGGTTTCGAGCATTTCCGGGGTCGCCTCGCAGTCCACCACGATGCCGGCCTCGACCGCTTCCTGCAGCTGGATGGATTGTTCGATGGCGATGAGGGCGCCGATGCGCACGTCCGCCAGGCGTTCCACGGTTTGGATGATGACCTCGATGTTTTCGCGCTGCTCATGCGTGGTGAGAAATAATGGCAGGTTGCCCAATTCGCCCAGCATCCGGCGCAGTTCCGGCTGAAAAATGACCAGCGCCCCCACCACGATGAAGCTCAGGGCGCTGCGCAGTAACCAGCGGAGCACTTGCAAATCCAGCAACGTCGTCACGGCGGTCAAGACCAGTAGTAGGACAACAAACCCGACCACCACCGGCCAGCCCCGGGTGCCGCGCACAAAGCGCGACGCGTAGTAGATTCCCATCGCCAGGATGAGAATTTCCAGGGCCGGCCGCCAGAGAGCGATAATATTATTCCAGGTCAACATCTTTTTTGTGAGCCAGGATAGCTTCCGTCACCCGCACCGCTTGCACGGTTTCCGCCACGGCATGTGTCCGAATTATTTGCACCCCCGCCGCCACCGCGAGACACGCGCAGGCGAGTGACCCCGGCCCCCGCGCGCCCACGGCCGTCGCCGGGACCACTTGGCCGAGGAATGCTTTCCGCGAGACGCCGAGCACTAACGGGCGCTCCAGTTGGGAAAATCTCCGCAGGGCGGCGAGCAACTGCAGATTATGTTCCAAAGTCTTGCCAAAGCCAATTCCCACATCAAATACCACTTGGTCCGCCCGAACGCCACGGGCGTTCAATCTTCGCAGTCGCCCCCGGAAAAAATCATCCACCGCTCGCACCACGTCGGCATAGGCCGGCTCCGCCTGCATCGTCGCCGGCTGGCCTTGCATGTGCATGACGATGTAACCCGCACCGGTCTCGGCAATCACCCGGCCCATGGCATCGTCTTCGCGATTGGCCCCCACATCATTGACGATGCTGGCGCCGGCCGCCAACGCGGCCCGCGCCACAGCAGGCTTCATCGTGTCAATCGAGAGTGGGACGTTGGTGCGCCCGGCCAATTGTTCGAGCACCGGAAGAACGCGCCGCAATTCCTCTGCCTCGCTCACCGGCGTCGCCCCGGGCCGGGTGGATTCACCGCCGATGTCGAGCCAATCCGCGCCCTGGGCCACCAGCTTGAGTCCGTGCGCCACGGCCTGATCGATTTCGAAAAACTGTCCGCCGTCGGAAAACGAATCCGGCGTCACATTCACGATGCCCATAACGAGCGCGGGGCGCGGAAAACGCAATTCAAACTGGCGCGCGCGGAGCAACATTCAACAGCTCCCAACTCCCCGGCCCCAGCACCGGAGAAAATCCCCAGCGCCATTTCCAATCCTGTTCGCGCCGGCTAGACTTTGATGTTTGAAGTTTAGCGCTCTGCGGCGGTGGTTGGGTGCATGGAGCTTGGCGCATTTCATCCCGGTCCGATCATTTCGCCTGGATCAATTCAATCTCGTAGCCTTCCGGCGCGTCGATAAAGGCGAAGACCGTGCCGGTCGAGGTGGTGGTCGGGCCGTCGGAATACTTGAGACCGAGTTGCGCGAGGTGCTGACCGAAAGCGGCGAGGCTGTCCACCTCGAACGCCAGGTGCGTGAGGTCCGGCTGCACCTGCACGGAATCGCTGCCGGGAAAATGGCAAATCTCGATCAACTCCTCGCTCTCGGGCGCTTTGAGGAAAGCCAGCTCCGAGCCGCGGGGAGATTTATGGCGGCGCAATTCCTCCAGCCCGAGGACTTCACGGTAAAACCTTACCGTGCGTTCGAGATCGTTCACCCGATACCGGGTATGTAATAATTTCCTGGCCAGACTCATACCGGAAGCCTAGTCGTAAGCTACGCTGGAGCAAAGCGGCAATTCCTACCTACCGCGGAAAGCGCTGTTGCGGTCCTGGGTCACCGAACAGACCAAGCCTGCAACCATCCGGTTTGTAAGCGCTCGAGAGGCTATGTCACGGACGCAAGTTTCAACCGTCATTGCTTAAATTATTTGAAATGGTCACCTACGCGATCCCAAGCTACGAGTTGCCGGCAACGAGTCAGCGGCGAATAGCTCGGCGTTAACCGTCCTGTCGCGCGATGGAGAGCGAGCCTTGCTGAATTGAAATTCGGACCCGACCTGTAAGTCGGGTCTGCTCAGGCAGGGCTGGGTGGATTCAGGTTGAATCCTCACGCTCGTACCGCAATGCTGCGACCACGCGATTAACCATCCGAAATTTACCACCATGCGACATCATTTCGTTACCTCCTCCGTGCTGTGCGTGTTGCTGACGAGCCAGCCAGCTCGCGCAGCCAATCCTCCCTCCATCACTGTGGGCACCTTCAAACAGGAAGTACGGCGGGAGTTTACTGCTGCGGATGGGATGCCGGCAACGGCGGCCACTTCCGTGGCGGTGCTGGGCGCCGACATCATTCTCGCCGGGACCACTAATGGACTGGCTCGGTTTGCAAATGGCCACTGGACCGCCGTGAAAGGCACGGTTGGCGTCGTTGTAGAAGCCCTCGCCGCGACCAAAGAAAAGGCGATGTTGGTGCTCAACGGCCGGCTGTTCGCGCTTACCGGCGACCAGCTAACCCTCATCGCTCCGCTGCCGTCAGGACTGAAAGTGAACTCGATCAGCCTCGGCGAACCGATCTATTTGGCCACGGATCAAGGCTTGTTCGAGCTCGTGGTCACCAGCTTGAAGCCGGTGACGGCCCTAAACCACACCTTGGGTGAAAACAAATCCGTATTCCAAGTCGCGGTTGGGTCTCGGACCGTGCTGGGAGCTGCGGCGGGACTTTTTCAACTGGAGGGCAAGGACAAATGGAAGCGCTTGTTCCCGGCGGACAAAGCCGGTCGCAGTTGGGCACCGGTCAACGTGCGCGGTGTTGCTTATGATTCCCGGCGCCGTCTGTGGTTTGCTTCGCCACAGGGCGTGGGCCGGCTAGACACGGAATGGACGCTGTTCACTGGCGCCGAAGGATTGCCCTACAATGATTTTACCACGATGGCGGCGGGCGAGGACGGCGTCGTCTGGTTCGGGACACGCATGGGCGCCATTCGTTACGACGGACAAAATTGGGAATATCGCGAAGGCCGCCGCTGGCTGCCGGGGAATGTGGTGAATCGCATCGCGGTTACGCCGGACGGAAATGCCTGGTTTGCCACCCCGGCCGGCTTGAGTCTCATCGAACGCCAGCCGATGACACTCGCGGAGAAAGCGATCTTCTATGAAAACCAGATTGATGCAGTGCACCGGCGGACTCCTTGGGAATACGTGCTCGAAGTCAGCGTAGCCAATCCGGGTTCGACCAACCAGTTCACACAGAGCGACAGCGACAACGATGGATTATGGACCAGCATGTACGGCGCGGGTGAATGCTTTGCCTACGGCGCAACACATGATCCGTTGGCCAAAAGGCGGGCGCAAAAAGCGTTTGAGGCGTTATGGTGGTTGGGCGAAGTGACCCAGGACGGCGAGCATTCACCGCCGCCGGGCTACGTGGCCCGCACCATTCTGCCCACCAGCGGGCCGGATCCAAATATCGGGCGTCTGGAAAGCGACCGGCGCGACAAAGCACAAAATGATTCGCTCTGGAAAGTTTATGAACCCCGCTGGCCCAAGAGCAAGGATGGCCAATGGTATTGGAAGAGCGACACCAGTTCAGATGAACTGGACGGGCATTTTTTCTTTTACCCGCTCTACTACGATCTGGTTTGTGAAACGGAGGCGGAAAAATCGCGCGTCCGGGAACACATGCGCGCGCTCATGGACCACATCGTCAGCCACGACTTCAACCTGGTGGATCACGACGGCACCCCGACGCGCTGGTCGGTCTATAATCCCGAGGTCCTGAATCACAATCCACTTTGGGCCGAGGAGCGCGGCTTGAAATCACTGAGTCTGCTTTCCTACCTCGCCGCCACGGAGCACGTCACCGGCGATCCAAAATATCGCCAGCTCCTTACCATGCTCCGGGAAAAATACGCCTACGATACGAATCTCAAAAACCCCAAGAATCAGCGAGGCGTCGGTTCGGTCAACCATTCGGACGACGAGATGGCGTTCATGGGTTTCTACAACCTGATGAAATACGGCAACGATCCAAAACTCACCGACGAGGTCGGTTATTCATTCTTTTGCTACTGGATTCTGGAGTTCCCGGAGCTGAACCCATTTTTTAACTTCTGCTATGCCGCGTTCGGCGTCGGGCGAAAATACGTCAACCCCTGGGGCACGCAGGACATCACCCCGTGGTCCGGCTGGCTCGAGGATTCAGTGGATACGCTGAAGCGCTTCCCACTCGACCGGTTCAACTGGCAGCACACGAACAACCGCCGGCTCGATCTTGTGCCCTTGATGCGCCAGACGTACGATCCGTACGAAACTCATTACCGGCCGCGCGGCTACCGGGTCAACGGTAAGGTGATGCCGGTGGATGAGCGCTTCTTCAACCACTGGAACCACGACCCGTTCGAAATCAACACCGGCGGAAGCGGCAATGAGCTCGCAACCGGTGCGGTTTTTCTGCTCCCGTATTACATGGGCCTCTATCATGGCTTCATCAAGTAAGCGGCGGTCTCGTTGAAGCCCGGCACCGACCCGGCAACAATTTGTGGTGAGTCTGTTGAAATATTCAGACCGAACCTGAAGACCGGTCACGAAGGGGAGTGCGATATTTATCAACGCTATCCGTGAAGGGCCGATTGGGCGCCAGAGCAGCCATTAGCCCCGTTCCCTATAGTCCACTCATTTTCCAGGCTACCGGCTGACCGGTGCAAGTGTAAGCCGGACCACTCGCCGAGGCCGGGATGGCAAGCTGGCTTTTTCTGGGCAAGGACCGCCTGCCGCTGATCCGGAGCCTGATTCGCCCGCGCTGGGAAACTGGCGGGAACAGGTTCGCTTCCATTGTGCCAGTGATGCTCAGTGCTGACCCTCGTCGGGCGCTGGCCCGACCGTAAGAATTGACGCCGCATCGGCTTGTGGTGCTGGATTGTTATTGAGCGAGCCCGCTTCCCGGGTTGGTTGCTTTTGAGTGGCATTCTACCATCCCACGCATAAACGGCTCGGTCTAAAACCCTGGTGGTCGATTGAAGTTGATGTCAGCGGGAGGACGGCCAAAATCCAGAGGTTAAGAATGAATCAAATCCATAACCCCTGGCGAGTCTTGGTCATCTGCACCCTGCTTGCCCTTGCCACTCTGGCTGTCTTTTGGCCCGTGTTGCAGAACGACTTTATCAACTACGATGACCCCGACTACGTGACCGCCAACGAAGTCGTCAAAAAAGGATTCACCTGGGAAGGCGTGAAATGGGCATTCACAACCTCGCAAGCGAGCAACTGGCATCCGATCACCTGGCTCTCACACATGTTGGATGTCTCCTGGGTTGGGCTGCGACCCATGGGACATCACGCAACCAGCCTCATGTTCCATATGGCAAACGCCCTGCTGTTGTTCCTGCTTTTCCGCCAGCTGACGGGTGCCGTTTGGCGCAGTGCCTTGGTGGCAGCGCTGTTTGCGCTACATCCGTTGCACGTGGAATCGGTGGCGTGGGTGGCGGAACGCAAGGACGTCTTAAGCGCCTTTTTTGGATTGCTGTCGCTCGTCGCCTATACCCACTTCGCGCAATGCAAAATGCAAGATGCGAAATACAGAACTGCCTGGTACGGGGCTAGCCTCGCGTTCTTTGCCCTCGGGTTGATGAGCAAGCCGATGCTCGTTACTTGGCCATTCGTCATGTTGCTGCTCGATTTCTGGCCTCTCAATCGAATTGACCCGAACGCGATAGGCTGGAGTGCGGCCTTTCGGAAAGCCGGGAAAGCATTGGTGCTAGAGAAGCTGCCGTTCTTCGCGCTAGCCGCCCTCTCGTCCGGAGTCACGGTGGTGGTGCAACATGGCGCCATGGCTCAAACGGAGTTGCTGCCGATAGGCGACCGCGCGGCCAATGCCACCCTCGCGGTCACCCGCTATTTGGAACAAACCGTCTGGCCCACAAAACTGGCCGTGTTCTACCCGTTCCCCACGAATTTTCCGCTCGCCGAACTGGCAGTCGCCAGTGGAATTTTCATCGCGGTTCTAACGTACTGCCTGCGGCAGGCACGCACTCAGCCGTGGGTAATCGTTGGCTGGCTATGGTTTCTCGGAACGTTGGTCCCGGTGTTTGGTCTGGTGCAGGTCGGCGCCCAGGCGCGGGCAGATCGTTACACGTACCTGCCCTTGATCGGCATTTTCTTCGCGCTGAGCTGGAGCTTGCTGCACGTGCGGCTCCAGGGGCACCGGATCAAATGGATTGTTTCAGCCGCCGCATTCAGCGTCTTGATTGCGTTCGGGATCGCGAGCCGGGCGCAACTCCGACACTGGCGAGATGACCGCTCCCTCTGGAATCACGCGGCTGGGGTAACGACCGAGAATTACATGGCCTGGGGCGGCTTGGGAATTGCCGATGTCAAAGCGGCGAACTGGCCGAGCGCCCTGACGAACCTGACTCGAGCCTACGAATATGCCAAGCCACACCATACTGAACGCTCAATGAGCTATTACCTCGGCGTTGCGTTGCAGATGCAAGGCCAGCCACTGGAAGCTCTGCCGCATCTGGAGCGGTGCCTAGTGTCGGCCGAGATGCAACCGGAACGGGATCATCGCCTCGGGCTTTCGCTGATGGAGGCCGGACGTTTGGCCGAAGCCGAGCTCAGCCTCAAATCGGCCCTCGCAGCCAAACCCCAGAACTTGAACTACCAACTTGGTTGGGCAGCGTTCCAATATGCGAATGGACAGCCCGCGGGCGCCGAGGCGACGCACCGCGAAGCGATCGCGTCACACCCGCAGGCGCCGCTCGCGATCAAAGCCTACGCCGACTTCCTGATGTCCGTAAACCGAGTCGGCGAGGCGGTGACCCATTATGAAGCGGCCGTAAAACTCGCGCCAACCGAAACGGCTTACCGTAAAGCCTACGCAAATGCGCTCCGCCGCGCCGGGGCATTCAAGGTCGCCGCAGCACAATACGAAGAGATTTTCAAAACCAACCCCGCGAAGACGCAGGAACTTCTCGACCTCGCAGAGCTGTACTCCCAATCCGGACAGACGTGGAGCGTGCTCGACTGCTACAACCGGGCCCTCAACCTTGAGCCCGAATCAGTTCCCACATTAAACAACCTTGCCTGGTTTCTGGCGACTTGCGAGGAGGCGTCCATCCGCGATGGCCCTCGGGCGGTTGCCTTGGCCGAGAAAGCCTGCACGCTCACGGAATGGAAAGCCGCTGTGTTGATGGGTACGCTGGCCGCAGCCTACGCCGAAGCCGGCAGATTTCCTGATGCCGTCGCAATGGCGAAAAAGGCCATTTTCAAAGCGCACGACGACCAGCAGAACGAGGTCGCGAATCGCAACGTGGAACTCCTGGAGTTTTACCGCCAAGGCAAAACGGTCCCCGGCGATCAGCCCAAGGGCCGTTGATTGTTTTCTGTTATCCGACCCCACCACGGTTGAGAGTCAGGGCGCTGCGTTTCCGGCTGGGCGCTGGATGAGCACATGAGGAGGCATGCGCGGCAACTTGACGCCGGCTTGGATCAACGCTTCGTTTTTGGCCCGATTGATTTCGTACAGGGCCACGTTCTCTTCAACGCTTCGTTGCCCGGCAACTGACGATTGGTTAGCAAGATTGGATGGCTGGGTAGCTAGATTTGCGGCGACCGAACCTGGCGTCGCGCCCCCTTCACTCAACCCTGCTCCATCGGTACTCGAAGTACGCAGCGAACGCGTTGGGATGGTCCGAGGGCCACCGCCGGGCGCTGGCAAACCGGTGTTAGGCGGCGGTACAACGCCAGGTAGCGCAGGCGTGGGCAGAACGGGCCCAGGCAAAGCCGCCCCGATGGCCGGCTTTTCGGCATCGACCTTCATGTCCAACGAAAGCGTGGCATCGTGGTGCTTGATTTTCACGGTGCCGGCAACTGCGTCAATTTCTAGCACTTCGATCTCATCCTCGCCTTGACCCTCACTCAAGCGGTAGGACTTGTCCTTGGCTGGCTCAGGTGGTCGGGCGGCCGTTACCGCCTTCAACATCACCTGCCGACGGTCGAGAATAGTACTGATGCCGAGCAGCTTGAAGGTGGTGGCAGCGGCCGGCGGCAGTGGCGGCGGAGCCGTGTTGAGAGTGGGAGGTTTGAGGCCGAAAACGTTGCGGCCCACGATGGCCTCGTAAGGATTGGCAGAAACCGAAGTTACGGTGAGGATAAGTAACGAAAAAACACACAACCATGACGAATACCGCATGACAAAGGTCGTGGCTCGGGGAGGGTTGATGACAGCCGGATGGTTAAAAGGGCACTGCGTTTTGGGTACGCCGGTTCGCAACCAGTGGCCGCCTGCACTCACGGGGTGACGAACCTCACTTGGGTTATTTTCGCCGCATTTCATGATTTAAGCATAGCGTTGGAAGGATGAAACACCAATGGGAAATTTTGGTTGCGTGCGAGAACCACGATTTTCACACGCCTATCCTCGGCGTGATTCACGCCGCATCTAAATGAATTGCCGCAATAAAACCCAAAGATTACGGCGAAGACTTTCCCGTTGGCATTTAGTGATTCTCTTCGCGGCTACGAATAGGGCCCATAATGCCTGATCCTTTACCATCATTACGCGGAACAAGATTTTGTTCCCGATAAGCGACGGCATAGAGGCAGTTCGATGCTCCGACGTCATCAAGTGCCCGCCTTTTCCAACAGCCGCGACCCTCAATCGTTATTGTTTTCGAGCGATATTTAAAACGAAGGATAATTTTTACCATCTGCCTATTATTCCCAACACGCGTTTGCGTGGTCGTCATAAAAGAAAAAGCCCCGGATTTCTCCGGGGCTTTGTGAAATGAACTGACTAATTAGCTGCGGCGGCGGAACATCAGCAAGGATGCCGCACCAAGACCAGCCAACACCATAGTGGAGGGCTCAGGAACCGGTTTGACTGCGATTGCACCAAATCCACCAGCAACAGCTTGCGTTCCATTAGCCCATGTGGACAAAGTTGTGCCACCCGGGTTGAAAAGGCTGTTGTAGGCGATCGAACCACCCGGCTGCATGGTGAAGATGGACGACTGTCCAGTGAATGCGTTTAGAGGGTCAAACACACGCACTTGGAACGTTGACGCTGAACCACCAGGGAAAGAAGAATTCCAGTTGAACGGCCCAAATATTCCAGGGTTTCCAGCGGTAATTGGCACTGACGTTAGCAATGCCAAGCTGCCTCCGGCAGCAGTGCCAGCATAGCCATAGAGGTCAATTCTGAAATTTGAGGCTGAGGTCACGAGGGATAGATCATTCGTAAAATATACCGCGTGATTCGCATCATTCAGAACGTTGATCTTACCCTGAGCGAAAGCGCCAACGCACGCTGCAGTCAAGGCAAGTGTTAGTAGTGTTTTTTTCATGTTGTATGTGTTTTTTAGGGAACTAGTTTTACTGGCTCGGTTTTTCGGAGTTTATGTCTCTAACAATTTACGGCGCGACGGTAAAGTTTCTAACCCACTGAACGGTCGAACCTTGGCGAACGTAGAAAAACCCTTCGCCAGGATTGATGGTGAGTGCAGCCGGGGACCACACGCCGCCACCGAACGAAGGCTGAGTCGCATTGAAATCCACTGCCGTAGCATCCCATTTGAGAACTTGTTCGGTATTCGCGGGTGTCAAACCAGTGATGGCAGCGGTAAAATTGCCACCTTCAGGAACGGAGGCACCAATCGCATTGTAAGCACCAGCACCAGCAAGGGTATTAGTGAATGAACCCTGAACCACATCACCAACGAATGTCTGAGTGAACGTGGCACCTTGATT
>JANXWY010000274.1 GCA_025350905.1 Verrucomicrobiota bacterium
CAGCGACGCCGCTCTGGTCCGCTGGAATCGCGACCATTTGCCGCATCGCGAGCGGCTGCAACCATGAACTCCGCATTCAAAGCCGGTTTTGAATCTCCCACCTCGCTCGTAGCAGCCGACGTGAGGAGGCTCAAATCACCCGATTCTTTCAGACTGCTTGTACCAAATGTCAGAGCCTCCTCACGTCGGCTGCTACCATTCAAGAAGGCGCTGAACGCTCTTGCTATTACCCAGCTCTGTCTGGCGTTAAGTTTGTTACCCGCGTCAGCCGCCGACAGCTTTCCCCAACCGTACGACTCCGAGACCCACGGCCAACCCATGTCGGCCGCGGACGCCGCCCGCAGCTTCAAAATGCCCCCCGGATTCAAGGTCAGCGTCTTCGCCAGTGAACCGGACGTGCGCCAGCCCATCGCCATGACGTTCGACCCGCGCGGGCGGCTGTGGGTCGCCGAGAACTACACTTACGCCGAGGCGAAGGTGCGGTTCGACACCAACCTTTCGGATCGCGTATTGATTTTCGAAGACAGGAATCACGACGGCCACTTTGATAAACGCACGGTGTTCTATGATCGCGCCAAGGTCCTCACCAGCGTGGAAGTTGGCCTGGGCGGCGTGTTTCTGCTCTGCCCGCCGCGCCTGTTGTTCATTCCCGATCGCAATCACGACGACCTTCCCGACGGCGAACCCGAGGTGTTGCTCGATGGCTTTGAACTCACCGGCGGCAATTATCACACCTTTGCCAACGGCCTCAAATGGGGACCGGACGGCTGGCTCTGGGGCCGCGTCGGCATCTCCAGCCAGGCACGCATTGGCCCGCCGGGTACTCCCGAAGCCGGACGCGTGCAAATGAACGGCGGCATCTGGCGCTACCATCCCACGCGCCACGTCGTCGAAGCGGTCTGCCACGGGACCACCAACCCCTGGGGCAACGATTGGAACGCGGTGGGGGAACCCTTCTTCATCAACACCGTCATTGGCCACCTTTGGCATGCGATTCCGGGCGCGCACCTGCGACGCATGCACGGCGACGACGTGAACCCACACAGCTTCGGATTAATCGAGCAGCACGCCGATCATTACCACTTCGACACCGGGGCCGGTTGGACCAAATCGCGCGCGGCCATGGATGGCAGTGCCTTCGCGGCGGGCAGCGATTCGCTGGGCGGCGGGCACGCGCATACCGGCTTGATGATTTACCAAGGCGACAGTTGGCCCGCCGAGTACCGCGGAAAACTTTTCACGCTTAATTTTCATGGTCGTCGAGTCAATATGGAGCGGCTCGAACGCCGTGGCTCCGGTTACGTGGGCAAGCACGAGCAGGATTTTCTGACCGTGGGCGATCCTTGGTTTCGCGGCCTTGATCTCATCCAAGGCCCGGACGGCGGGGTCTTCATCGCCGACTGGTCGGACACCGGTGAGTGTCATGACAGCGACGGCGTTCATCGCAGCTCCGGCCGCATCTATAAGGTGACCTATGGCGAAACCAAGCCGCCCAATTTCGGAGATCTCACCCGACTCCCGGATGCAAAACTCGTCCCATTGCTATTCGAAAAGAACGAATGGGTTGCGCGCCACGCCCGACAGGAGTTGGCCGATCGCTTCGTAACCACCGGAAAAACACCGAATGTAGCCAAGGAGCTACAGCGGGCGTTTGCACATGAATCAGAAACGCCACAAAGGCTGCGCGCGCTCTGGGCCCTGAACGCCATCGGCGCCGCGTCGAGCGATTGGTTGCTCCAACAAACCTATCACCCGGACGAGTACATTCGAAGCTGGGCCGTTCGTCTGCTCGCTGATCTTGCAGCCGCCGACGTGAGGAGGCTCACTTCGACTTGGTTGGATTCTGCTTCGAACCAAACTCCACTAACAACAAATCAGAGCCTCCTCACGTCGGCTGCTACGAGATTTAACGAACTCGCACGCACGGATCCTTCACCGTTCGTTCGACTTTACCTGGCGGCAGCACTCCAGCAGCTTCCGCTCGATTCGCGGCGTGCCCTGGCCCTGGCCCTCGTCCGTCATGCGGAGGACGTAGAGGACCACAATCTCGGCCTGATGCTCTGGTTCGGCGTCGAACCACTCGTCGGCGCGCAGCCGGAAGCCGGAGTCGAACTGGCGATGGCGAGCCAGCATCGCCTCGTGCGGCAGTATATCGCCCGCCGGCTGGCGGAGGACATCGAAGCAAAACCAGACGGATGCGCGCGGCTTTTGGCGGCGGTTCTAAATTCCGGCGCCGCCTTCACTCCGCAGGCGCAAGACTTTCTCCGCGGCCTGAGCGATGCCTTGCGGGGCTGGCGCCAGGCCCGGCCACCGGCTGGCTGGTCTGAATTTGCCGACCGGGCGGCGGCGAGCAACGACGTCGAACTAAAGGGTCGAGCGCGGGAACTGGGCGTGCTCTTTGGTGAGGGCCGTGCGCTGGGCGATGTTCGCCATATTCTGACCGACACCGGTGCCGATGCCGTCGCGCGCCGGGCTGCCCTCCGCACGCTGCTCGATAGCAACGCCGCCGAGCTCGCGCCCTTGCTCCGACAATTGGCCAACGAGGAAACCCTCCGCACGGACGCGGCGATCGGCTTGTTGGAGATCGGTGATCCGGACGGCCCCGCGATGGCGGTCAGCCGGTACCAGACGAGCGGCGCCAGCGACCACGCTCAATTGCTCGGCGCGCTGGTCACCCGACCCGCTGCTGCCAACGCTTTGCTCCAGGCCATCGCCGACGGAAAAATTCCACGCGCGGACCTCACGCCTTTCCACGCCCGTCAGATCACGAGCCTCAACGATGCCGCGCTCACCCAACGACTCGGCGAAGTGTGGGGTTCGGTTCGCACCAGCGACGCCGAGAAGCGCGCCAGCAGCGCCCGCTTCCGTCAGGAACTTTCTGCGGCGCGCCTTAAGTCCGCCGATCTCAGTCATGGACGCCAACTCTTCAACCTGGCTTGCGCCGCCTGCCACAAACTCTACGGTCAGGGTGGCAACGTCGGCCCCGACCTCACCGGCTCCGGCCGGGCGCAACTGGACTACCTCCTGGAAAATATCGTGGATCCCAGCGCCGTGGTATCGGCGGATTACCGGATGACCATTGCGACGTTGAAGGACGACCGCGTGCTCAACGGCGTGCTCCGCGACCCGACCGCGCGGACCGTAACCATCCAAAGCCAGACCGGACCCACGACGCTTGAGCGGACGGAGATTATTTCGCTCCAGGATTCCGCACTGTCCGTGATGCCCGAGGGCCTGCTGGAATCGCTCCCGCCCGACGACCGCCGCGATCTCATTGGTTACCTGATGCACCCTCAACAGGTGGCGCTGCCCAAGTGAAGCACCCTCCAACCGAGCGCGTGAATCGCAGTGTTATGCAGTGGTCCGAGGCCAGTCGACCAAAGCAATCCGCCGCCACCCGAGTTATCCGCCGTCCGGCCGACGGCGCAAAATAATCTTGTCCGCTCAGAGCCCCCGCGTAATGCTCTGAGCCAGCCATTACTCCTGAACCATTCCATTCCATGAAGCAACCGTTCACCAATGGTGCCGGCCCGACGTATGCCCCGGGGAAGGGGGTTGTGCCCTGCCCTTCCGAAGGCGCCATTGCCCATCGTCGCACCCGGAGGCGACGCGTAGCTTTTACGTTGATCG
>JANXWY010000327.1 GCA_025350905.1 Verrucomicrobiota bacterium
AGCGGTGGTCAGATCGGCATTGCGGCGGGGCAAGCAACCTTGAAGCAACTGGGTGAGCGCGGGTTGGCGCGCTGGTCCAAGTTGTCCGGACAAAAGACGGGCGCGCGCCGGGTGCACTGAAAATGTTTCCGGCGTTGTTCAGGGGGTTCCGGCCTTTCTCCCTCACCTCAATCCTCTCCCGCTGGGAGAGGAGGCCACGGCGTACGCGTCTCGTGCATTCGGGCCGAGCCGGCAGCCGCCCATGCCGCGCCATAATCTTCATCAGGTTTACGCCAAACCTGATCTGGTTTGCTCCAAACCTGACCGGGAAAACTCCATTCCTGACGAGGATTGCTCTGATCTTAACAAGGAAAACTCTGATCCTGATCAGGTTTGCTCTGATCCTGATCAGGTTTGCTCTGGTCCTTGCAAGGTTTGCTCTGATCCTTGCAAGGTTTGCTCTGATCCTTGCAAGGAAAACTCTGTTCCTGATCAGGAAAATGATTTTCCGTCTCAGCCTGTTTCCAAAAATGAGCAACCTCATGGAACACTCGTGTCTGATTCCGGGATAGCAGACGCCGCTTTTCAACGAGTTACGCCATGGCACAGGCCAAGCATCTCTCCTGGCAAGCCTGTGTGTTGTTTCTGGCGAGCGATTCTCGTTCAGCGGCGGCGCATGCTTTCGGGCGAAGTCACACCGCAGTAAACCCAACCGGGCGACGGAACGTCGGCCGGAGTTGTAAACCATGAAAGGACCGCCATTATGAGGCCTGCTCGCGCTATGAGATTTGTCATGCCATTTCTGTTTTTGCTGGTTGTTTGTATTGGTTGCGAGACGCTGCCTACCCGGCCGACCGCTGCCGAATGGCATGAGAAGTTGCAGACAGTCAATTTGGCAGATGGTGTTTCACAGTCAGAGGCGCAGATTATTGGCGAGTGTTATTATGCCAAGTATGTCGGTTGTGGCGGGTTCACAGGTATCCGTGATGGCGGAGACCGCTGGATAGTTGATGGCCATATTGGTCTTTTAGCCATGCCAGTGCAGGGCTTTTACATTGACAAGCATTCCGGCAAGCTTGTGTCACCGATTGGGCCGAGTTATGAAAATCCACTTGAGATTTATCCGTAGGCCTAACACCTGAAGGAATGTAGTTAACCCGGAGCGCAGCGAAGGGTTAATTGCATTCGCGGGTTGAACGAAGCCGCGGCCAAGGTACAGCGGGTCTCCTTACGCAGCTTCGGCTTTTTCTGAAGGACTCGCTTTGCGATTTATTTTTCCGACCTCACTCCGATCCGCTCCTCGTCTGACGCTTTCCAGATTCGTCGACACCGCACCCAGAATGGGAGAATGCGTTGATCTGGTATTTCGGCGCGGCCGGGAGGAGGTGAAATCAACGCGGGCGGGCTGGCCGTACCGGCTCACCCGACCCGAAACGAAATCCGCGCGATCATCGCACGGCCGAAGCTGTGTTGGAGGCGATCGAGGATTTCCTTGCGTCGGTAGCGGACGATTTCACTAAGCCACACACTCGAATCCACATTGACGAAGAGCGTGCCTTTGCGCAATCCGACGGGCTGGGCGTGAGCGACAATGGTGGGGTCCAGGAGGTTGTTCCAAACTTGGACGACTTCGATTTCACCGCGCTTTTGCTCGATGTGCAGCCCGGAAAAAAGCTTCGGCACGACGTCGCTGGCCGAGCGGGCGCAACTGGCCTGGGCAATTTCGAGTGGCGTCCAATCGGCGCCGCGCCATTGGGCGAGGATGCGTTGCTTGGCGCTGCGTTGCAGCGGGCCGCGCGGGGGACTGCGTTTGGGAAGCGGGGGGAGCATCATTCAAGTCTTAATCCTAATCTTTTTCTCAATCTTGATCCTTTCCGCGGAAGCTTAAGAGCAAGAAAAAGATTAAGATTAAGATTAAGAATTGGATTAGATCGCAGCCGCTTCAGCGGGTTCAGCCGGGGCTACGGGCTTTGCTTCCGGGTGTTCATCGAGCACGAGGACGCCGTGAGGCGGGATGTCGTAGTTACCGGAGAAGGTCGTGCCGGTGAGGAAATCATGCATGGGCTTGTAAAACTGGATGCGCACTGACGTATTCTGATGGTTCAGCAGGAAAAAGATTTTTGTGTCACTGGACTGGCGGAGGCTGACTTCAATGTTCTCCGGCACTTTGAGCAGCGGATGGAGATTGCAAACCTGGCGCAACCAACTCGCGAGGTCGTTGTAGAAATTCTGCTGGCTCACGGTGCCGACGTAAACGGCCTTGCCCAAGCCGAACGGGTTGAGCGTCATGGCCGGGCGACCGGCATAAAAGTCCTTCGAATAGGTCGCGAGGATCTGGCAATCCTTCGGTTCGATCAGGTCACACCAGAGCCGCGCGGAATGGAGATGGCTTGTGGGGAACGAGCCTTTGAAAGTCAGATGATTTTCCTCGCCCGGCGGCAAAGCGTCGAACTCCAGCACCTCCAGCCCAAAGAGGTCGGTCAGGTTATGGGGATAGCCGCTATCCGGCGCCATATTATGCTCGTCGACAAGACCAGTGTTGCAGGTGCCGACGAGCGTGCCGCCATTTTGCACGTAAAGTTTGAGACGATCGGCTTCGCCGGCGCTGAGCAGGTGTAGCGACGGGGCGAACACGAGCCGGTATTTCGAGAGATCTTCGGTCGGCCGCGCGAAGTCCACAGGAATATTTTTGTCGTGCAGCGAATTGTAAATGAGCTGCACGTGTTCGCGTAGGCTGAAATGCTTGTTGGGTTGGTTCGGTTGCTGGAGCGCCCAATCGTTGTCGTGGGTGTAAAGAATGCAAACCTCCGGGGCGACGCGGGAGTTTTTCAGCACGGGCGCGAGCAGCTTCAATTCGTCGCCGATCTGGGCGACTTCCCGGTAGATACGGGCGTCCTGACGCAGGTGATGGGGCAGCACGGCGCCGTGGAATTTCTCCGAGCCGATGCGCGGTTGCCGCCAGCGGAAGAACAGCACCGCCGTCGCGCCGCGGGAAATGAGCTGATAAGTGAACAGCCGCAGGATGCCGGGCCGGATGAGCGAGTTCACTTCCTGCCAGTTGACGTTGCCGGCTTTTTGTTCCATGACCCAGAAACCCGTGTCGCCGTCGGGCGTGCGCACCTCGGTTTTCTTGAGCGAGCGGAGCATGTCAATTTCGCATGCGAGTTCGGCCGACTTGGGTTTGATGGCGGAGGTGCTTTCGATGGAGACAAAGTCGAGGACCCCGGCGAGATCAAAGTGATCGAACCGATGGCGGAGCGCACGCAAGTTCGTGGTGACCGGACAGGCAGGGGTGATTTCGTGCAGCAGATCCGCCTGCATTTTGACGAAAGCCACGATGGTGTCACTGCAAAACCGGCACCAATCCACGGCGAGCGCCGGGTTGTGCGCGGTGGGCGCGGACATCGGCATGGGAATTTGCGTCCAATCGGTGACTGTCTGGCCCCAGTGCCGCAAGCCCATCTGGTGGTTGAGTCGAGCGATGGTTTTGTATTTTAGCTTGAGCCAGTTTTGCCATTCGAGCCGTGAGCCTTCGTTGAAGGACGCCTCGGTGAAGTGGCTGCCGATGCCGTTGTCGATCTGCCAGGCAATCAGCTGGGGATGATCGCCGAGCGCTTTGGCCATTTGCTCGACGATGCGTTTGGCGTGATTCCAGTAGGCGTCGCTGTTGAGGCAGACGGCGCGGCGCGTGCCTTCGTGTTTGACCTGGCCGGTTTCGTCGAGCGGGAGAATTTCCGGATGCTGTTTGGCGAGCCAGAGCGGTGGGGCGGCGGTGGGGGTGCCGAGGACAACCTGGATGTCGTGCTGGCCCATGATGTCCATCACGCGGCGCAACCAGGCGAAATCGAAGCGGCCGTCCACCGGTTCACAGAGCCCCCAGGAAAATTCTCCGATCCGAACGACATTGAAACCGGCGGCCGCCATCAATTCGGCGTCGATTTTCCACTGCGCCTCGGGTTGCTCGGCCGATCCCGCGCAGGGAAAGACCCACTGTTCAGGATGATAATCAACGCCGAAATACATAAGTCAATTTGAGTTGAGTTAGTGTGGCTAGCCGTTGGCTCGACTATAACGCCGCGCCCCGACTAGCGGCAATGGAAAAATCGAAGATTCGGAAACCGCGGTCGCTCGATGGCGGCCGCCGCGACTTCGGCTTGCCATGCCCCGCATTTCGTGCTTTTTGCAGGCATGCAACGATACTGCTTTCCTGTCGCCTTGCTCCTGCTCGGGCTGGCTCCGGTTTTGGCCAGTGAACAACTGGTTTATTTTGGCACCTATACCGGCGCGAAAAGCAAAGGCATCTTCCTGTCCCGACTCGACCCCGCGACGGGCCGACTGACGGCGCCAGAACTGGCGGCGGAAACTACGAACCCCAGCTTCCTGGCGCTCCACCCGAATGGGCATTTTCTGTACGC
Source organism: Verrucomicrobiota bacterium (assembly GCA_025350905.1). Classification (GTDB taxonomy): domain Bacteria; phylum Verrucomicrobiota; class Verrucomicrobiia; order Limisphaerales; family JADLHS01; genus JADLHS01. The sequence continues at coordinate 4,395 of JANXWY010000327.1, forward strand.
CGTTGCTGAGCTGGACGACGGAGCCGGCAAAGGGAACGGCACGGTGGGCGCATATGCGATTCAGGCCGGGACGGGCAAACTGACGCCACTAAATCAACAATCCTCGGGCGGCGGCGGGCCGTGCCACGTCGCCGTGGATGCGAAGGGCAAATGCGTTCTCACCGCCAATTACGGTTCCGGTAGCGTTGCGGCCTTGCCGATTCGACCGGACGGCAGCCTGGGGACACCGGCGACCATCATCCAGCACACCGGCTCCAGTGTGGATCGCCAGCGGCAAGCCGGGCCCCATGCGCATTTCATCTGCCCGTCGCCCGACAACCGCTTTGCCCTCGCTTGCGATCTGGGCTTGGACCAGGTCATCGCCTATCGCCTGGACGCCGAGCTTCCCAAGCTCACCGCCACGGACCCGGGGCATGCCAAGGTTGCGCCGGGGGCCGGCCCGCGTCATCTCAGCTTTTCGCCTGATGGCAAATTTGTTTATGTCATCAGTGAAATGAGTTCGACCATCACCGTATTTCGTTACGAAGCAAAGTCGGCGGGCATGCGCGAAGTGCAAACTATTTCCACCCTGCCCAAAGCTTCGTCCATACCCAGCTCTTGCGCCGAAATCGCCATGCATCCGTCAGGGAAATTTCTTTACGGCTCGAACCGCGGGCACGACAGCATCGCTGTGTTCGCCGTGGAACCGAAGTCAGGCAAGCTTACCGCATTGCAACACCAATCCACGCAAGGCCAGACGCCCCGCCATTTCGCAATCGACCCGACCGGGCGCTGGTTGCTTGCAGAAAACCAGGCATCGGATTCAGTGGTGGTATTCGGCATCGATGCGATTACTGGCAACTTGAAGGCTACGGGCCAAACGCTGGCGGTGGGTTCGCCGGTGTGCGCCGTCTTCGTCCAGGAGCATCCCTGAGCGACCAAGAATTTTCATTTCCTTCGTCAGCTGGTTTGATTACCGTGGCCCCGGCCTTGGAAAACCTCGGCCCCATTACTGAACTAGAAAATTATGCCACTGACACATACCCGTGACCTGTTCGCCAAAGCCTTGAATGGCAAATACGCCCTCGGCGCTTTCAACGTCAACAACATGGAGCTGATCCAGGCCATCGTAGAGGCTTGCGAGGAAGAGAAAGCCCCGTTGATGCTGCAAATTTCCAAGGGGGCGCGCCAATACGCCAACCCCGTCTACCTCAAGAAATTGATCGAAGCCGCCGTCAGTCTTTCCAACATTCCCATCGCCGTCCACCTCGATCACGGCGATTCCTTCGAGTTGTGCAAGGAATGCATTGATGAAGGGTTTACCAGCGTGATGATTGACGCCAGCCACGAACCGATGGAGAAGAACATTGAAATTTGCAAGAAGGTCGTGGACTACGCTCACGTCCACAATTGTTCGGTCGAAGGTGAATTGGGGATGTTGGTTGGTGCGCAACACGACGACGGGGAAGAAGGCGGCGGTTATTCCAAGGGTGGCTGCTACACGCATCCGGATGAAGCGGTGCAATTCGTCAAGGCGTCCGGCGTGGATTCGCTGGCCGTGGCCATTGGCAATTCCCACGGTGCTTACAAGTTCAAGGGCGAACAGCATCTGGACCTTGACCGCTTGAAAGCCATTAAGAAGGCCCTCATGGACGCCGGCTTGGGTGATTACCCGCTCGTTTTGCATGGCGCCTCGAGCGTCCCGCAGCATCTCGTCGCCGAGGTGAATAAATACGGCGGCAAAATGCCCGACGCGCAAGGCGTGCCAGAAGCTGACATCGAGATCGCGCGCCGCGTCGGTTGCACCAAAGTCAACATTGACACCGACCTGCGCATCGCCATGACGGCCGCCATCCGCAAAGTCTTTTCCGAAAGTCCCAAAGAATTTGATCCCCGCAAGTACCTCGGTCCCGCCCGCCAAGCCGTCAAAGACCTCGTGCGCCATAAGGTCAAGAACGTCCTCTGTTGCGCGGGGCACGCGTTCGATTGAAGTAACTCTCCCACGACCAACCCCCAAGCCATCCGGCTTGGGGGGTTGTTTTTTTGCCTTGCTCCCTGGCACAACTCACGGCGCAGTTGGCACTATCCGTTGCGCCATCGCTGCGCATTCGCGACCGCCACGATGCCCTCGCGCCCGCCCATGCTTCGGAAACCCGCTGGTTTTAAAGCATTTTTCAGTTGGCACTCCGACAGCTAAGAGCTTTGTTGACTGTTAAGCACTACAACCGAAAGCAAACATATGAACATTACACATTACCAAAGACTCCCACTGACCGCCCGCTCCAGCGTCGTCCGCTTCACAGATTTGAATGATGAACTGAATCGGCTATTTGGCAGCGCGTTCGCCGGGTTGACCGAGAATGTGCCATCCGCGGAAGGGTGGTCACCGGTGCTCGACGTGTATGAAGACAAAGAAAACTTTGTGATTCAGGCCGAGTTGCCCGGGCTTAAACGCGAGGACATCGACGTCTCGCTCCATGAAGGGACCCTGACCATCGCCGGCGAGCGCCAAGCCGTGACCCGCCCGGAGGACGCGGAGATTTATTGCGCCGAACGAAAGGTTGGCCGTTTCCAACGCGCGGTGGTATTGCCAACGACCGTGGCAACGGACCGCGTAAAAGCCGGTTACACGGACGGTGTACTCACGGTCACAGTTCCCAAAACCGAGGAAGCCAAACCGAAGAAGATAGACGTCGCCGTCAATTGAATCGGCGCCTTGAATTGCTCGGTCCCACGGGTGCTTTCGCCCGTGGGACTTTTTGTGAGCCTCGAAAGATTTTGGTCGAGGAAGGTCGTCGCGACATGGTGGTCTTGCTCGACAAAGTTTCCGACGACTGCCAAGGTGAGGCGTGCTAGCGGAAAAACTGGACAACCTGCGTGTGGTGTTGCGCGCTTACGATTCGTGTCTCGTCGCCTATTCGGGGGGCGTGGACTCGGTTTTCCTCGCGTACGTCGCCCATGAAGTGCTCGGGAGGGGCGCGTTGGCGGCAATCGCTGATTCGCCCAGCCTGCCGCGCCGCGAACTCGACGAGGCGCTGGCGCTGGGAAAACAATTCGGCTTCCGCGTGCGGGTGGTGCGGACGGCGGAATTCGCGAATCCCAGTTACCTGGCAAATCCGACAAATCGCTGTTACTTCTGCAAGCACGAATTGTTTGAGGAACTCGCGCCGTTGGCGAAGGTGGAGGGTTTTGCGGTCATTGCCTACGGTGAAAACGCGAGCGATGTGGGGGATTTCCGTCCAGGAGCGCAGGCCGCAAAGGAATTCCAAGTGCGCGCGCCGCTCAAGGAAGTCGGCTTGACCAAGGCCGAGATCCGCGCATTGTCAGCGCAACTTGGCCTGCCCACCGCGGACAAACCGCAGATGGCCTGTTTGAGTTCGCGTATTCCCTACGGCGAACCCGTGACCCCGGAAAAGCTGCGCATGATCGAACAGGGCGAAGGCGTATTGCGCGACCTTGGATTTTATGACGTGCGGGTAAGGCATCATGAACTGGGCGGCCATTCTCAGGCATCAAGTCCGGAGTCCAAGGTCACCGAGCCGCCAGGGACGACGATAGCCAGCAATGGGCTTGAGACTTCAGCCTTTCGACTCAAGACTCATTTGGCCCGCATCGAGGTCGGGGCGGCGGAGTTGCCGAAGTTGCTGGCTGAAGGAACGCCGGCCCGTGTAGCGGAGGCCTTGAAGCAAATCGGTTATGCCCAGGTGACGGTGGATTTGCAAGGTTACCGGCGGGGGAGCCTGAATGAGACGGCTCCGTCACGTCCGTCCGTTCCTTCGCAGCTGGTCGGCCAGTCCTGAGTTTTCGCCCGGGACCGGGGAAACTTTTCAGTCACAGCGGTTTTAGACAAAATGCTTATGGCACAGTTCTCTTACAAGGCCCGGCGACGCTCGGGCGAAGTCGTCCAAGGGGTCCTGGACGTGGCGGATCGTACGGCCGCTTTGGCGCAAATCGAACGGTTGGGCCTTTTTCCCGTGGCGCTGGATGCGGCGAAGGGCGTGGCCACGGCGGCGGACAAACCGGCGGCGCAGAAAGTTGAATTGTCCGGCGTGTTACCGAGTTCCCTCCGCTCGCTACTGACCCGGAAACGCAAACCTAAAATGCAGGAGGTGGCAACCTTCACCCAACAACTTGCCAATCTGCTTCAGGCCGGCATGCCGCTCACCATCGCGCTCAACAGCATGACGCATCTGGAGTCCAAGGGGATTCCGAAGGACGTGAGCGTTAATTTGCGGCAGGAAGTTATGGAAGGCCGGAGCCTGTCCGATGCGATGAACAAGCAGCCGATTATTTTTTCCGATTTGTACGTGAACATGGTCAAGGCGGGCGAACAATCCGGAGCGCTGGTGGAAGTCTTGCGCCGCATGGCGGATCACTTCGAAAAGTTCGCAGCGGTGCAGGCGAAGTTTTCAGCCGCGCTGGTGTATCCGGCCTTTGTCGGGGTGGTCGGCGTCGCCATCGCGATTTTCTTCATGACCTACATGTTGCCGAAATTCATGACGCTCTTCGGCAACATGAATGTGCAGCTCCCGATGATGACGCAGATTCTCATCAAGATCAGCGATGTATTCACCGGTTACTGGTGGGCCATGTTGTTGGGGCTCGGACTGGCCTACATTGGGTTCCGCAAGTTTCAAAGCACGGAAGAAGGCAAGCGCAAGCTGGACGAGTGGAAAATGAAAATGCCGATTTTCGGCAAGGTCGTGAAACTGAACCTGTTTGGCCAGTTTGCCCGCACGCTTTCGACGTTGCTCGAAAACGGCGTGCCGGTGCTGACGGCGCTCAAGATCACGGAGCAGGTCCTCCCCAACCGCGTCATCAAGGAAGCCACCGCCAAGACCCGTGAGGCCGTGACCGATGGCAAAACACTCGCCCAGCCACTCGCCCAGAGCAAAGTGTTCCCGCAGCTAATGGTGGATCTGGTGCGGATCGGCGAGGAAACCGGCAACGTACCGGGCGCGTTGAAGAATGTGGCTGACACGTACGAGAACGAACTGAACATTGCGTTGCGGGTGATGACCAACATGATTGAACCGGTGATGATCGTGGCGATGGCCGGCGGGGTGGGCTTCCTGCTGCTGAGCGTGCTGTCGGCGATGTTTTCGATGATCTCCAATGTCGGCGGCGCCATGAGCCATTAAGGGAGCCATGCCGAGAGCGGAAAAACATTTGCGGCGCGGCGGCTTCACTTTGATCGAAATCATGGTCGTGGTCGCCCTGATGGGCCTGATTGCGACCATGGCCATTCCGAACATTTACCAGCTCACCAAAAAAGAAGGGATGCGCCGGGCGGTGAGCGACCTGATTGAGGTGTGCAGCAATGCCCGGGCACAGGCAATCCTGCGCGGGACGCCCGTAGATGTGAACTTCCATCCGATCGAGCGGCGCTTTGAGGTCAGCGGGTTGGTCGCTTCCGTCCCCGCCCAGGATTCCGACGCAGGCACGGCGAAACCGGCCCCACCGCCGGCCCCGGGCACCGGTTTGGCGGGCATTTTTCCGGATGACATCGTGCTGGAAATGCTCGACGTCAATCTGCTGGAGTACAACCAATCCGAGTGGACGCGCGTGCGGTTTCACCCGAACGGCACCAGTGATGAAATGACGGTAATTTTTCGCTCCAGCAAAGGGGATTATCGCAAGATCACTCTCGATCCCACCACCGGTCTGGCGACTCAGGGGCCCGTGAAATGAAACGGTACCCATCACCTTTGCGCCGTGACGACTCCCGCGCGTTTTCGTTGATCGAAGTCATGGTGGCCCTGGCGATTTTTTTCATCGCAGTATTCGCGATCCTGGGTTTGATCTCTCAACTGTTGCGAAATGCGCGCGCCTTTCAGAGCAAGAAAGGGGTCGACGCCGGCATGGTCCACGCATATTGGTCCTCCATTACGAACCGGGTCTCGGAAGGTTTGGTGAGCGGCGAGTTCAACGATCTCGCTGAGTTCCAGGACCAGTATCGCGATTATTCCTGGGAGAAGGACACCCTGTTCTACGCCTCGAACGGATTGTGGCAGGTGGATTATCGCGTGATTAACAAACGCAGCGGCCGGGTGGAATCTTCGGTCAGCACGTTCTTCTATGACCCGAACACCCAGAGCGGCATACTCGGAGGCATGCCGCGATGAAAGCGGCCGACGGGACGAATGCTAGGGGACCGGGCCGTTGCCGCCAACCGGCGTTCACGCTGATCGAGATCATGATGGCCATGGTCATCTTCAGCCTGGTGGTGACAGCCATTTATGCCACCTGGACGCTAATCATCAAGTCGGCAAAAGTCGGCCTCGAAGCTTCGGCGCAATTGCAACGCGAGCGGATTGCCATGCGCACCATTGAGGAATCCCTCGGCTGCGCGCGGTCGTTCGCGGCGGACTTGCAACATTACGGATTTTGGGCCGAGAACGGCGACGGCGTGATGCTGAGTTTTGTGGCGCGCCTGCCGGATTCGTTTCTCCGCAGCGGGCGCTTTGGCGATTTCGACGTCCGGCGCGTGACTTTTTCGCTGGAAAACGGACCGGATTCGGAGCGGCAGTTGGTCATGCGCCAATCGCCGATTCTCATGGATGCCGACAAGGACGAAAATGAAAAGGAGCATCCGCTCGTGCTGGCCCGCGGCGTGAACAAGATGGCCTTCGAGTTCTGGGACTCCCGGCAAAACCAGTGGGTGAACGAATGGCTCCAAACCAACCAGCTGCCGAAGATGATAAAAGTCACCCTGGGCTTCACGGTTAAAAAGCCGAATCAGTCGTACGGGGCCACCGAGTCGCGGCAGGAGATTTCGCGCATCGTGGCGCTGCCGTCGGTGATGGTGCCAGCGAATTATCAACGCCCAAACCAACCGCCCGGCGTCGGCGGCCAACCACCGGGTGTCGGGGGGCCCAACCCAGTCAATCCATCGGATCCCAAGTCGCGATGAGAAATCCGCCGTCACCGCCCCCCGCCGGCGTCGCGCTCATCATCGTGATGATCTGCATCACCGTGCTTTCCATTTTGGCCGCGGGCTTTGCCTATTCGATGAAAGTCGAAACCAAACTGGCCATGAACGCGAACAGCGAGTCGGAATTGAACTCGCTCGGCCGCTCGGGCGTGGAACTCGCCCGCTGGGTGCTGGCTCAGCAGGCCACCATTGCGCAGGAGCCGTTTGACGCGCTCAATCAACAATGGGCCGGGGGGCCCGGCAGCCTGATGACCAGCAACAGCCCGCTGACCGGGGTTTCGCTCAACAACATCCAGCTCGGTGGCGGCCATTTCTCCGTGAAAATCACCGACCTCGAACGCAAGGTGAACATCAACCTGGCCGATCAAGCGATGCTGGAAAAGGCGTTTCAGCTGATCGGCGTGGACCCCAGCGAGTCCAGCGGTATCGCCGCCTCCATCCTCGACTGGATCGACCCCGACTCGATCGAGCACATCAACGGCACCGAATCGGATTACTACGTCAATTTGGATCCATCGTACCAGGCGAAAAACGGACCGATCGATGATCTCTCCGAGCTGCTGCTGGTGCGCGGCGTCACGCCCGACATTTATTGGGGCGGCGTCGCCACCAACCATTTACCGGCCGCATTTCAGAAGAAGACCGGCTTCCAACAACCCGGTGGCGGAGTGCTCGCTTACGATGTTGGCTTGGTGAATCTGTTCACACCGCTGTCCAGCGGACAGATCAACATCAACACCGCCTCGGCCCAGGTGCTGCAAATGCTTCCGTTCGTAGACGAGAATATCGCGGCCCAAATCATCCGCCTCCGTTCCGGTCCCGATGGCGTGGACGGCAGTGATGATGACACCCCATTTCGTAGCCCGGGCGAATTGGTCAATGCCGGCTTGAACAATCAAATCGTGGGCCAGATTGCGCGCTACTGTAATGTGCGCAGTCGCACCTTTGAAGTGCAGGTGGATGCCGAAATCAACGGGTACCACCGCTACTTCTACGCGATTCTTGGCCGCAACAATCCCCGGGATGTGCCGGTGCTGACCTATCATTGGAAATCCTCGCCGGCCACCCCGAGCCATGCAAACGCTCGTTGAGGATTTCCTGCAATATCTCCGCCATGAGCGCGGCCAGGCCGAACACACGCAACGCACGTACGCCGGACTGTTGAATCAATTTCTGGGGTGGGCCGCGGCGGAGAAGCTCACGGATTGGCAGCAAGTGGCATTGCCGCACCTCATGGCATTCCTGCAACATGAACGCCAGCGACCCCTCCTGCACCAACCGGAGGCCTCGCCCCGCCGGCTCAGCAGTGAAAGTGTCTATCTCCAGATCGCGGCCTTGCGCGCCTTTTACCGATTCGCCGAGCAGGAAAAATTGCTCCCCCTGAATGTCGCCGAACATCTTTCGCTACCCCGGCGTTGGCAGCGGCTGCCCAAATCCCTCACGCACCCGGAAATCGACACCTTGCTCCAGCCCGAGCCGCGGGCGACGCCGGCGCAACTTTGTGATCAAGCCATTCTCGAACTGGCCTATGCCTCCGGGCTGCGACGCGCCGAATTATGCGGGTTGCGCCTGGAGCAGCTCCACCTCGAAGCCGGCTTTATCAACGTGATCGGCAAGGGCAACAAGGAGCGCGTCGTCCCGGTGGGCCGTCAAGCGGTGGCGGCGCTGAATCGCTACCTCACGCATGGCCGGCCCCCGCTCGTCAAACCGCGTTCTCCGGCCAATGTATTTCTGACGAAAACCGGCACGCGCTTCGCCTCGTCCACGATGTGGCAACGAATCAAACGCCGGGTGCGCCGCTCTGGCATCGCCCGCAACATCACCCCGCACATGCTGCGGCACAGCTTCGCCACGCATCTGCTGGAGTATGGCGCGGACTTGCGCGTGATCCAGGAAATGCTCGGCCATGCGAGCATCAGCACCACGGAACTTTATACCCATGTGGCGGGCAGCCGGCTGCGGGAGGTGCATCGCCAGTTTCATCCGCGCCCCTGAGGTTGAGCCGCTTGATCGGTGGTGGCAACCTTTCATTCCCTAAGCGCCAAAGAAGTCAGTGCCTGAAGCGGAAAAGGCCGCGTTGGTTTCCCAACGCGGCCGGGACGTATTCGGAAAGGGGTTAGGATCGGACGCCAAAATTCAGTGGCGCACTGGCCGGCATTTCATGAGCGCATGGTTGATTTGTCGGGGCGTCGGCTTGGCGCTGATTCGGCGTCACGACTTGATGGGCCAGCATCCAGGCTTCGACCTCCTCCCCGCTGATGTCCGGGAGCATGTGGCCGTTAATCTCGACGCAGGGGCTGAGCATTTGACCGCTCTTTTCAATCATTTCCTGGCGCTGAGCCGCGTTGTTGATGATGTCGCGGTCTTCAAAGGGCAGGTCGTATTTGCGAAAGACGGCGCGCACGCCGTTGCTCCAGCCGCAGGTCGGTTTCAAGTAAGCGATGATATTCGGTTTGTTCATAGTTCTTTTAACGAAGTCATCATGCCACAGCGCGCGCGTTTGGCAAATGGACAAATACATTCGAGCCGCGGGCGAACTTGGTTTGCATTCCCCGGCCCTCGCGTTAAGGTGGCGACGTGAACATGGAGTATTCAGTCGCCGCGCACTGGCCGGGCAATTTCGAGGAAGCCGGTTTGCGGCAATGGGCCGAGGATTTGCGCCGGCAACTGCGCGCGCCCCAGGTGTCGCTGGGCCTCGTGTTCATGACGCCCCGCTTTTTTCCGTTCGCCAAGCAAGTCCTGGAAATTCTGCGCGTCCACGCCCGCATCCCGCTGCTGGCCGGCTGTTCCAGCACCGGGCTGGTGGCTGGCGCGGAAGAAATCGAAGACCACGGTGGCGTGGCGCTGGCGTTGTATGCACTGCCCGGCGCGTCCTTGGATGGATACCATTTCACCCAGTCGCAATTGGACGATTCCGACCCACCAGACTTTTGGCCCGCGGCCAGCGGCGTGGCGGTAACGAGGACGAATGGCTGGCTTGCCTTCCTGGACCCGTTTCAGCTTGACGCCGAAACGTGGCTGCGCAGCTGGAACCAGGCCTATGCGCCCGTGCCGGTATTCGGCGGTTTGGCCAGCGGGGTGCCCGCCGAACAGGCGACGCAAATCTATTTGAATGGCGAGGTGTACGAGGAAGGGGGCGTGGCCATTTCCGTCGGAGGCGACGTAAAGCTCGCGGGCGTCATTTCGCAAGGCTGCACCCCCATCGGGGAGACCTGGACCCTGACGCAGGTGGAACAAAACCTGATTCATCGCATCGCCAACCGGCCCGCCTACGAGGTGCTGGCGGAAACGGTGAATCAGCTTTCTGCCGAGGATCAGCGCAAAGCGAGTGGCAATTTATTCATTGGCCTCGTGGTGAACGAATACCTCGAAGATTTTCAACGGGGTGATTTTCTCGTGCGCCACCTCCTGGGGGGGGATCCCAAAACCGGGGTGCTGGTGGTGGGCGCCCTGCCGCGTTCGGGTCAGACCATGCAGTTCCAGCGCCGTGATGCGACCGGAGCCAGCGAGGACATGAGCGAACTGCTGGAGCGCGCCCAACTTCAACTCGGCGCGGCCACGATTTATGGTGGCTGCCTCTGCTGCTGCAACGGACGGGGGAAGAATCTGTTCGGCCGGTCCGGGCACGACGCCCGGATGGTCCGGAAGCAATTTGGGGAAATCGGTCTGGCGGGCTTCTTCTGCAACGGCGAGATCGGCCCGGTCGGCGAGAAGAATTTTCTTCACGGTTACACCGCCTCCCTGGCGTTGTTCGTAAAGAAGTGAAGCGGCGGACAGCGGCGAACGGACGATAGCGCGGGCGGCTTAAACTCCGGCTTCGCAATCGCAATGTTCCCGCCGGGCGGCCTCCAAAAAGGAGCGCAAGGCGACCACGCGCGGTTCCGCCAAGTGTCGCGCTTTCGGAAGTTGCAACTGGCCCGGGAGCGTGGCCGCATTTTTTTGCAGCACGCAGAGCGCGGCGGGGAAAGTGGAGAACCGCGTGTCGCGCCCGATCTTGCTGACGGTTCGAAGGATGATTGTCGCACCCAGTTGCTCCAGAATATCTGCCTCGCGCAGGAGTACTCCTTCAAAGCATGTGGGGGTGTCTTTCGGTTGATGGGTGCGGATAGCTTCCACGACCGCGCCGACCTTCGCCGGAGGAAAGTCGAATTGCCGCAGCAGTTCCGGTGTTCGTCTCATCGCGTAGCTGACGGAGTCCCAGCGGGCAAGTTCCGACGGATCCTCCGGACGATGCCCCACAAACACGCCCAGATCGTGCAACCAAACGGCGGCAAAGACCACGTCATCGTCGTGTTCGTGGCCGGCTCCGATTTCGCGGGTCAAGGCGTAAAGCCGCGACTGGTGGCTGAATTTGTCCACCGGCTTGGCCTGCTCCCGGATGTAATTCACCAGGGCGGGTCGAAAGTCGGCGGGGCTCACGATTGATGCAGGGCTTGAAATTCCCGGACGGCTTTCGCGCAGCGGCTACAAAGTGTGGGGAGCGTCGCTTCCAAACCAATGTCGGTTTCCCAATGCCAGCACCGTTCACACTTCTGACCGTCGGCTTTCGATACCGTGGCGAAGACGGTTGCTCCGCCCTCTTCGGCCAGCTCGACTTGCGAAACGTTCAAGAGTTCGCGCAGGGAATCGAGGTTCAACTTTGCGTCCAAGAGCAGTGGGCCGGTGCCGTTCAAGGTTAATTTGGCTTCCAAGGATTTACCAATCTGTTTTGCCTGCCGCGCCTTTTCCAACTCGGGCAAGGCCAGCGCGCGCAGCAGGAACAGGCTCTTCCACGATTCGCGTTCGTAATCCTTGACAGTGAAGTTTACGAATTTCCACTCCGTGCCGTGGACCGACGCGGTCGCTGTCCCCGGCACGAACTCCCACGCTTCATCCGTGGTGAAGGCCAACATGGGCGAAAGCAGCTGGCACAAACCGGTCACGAGGCGATACAGCGCGGTTTGCGTTGCGCGGCGGCGCAGCGAATTGGCCGCGTCGGTGTAAAGCCGGTCCTTGATGACGTCGTGGTAGATGGAGGACAGCTCCACGGCGATGAATTGGCTGACCTTCTGATAGACAACATGGAATTCGTATTTCTCGTAGGCCGCAATCACTTCCGCGGCCAGGCTTGAGAACTCGCCTAGAATCCAGCGGTCGAGGCCGGTGAGTTGGTCATCCAGCACGGTGTGCTGGGCGGGATCGAAATCGTAAAGGTTTGAGAGTTGATAACGGAGCGCGTTGCGGATGCCGCGATAGGTTTCCCCTACTTTGTTCACCCGTTCTTCGCTCACGACAATGTCGTTGCGAAAATCTTGCGACGCGACCCAGAGGCGCACTACATCAGCACCGTATTTTTTAACGTAAGCCTCGGCGGTCTGGGGCTTTTCATACGCGCTCTGCTTGCTCTTGGAAATTTTCTCCCGGTCCGCATCCACCATAAAACCGTGCGTGAGCACGGTCTTGTAGGGGGCCGCACCGTTGCCCGCAAGCGATAGCAGCAGCGACGACTGAAACCAGCCGCGATGTTGGTCGCTGCCTTCGAGGTACAGGTCGGCCTGCCAGGAGCCGGTTGAAGGTGGAGAGTTGAGAGTTGAATGATTTAGCTGGGGGCGACGCATCAACACTGCGCGCGACGAACTGCCCGAATCAATCCACACGTCTAGGGTGTCGTTGGATTTGGCGGCGGCCTCTGCGCCTTTCCAATCCTTAGGCTTCACGAGTGACCAGAGTTCGTTTACGGATTTCTCGAACCAGATATTTGAGCCGTGTTTCTGAATGAGATCGGCGGTGTTGCGTACGGTTTGCGCGTCGAGGATCGGTTCGCCATTCGGGTCGTAGAAGGCGGGGAGCGGCACGCCCCAGGTGCGCTGACGCGAAATGCACCAGTCGGGCCGCGACTGCACAGCGCCTTTGATGCGGTTGACACCCCAGTCGGGAATCCATTTCACGCGATCAATCTCGGACAGGGCAACTTCACGAAACGGCTTTGTAGGAGTCGAGGTGACGAGACTCTGACCAGCTCCGGGATTTGATTTGAGACTTCTCACGTCGTCTCCTACAGAGAAAGCGTGATCAATCTTGATGAACCACTGGTCCATGGCGCGGAAGATGACGGGCGTCTTGCTGCGCCAGCAATGCGGGTAGCTGTGATGATAATTCTCTTGATGTAACAGCGCCTTGCGCAAGCGCAGTTCATGCAACACAGCTTCGTTTGCGTCGCTCTTGCCGTGCTTTTCGAGAATTGATTTTCCAAGCATCTCGGCGGGCATCTGTTGTTCGATGGGCAGGTCGCAGGTATGGGCGAGCGCACCGTCGTCGTTGACCGGTGAATAGATCGGCAGGTTGTTTTGGCGGCCGAGATTGTAGTCATCCAGGCCGTGACCCGGAGCGATGTGGACGAAGCCCGTGCCGGTAT
>JANXWY010000481.1 GCA_025350905.1 Verrucomicrobiota bacterium
GCAGGGTTGGAGAAGTTTGCCAGAGTGCTCAAGGTCGAGGTCGCGGACTTGTTCACCGTCTCGGCTCGCAGAGCCAAACCCAAGCATCGGAGGGCTGAGTGAGTCGCGATCTGATCTTTTACCAGTTCAGTCGCTCGAAGGTTGCGGAGTGTGACTTCAAACACTTCCTCAGTCTCTATTCGCCGGACAAACTGCCAGATGGCCGTGGCCTACAGGAGATGATGAACCTGATGGTGTTCGGCATCGAGGGTTGGGACGACGATCCGCGTGAGATTCACATGGTGCCGGAAATCCGGCGGTTCTACACGGCATTCCACGACGCTTGGCCCTACTGGCTCTACTTCTGCAACCTCAACATGGACACGCTCCGGGCCATGACAATGTGTTGTCTCCCTTCCGTCACCACGATGCAGGTGGCCGGGCGAACCCAAGTGGCGGTCACCTGTGATCCGCCCGACTTGATTCAGTTCATCAAGCGGGATTTCATGCCCATGAACTTTATGTGTGAGCGGGCCGAGATTTCCGAGCGCGGGATTTACGACCGGACGAAAGCGGTGTTCAAGTTCTTCGGCCTGCCGTTCGATGCCGAACCACCGCCTGCCAATTATGTGGCCTCACAATCAGTGCGGAGGACCACCGACATCGGGCGCAATGATCCGTGTCCCTGCGGCAGTGGGAAGAAATTCAAAAAGTGCTGCGGCAAGGACTGACCGATGGCGACGAACTCTGACAACGAGGTCAGGTTGGCAGCGGAAGCGATTAAAACTGCCGATGCACTGTTGATTACCGCCGGGGCGGGCATGGGCGTCGATTCCGGTTTGCCTGATTTCCGGGGCACGCAAGGGTTCTGGCGGGCGTACCCTGCCATCGCGAAACTGGGCCTGTCATTCGAGGAAATGGCGAACCCGGCTTGGTTCAGCGAGGACGCACATCTGGCGTGGGCGTTCTACGGGCACCGGCTCAATCTTTATCGCCAGACCGCACCGCACCAAGGATTCAACCAGTTGCTGGAGTTGGGTCGCAACAAGGCCCACGGGTATTTTGTTTTCACGTCGAATGTTGATGAGCAATTCCAAAGCGCCGGTTTTGCACCGGAGCGAATGGTTGAATGTCACGGTTCCATTCACCACTTCCAATGCACCGCTTCATGTGCTGATGACATTTGGGATGCCGAGAGCGAAACCGTGAGTGTTGATGAAAACGCTTTCCGCGCTCTGGAGCCATTGCCCCAATGCAGACACTGCTCGGCGCTGGCCCGGCCAAACATCCTGATGTTTAATGATTGGTCATGGCTCGGTCACCGCACTAACGCGCAGCAGGAACGCTTTGCCGCGTGGCTTGACGGACTGGCCAAATCCTCGGGGAAGCTGGCCGTAATTGAACTGGGCGCAGGTAGTGCCATCCCTACGGTGCGCCATGCCTCGGAGCGGGCCTTGCAGCGCACCGGCGGCAAGCTCATCCGCATCAACCCGCGAGAACACGTAGTTCCGACCGGCCAGATTGGACTGCCGTTTGGAGCGGCGGAAGGAATACGAAGAATTTGTTTGCACGCTTCGGAGCGGATGGAGTCAGGCAAAGGACCTTGACGCAACCTGCCAGCGGGCGGAGATTGTTCACCTGAGCGCAGGCGGGGCATTGGTGCTGATCGCAATGCTGGCCACTCAATTGGTTTGCATGTTCACTGGCCAGCTATGCCTCGTACGCCGACAATAAGGACTTAAACATGAAGCAGAATATCGCAATCTTCGCCGTCATCGGCTTGGTCGTGACGGGCTGCGCCACACGACCGGTGACCACCGCGCCCGTGGCCTATAAGACCGACGCCATCAACGCCCAAGTGCAATCGCTCCCACCGCAAGCTCAGCAGCCTGCTCCTGTGGTCTACAATTACGCGCAGCAGTCTTGGCCACAATCGCCCCCAACCCAACTGTGGAAGGACTATGTCCCCACTGTTTACCAGCCCGCGCCGTTCGACGCCGCACCGGTCTACGAGGGTGCAAACTCGGGCCATTATGCGGTCGGCAGTTGTGCATCCGGTGTCGGCCTCTCGGTAGGGTTTGGCATCGGTCATTGCTCCGTCGGGCTTGGTCCCTACGGTATCTCCGCCGGGGCCGGTCTTGGCTGCTCCCCGATTGGAGTATGGCTTGGCAGTGTGAACGCGGGTACTTCGACGACAGTTTGGGCGAATGAGTAAACTGAAACGTCCCAAGTGCGGAGCGGACCTCGGTAGCGCTATTTTACCGCACGCCGACCAGTATACCCGACTTTTTGCGAGTAGGGCTGACTTTCCGCTTTTTCGCGGGATCGTAAGGTGCGCCACCCAACGCATCGAGCACGAGGGACTGCGCCCACAATGGCGGTGACTGCCGGTCGCACTCCCACGCCTGCAAAGTCCGGGTGCTCAGTCCGGGGATGAGTTCGGCGGCGGTGGCTTGAGAGTATCCTTCCCGGCGACGGGCGGCTTTGAGTTTCTCTGCGAAGGTCATGCGTTGGGCGCTCACCGTGTTACACTACGTGATCCACGTATATCTAGCAAAGAGAAATCATGGGGCGAAACAACCCAAGAATTACGTCAAGGGATTTATTTTCGACACGCACTCACAAGAACTTGCGCACGCGCAACCCTCACAAATCTCCACTTTGGAAACGTGCCTCTGGTAAAATGGTTCGATGATGAATTCTGTTTTCATCGCACAACCAAAAGTGGGAAAGGACAAAATGAGAAGCTGGTTTGAAGTGGATAAGCAGGGGCTGGCGCAGATTCTGGAGCGCAAGGGCAAGGAGTTCGTCTTGTTCGAGCTTGTCCAGAACGCGTGGGATGAGCCGGGCGTCACCAAGGTCAGCGTGACGCTGGAGTACCGGGGCCGAAACAAAGCGCTGCTGGTCGTCGAGGACGATTCACCGGAGGGATTCAAAGACCTGAGTCACGCTTTCACCCTGTTCGCGGAATCGGCAAAGAAAGCGAACCCGGAGCAACGCGGGCGTTTCAACTTCGGTGAGAAACTCGTGCTGGCGATCAGCGATGAAGTGACCATCCGCACGACCAAGGGCGGCATCCGCTTTGATGATGCGGGACGGCACAGTCTTCGTGCCCGGCAGGACATCGGAAGCCGTATCGAGTGCCTGTTGCGAATGAGAGAGGCTGAATGCAACGCCATCGAGCCGCAGGTGCGAAAGCTGATTTCACCGGCTCGAATCACGACGATCTTCAATGGCACACCGTTGGAACCGCGAGCCTTGCTGGAACAGTTCAGCGTTACCCTCCCAACAGAGGTTGCCAGCGCCGACGGATTCCTGCGCCGGGCGCAGAGGGAGACGATGATCCAGTTGTTCGTGCTGATGCCGGGCGAGACAGCCACGCTCTATGAGATGGGTATCCCCGTCGTGGAAACAGGTGACAAGTATCATTACGACATCGGGCAGAAGGTGCCGCTGACCCTTGATCGGGAAAACGTTCCACCGGGTTTTCTGCGACAGGTGCGTGTGGCCGTGTTCAACCGGATGCACGGACAGCTTGCGCCGGAGGACGTGAACAGCGAGTGGGCTGAAACAGCCATCGCTTCACCCGACTGCGCGGCTGAGGCAGTGCAAAGTTACGTGAGCGGACGTTTCGGGGAAAAGCGCGTGAGCTTCGATCCATCCGATCCCGAAGCCAACAAGCTCGCGGTGAGCAAGGGCTACACGGTCGTCCACGGTGGGATGATGTCGGCGGGCGCGTGGCTGAACGCCAAGAGCGCCAGCGCCATCCTGCCTGCCGGTCAGGTCACGCCCAGTGCGAAGGTTTGGACAGGCGAAGATGACCCAGACGCCGCGATCTTCAGGGATTGGATTCCTGAGTCCAAGTGGACGAATGGAATGCGCGAGGTCACCACATTTGCCCGGCGCGTGGCCGAGAAAGTTCTGTTACGAGCGATCACCGTCAATTTCTGCGCCACGCCACATCACTTAGCCGCTGCTTCCTATGGCCCCGGCGGGGAACTCGTGTTCAACAAATTCCGGCTGGGAGCGGACTGGTTTGAGCGCGGCATCACCGAGGACGTGGTGCAGCTTGTCATTCATGAGTTCGGTCACGAGTACAGTCCCGATCATCTCAGCAGCGAGTATCATCATGCGTTGTGTTGCATCGGGGCGAAGTTGTACGCGCTGGCGCGGCGCGGGGAAATGTGACAGGGGAACTGCGTGGTCTGCAAACTTGCCCATGCCATCGAAGGTAATACCGGGCACATCTTGATGAGTAAACGCTGCCGGTAATGCCCTGCTCCGACCTCAGCGGAGTGGCCGGTTGGGCTTCGTGGACGCCGCTTTGCGCGACCGTTTCTCCACCGGGTACAAACTGTCGGTCGTGACCTTCAATACACGCGCCAGAGCCAGTAGTTCATCGTCGGTAACGCAGCGAAGTTGTGCCTCGATCTGGGACAGCGTGCCGCGAGAAATATCGAACCCCTTCAACTGACAGCGGGTGGCTAGTTCCTCCTGCGTCAGGTCAAGGTCGGATCGCCGCTTGCGAATCTGCGGGCCGACGATGTTAGCGGGTGTTTTGGTGCGGGCCATTTGCTCAAAAGCCGAGCTTGACCGTAACCCCTTGGTGGCTTCCTAATTGCTACGCTTTCTTAGCAATCAGCGGCATGGGCCGTCAAAATGTCACCAAAACATGCCAGTCCGAAAGCCCGAGCACAGGGTGCGGACTTGCAGGAAAATGAATACCGGTTATGAAAACACTGACGCAGAACCTCTGGATCACCCTCGCAACCCTGTCGTGGTCAGCCAGCCTCCTTGTGGCGCCGTCCTCCGGCTTGGCCGAGACGACCAACCAAGTGCTCTCAATGGCTGGCAGTAGCGGTTATGTAAGTGTCCCCCAATCGGCGGACTTGAATCTGACCTCGGGGGACTTCTCAATCACGGCGTGGGTCTTTCTCAAGGCATACGACCCATGGGGTTCGGCCATTCTGATTAAGCGGGTGCCGGGCAGCGGTAACGGCTGGGTTTTCCTTGTGTCAGGTTTGAATCAAGTCGGGGTCGCCCGGAAGGTCGCGTTCGGTGTCTCCGAAAATGCAGACCCCACCGTGTTTAGCAACTCAGACCTTAAAACCAACGAATGGCATCACCTTGCTGTGGTGTACAAGGCAGCCAACTCAAACGCTTCAATCTATGTTGATGGAATGCTCGATGCGAGCGCCGTCATCCGGCCACCACTGGCAACTACAGCCGATCTGTTTCTAGGTCGCGACTCGATTACCAGCCAGTATTTTTGGAACGGCTATTTGGATGAAGTTTGTGTCTGGAACCGAGCACTCACCAGCAACGAAGTCACAACAAGAATGCACTGTGAACTTTCCGGTGCCGAATCGGGATTGGTGGCCCACTGGAATTTCGATAACGGCACGCTCGGCGATCAGACTGGCCACGGCCACAACGGAGCCGCGTCTGGCAACGCTGCTATCGTGCCGATGAGCGGGGAAGACGTAATTCACGCGGGCTGCGGCAGGCTCGTGTTGGACATCCGAGTTTCTCAGGTCGAGTTGTGCTGGAATACAATGATGACCAATTGGTACCAGTTGCAGTACAAGTCCTCCCTCACGACGAACCAGTGGGTGCCATTCATGACGAATTGGATTGCGGGTGACGGCAGCCGCTTTTGCACCAACGACGCTGTGCTGTCGGATCAGGCTCAAAAGTTCTACCGGATCGCGGTCACAAATTCCCCTCCGCAATGAAGGGGCTTTGTGCCTGCGAAAGGCGCCGTGGACGGAGAGGAACTTAGCAGGTAGCGGCGCACGCTCAGGGATGACCAACCCCAACCCAGCCTACGGTCAACCGGACATTTGAGCAGAGTGCGGATATGTGGGCGGGACGGAAATGGTCTAACAACGAGGAAAACAAGCTGTGGCCTTTAGTGGAGGCCCGACAACCCGAACGGCACATGCCAGCAAAACGAAAAATGGAACGGACGAAAACGTCGCGTCCGATCAGGCACAGGACGAAATCGGGCGATCCGAAAACGCTACACGCAGCCAAAGAAGACGTTGAGCGTTACCTAATCGCACCAACACAGCAACCGGCACACATCGCGGATGTCGCCGCTCTCGATGTCCCAACGCTACTAAGAACGACGCGTGTCCTGTTCTACCCGGCGAGTGGGTTCGACTGGAGGCCTTTGATAAAGTTCACTACCCCTGAGAAGTACGATTGCCAGACGATTTTGTATTGCGACTGGCATTATGAACGCGAGCACGAGTTTGCGGCCCAACTCAGAAACATTCCGGTCGCACTGGAATGCGAAAGCGAAGCCGCCATCACGCCGGATCAAATCACGCCTGCCAGCAGCGCCCCGCCCGCCCGTTTCCTGCACGAAGACGAACTCGCACGCTATCGGGATCGCTACCGTATGTTTGCTGTGAAGAAAGGCTGGGGCCGCAGAGTTGTGTTACGGGGTGAGTTGGGCGACGGTCGGGTTCGGAGGTTGAATCTCATCTATCTCGGCGCAGAGGGCGTGGCGACCTATCTGCAAGTCTTCAACGAGCAGCGAATCGCTCCGTACATGCTTTGCACGGTCGGCTGTGGTGTTGGTTTTGGTTTCAATTGGACGGACTTTGGGGTGTACGCAGACGCCTTGGGCAGAGCCGTTGAGGCCAATCACAGCAAACCGACGTACGTCATCAATGAAGGTGGCCAACCTTACGACTGGCCTTGGATGGAAGAAGTTCATGCCGTGGACGGGATGCGCGTGTTCAAGCGCTTCGATGCAGCCGGTGGCAATCCAGCACCACCAACTTCGCCCCCGCCCCAGAAGTACCCAAATCCATTCATGCGCCGACGGAAACCCGAAAGCATGGCAGGGCCGATGCCCAAACCCAAAATTGGTTTCGGGTTCTTTGGACTCGACCAGAAGTGAGCCGGTCTGGCCGGGCATCCGATTTACGGATTCCCCGGAAACAGATCGTCCAAGCCGGATCGCCGCGCTCTCATCCGCGTGCTGATTTCCTCGTTCACTGCATGATGGGCATCCAGCAGGCGCTGGGGAATACCGTCGAGCAGCTTGGCCGACATCTGCTGGTAGCGCCGCCAGATCGGTTCAACACACTTCACCCCCTCCTTCGTGATCCGCACGCGCTTGGAATTGAAGTGCAGGCCGGAAGCCGGATCGACCTCGGTGATCTCCAGCAGCGGCGTTTTGCCGTCGGCGAGCTTGCGGACGCGCCGCGAGAGCAGGCTGGGGTTGTGGACGAGGAACAGTTCAAGTTCCTTCAGCACCACAAAGCCGTCCTTGTCGTGCTCCAAATCGTCCCAGTCCAGTTGCCGCGCCCCGTACAGGGAAACGAGCAGATCGGCTTCCTCCACGCTCAGGCCGGTGCCTTTAACGACGCGCCGGACACCCGCGAGCAGATCGCGCCGGGCCGTAAAAATACTGCTGATGTTCTCGGCGGGGGCAACCGGCCCGCCACTGGCCTTGCGCTTACTAGCTGATGACATGGCGGCAGCATAGCCAAGGTGGTGGCGGCGTCAAAGCATTTGGTTCTTGACGTAGTGCATTACTGTGTATACATTCTGGTCAACGTGAGAAAGAAGCTCCACTGCGCCTACCTTTTCGCCGACGGTCATGCCGTCATGGTTTACGAGAAGCGCGACGCGCAGGCCGGAGACATCCGCTGGGCCGAGGTCGTGGAGAGGTTCGGGCCGGAGTGCCGGTTCACCGGGCGTCTCATCTTTCACTGGGGCAGCCACGGCCTCCTGAATCTCTGCCGCAAGGCCGTGGCGGTGCGGGCCAAGGCTGCCACCCTCGACGCCGGAAGCGAGCGCACGCGGGAACTGGGCATTCCCGTCGGCACGCTCGAAGTCCAATTGGGGGACGATCATCTGGACAGGGTGTATTTCCACGATCTGTCCGGTGTACTCGGTGCCCCCTACACGTATCAGCCGGAGCAGGACGAAAAGTTCGATCCTAAAATCTCCCGTTGGGCAGATTGCCGCGTGGCGAAAGTTTACCGTCTGCCTGCCCAGCAACCGAAGCCCGAACCAAATGTCCAACGGGAGGCCGCCTAACCATGTGCGCGGAGCAACCCCTCATCCGGTGGACAAGGCCCATGCTGGAACGACTCAAAGTCGCCCACCAAGCTGCCGTGAGCACAAACGCCGACACCTTCGTCTTTGACGGCCACGAATTCGTGGTCGGTTACGCGAGATACCTAATCGAATATCTGAACGAGGTTTTGCATGAAGAAACCACTAATGCCCAAACGCCAGCGCGACCCAAGGCGCAATCCGCGCCCCGGTGACCGGCTGGCCAAACTGCTGACCAACCGCGCCGGAGTGTCCGGCGTGTTCAGCCGCCGCGTACTGGCGCTGGAGCAGCGCTACCCAGACGACATCGTGATTGTTTGGACACGCAAGCGCCCCAACCAGCCCTGTCGTTGCACGCTGGCCACATGGCGGCAGTGGGCCAAGGAAGCCTCCATCCCTGCCAAGTAGAAAGGGCCAACATGAACCTCGATCTGCTCAAACAAATCTTGGCGGTGCCGACCTGCTCCCGGCAGGAGCAGCGCATGGTCGAGTTCCTCGTGGAGCATGTCCGCCAGCGCGGCGTTGACCGGTGCGGTGAAATCATCTCCGACGAGTGGAACAATGTCTTCATCCGCAAGGGCCGAGTGGAGCACTTCCCCTGCGTGGCCGCGCACATTGATACCGTTCAGCCGCTACGCTGCGTGGAGATCATCCAGAAGGACGGCAGCCTGATCGGCATGGACAAACAAGGGCAACGCACCGGCATCGGCGGTGACGACAAGGCAGGTGTGTTTGTCTGCCTCGAACTCTTGGAACGGTTCGAGAACATCGCTGTCGCTCTGTTCGCCTCCGAGGAAATCGGCTGCATCGGGGCGAAGCACGCTCCTGCCACTTGGTTCGAGGACGTGGGCTATATCATCGAGTTCGATTGCCCCGGTCGTGGACTCGTTTCGTATACTTCGAGCGGCGAACGCCTGTTTGCAAATGACGGGGAGTTCATTCAGACCGCCGCGCCGGTGCTTCAAGTGCATGGCCTCACGCGCTGGCAACGACACCCGTTCACGGATGTCATGGCGTTGCGGCAACGATTCGACTTCTCTTGCCTGAACTTGTCGTGCGGGTACCACAACTGGCACCGCTCGGACGAGTATGTCGTCGTGGAGGAAGTGGAGGCAGCCGTGAACGCAGGCGAAGCCCTGATCTCCGCTCTCGGCAGTCGTTCGTACCCATTCGCGCCCGGCGCAAGTGATCTGGCCGCGCCGCTATACGAGGTTACCGGCCTGCAAGTGAATGGAATCTCAGAACTCCAACCGGAAATATCTCAGCCAAACCAAGAACCCGTGCCTAATCCACAGAGCCAAGGCTCACACGCAAACCGATATGCCCAAACGAATCATCCAACAACGTAAAGAAGTAATAGCGCAAGCGCTCGCCGATTATCAAAACCATGAAATGACCACCGAGCAGATTGCTGCCAAGCATCAGGTAAGCATGGCGACCCTCACGGTCTGGGCGAAGAAGGCCAAGTTGCCACTCCGCAGCCGGGGTCGCTGGCGGCAGCAACGCCCCACGTCCCGGCAACTGGAAATCATCAAGCTGGCAGCCAAACACAAATACCACGAAGTCGGAGCAAAGTTTGGGATGCACAAGCAGTCGATCCACCGTACCGTGAAGCACTGGGAGGAACTGTTAGCGCCCAAGATCGAGTGCGGAGACTGTCTCCATGTGATGCGGGGGATGTCACGAGAAACGGTGGATATGATATTCGCGGACATACCCTTCAACGTCGGCATGAAATACGGTAAGTACAAAGACCGTCGGCTCGACTACCGTGAATGGTGCGCTGAATGGATCGCCGAAGGATTCCGGGTGCTCAAGCCAACGGGCAGCTTCTACCTGATGACGATAACTCGACACCTTGAATGGCAAATGCCAATCATGGCAAAACACGGCGTGTTCGCGAATGTGATCGCTTGGCGCAATGTTACCAGCGCAGCCAGTCCCCGCTATTTCCGGCAGGAATACCAACCAATCTTGTTCTACGGAAAGACGGACAAGTACAAGTTCCACCCGTATGCCGAACCGGAGAAACCGAGATTTGAACGCTGGGGCAAACACAAGACCCCGCCGAAAGATCAAAGGAAGGACAGGTGGGATGATATTAAGCCGGTCTATGCCGGGAGCATCCGCCACGTGGAGGCCATCATAAAACCGGGCACAAACCAAAAGGCGCACCCGACACAAATGCCGCTCGGTCTGCCGAAACGCGCCATGTTGTTCAGCACTGACGCCGGGGATACAGTTCTCGACCCATTCAATGGGAGCGGTACCACTGGCGAGGCAGCCAAGCGGCTGTGTCGACGGTACATCGGGATCGAACAAGACCCGGATTTTGTGCAACTCACGCAGGAACGGATCGCAAAAGTCCGACTTGGGCGAGACTTGTAATGCACACGGCCACTTCGCCCGGTTGGAAGCCCCAGTGAAACGACAACATGACATCCTGAGTGGCAGCGATGTTTCAGTTTACCACCACCAGCCATTCAGAATAGTTGGGTAAAGCATCAATGCACAACGATACCGCAATGATTGCGCCGGAAGACGTGCGTCCGCTCCACGCTGTGCGTGACAAACGCAAACTGAACAGCCTTGCATCGGATATGCGAAAGCACGGTTGGCGGGGGAGGCCATTGCTGGTAATTCAACGGCAGGAAACCTACTTCGCTTGGACTGGAAGCCATAGAATCGCAGCCGCCATGAAAGCCGGGCTTGAGGCGGTGCCTTGTTACGTTGCTCAAGAAGACCAACTACAAGGTGAAGTTGATGCTGACTGGGGTCACGTTGATGACTCGGAAAGGTTAAAGGCCATTAGCCAAACCGAAGACGCGACGGCGATCCGTCTCATGTGGCTGGAGGGGCGAGACTAATCCTCCCGTTTCAGCAAGAGGCTTTCCCTGAAGACGACCCGCAGTCGCTCCGGTCTGTGAATACGAAGGTCGGCGCGTAGCCCCCGGCCTCTGCGACTAACCTGTGAGGTTCCGCATCGCGTCAACGATCCAGACCATTCCCTCGGTGTCCAAACCGCAGTACTGCTCAAGCTGTGCTCGCACCTTCTGGCGCTCGGCCTCGGGCACATCCCCAAAGGTCACGCGCAGGAACTCCATGCTGGCAGAAGCCCCATCCTGAATTTCCAATCCGTCGTAGCCGCGTCCCGTCAGCGCCGGTAACACCGCCTTCATGCTGGCGCTTCCAAGCTGGTCTGGGTGGTAGTACCGGAATCCCCGGAAGGGTGGCAGCAGATCAACGATCCGCCGTTTGATCTGCCGATGCCACGGTTTGTACTCTGGCAGCAGATCACAGCATTCCTCCAGTCGGTTCTGCTCGAAGCCACTGTTGTATGCAACCACCGATCCGGTTTCCGGCAGTACGGCACGCAGGCGGCGCATGAATTCAGGTCGTGGGTCGTCCCTACCATCAACCAAGAAGCCGTGCTGTTCCGGCTCGCCGCCCGGAGAGCGGACGACGTGTAACGAAAATTGAAAAGGAATTTGCTGGTACGGCTGTGAGCCGTCGAACAACGGGATTGCGGGGGCATACGTCTCGAAGTCCATGTAGCTGATCGGGAATTCCAATTGGCTCAGGAAGGTTGCGAGCGCGGCTCGTTCGATTTGCGGCTCGCCGGTTAACACGGCCCGGCGCTGGATCGTCTGGTTCGCAGTGAGTTGAAAGCTATCGGGGATGTCCTTGATGGAAAGGATGTCGTCCTCCAACAGTCTGAAACCCTTCTTCCCGGCCCGGTAGAGCGTCGTGACGTTCTGCTCCGGCAGGTAGCCCCAGCACTGGTCGATCAGCGGACAGGGGTATGGATCAGAGCAGTGCTGGCCGATCTGAACCTGTGGTGACTGAGGCA
>JANXWY010000355.1 GCA_025350905.1 Verrucomicrobiota bacterium
CGTGACCAAACCTTGACTCCTGTCGGACACCCCATTATCACTCCCGCAGAGCGTCGCTTCGCTCCGACAACTGTCCGACAGCCCCGGAATGGTGTCCGACATGAATTGGAACAGGTGTCCGATATCATCGGAATCCGCAGGGTTCCCCAAAATCAAAAATAAGACTCGTTGGACGCTGGTTGGAGCGCGCGGGCTTCAGCCCGGGAAACCACGTTCACGTCACGTGCGTTGCGCCAGGAGTTATTGAATTGCGCTGCACGGAGGCGGTGACGGGGAGAATCGAGCGTTTAAACGCAGCCTCCTCCCGATGACGGGGTGACGCCCTGTTTGGCAATCCCCGGGCATATCCTCCTAATACTCTACTACTCTATTTTTTGTAAATTAGTAGTAAACAGCCCGTCATGGCGTCATTGATCCTGCCCCGGTGGGAACACGGCCGCCGGGGAATAGGGAATTTTCCGCAAATCGCTTGCGAATTATCGCTTATGACGAGTCACTTACAAAACGCCACCGAAGATGGGCGATTTTCGACGAGTAACAGGTGACGGGTTTCCATTAACCAGCGACGTGGAAATTGCCGGCAAATCCACAACGAGCTCAGCGCGGCTCGGTCGTGACCTCTGGGGTAATCGCTGATGTCGAACCCGGCTTGTGTGGAATCGACCGCCCGGAGCGCCACCCAGGTTCAGTTCAGAACGCGATTCGCAATATTTTCAGTCCCTCGATCTCCCCCGTGACGAGATCGCGAACGACATTTTCTTCGCCGTCCCCGTATACCGCGGGCGCAAATGGGTTGAGGAGCTGCAACGGGTTGCTCCTAGCTGCCTGCACCAAGATGCCGCTATACACGACGCCCGGAAATTTTTCCGATGGAACAACATTGATGGGTGTAGCCGCTTGTATTTCCAACGCCGTCAGGTAAGTGACCGCCGGCTTGTCTTCTGCCTTCATTCCGACCTGAGGTGATAGCCGGTAACTGATTTCGTTTCCGGCTAAACCCTGAAACTGGGAATCCGGCATCGTTACATTCGGTTTGTCGAGTTGATGGCCGCTTGGACTGTTGGTGGTATTCAGGTCGCGCGCGGCCAAATCTGCGCTCACTTCCGTGTTCGTGTCTCCGGTGTGCGGAACAATCAGGGTGGCGAGCCCGGCATTCTCGACGACGTGGGTGTAGTTCGATGAGGATTGGCCGAAGCCGGAGCTGACGGCGACCAGGAAAATTCCGATCACGAGAAAGTTCAGTTTTCCTTTCATGACATTATCCTTTCGGTTGAAGATTTGCACTGAGCTCGCGCGAGACCGGTGCTTTCCAAATTGAAGAATCGGGAGATGTTTAGAACCCAAACGAGAAGCTTGCAGATTCGTTGAGTCACCGGGGGGGGCGAGGGCCGGGGACTGCGCAGGTCGGTCGGGAGGCAAGGAATCCGTCGCCGCCTTAAGCGCCGGGAAATGGTTGTGGAAATACTCCGTGGCAAAGGGCTCACTCGCCACCAACACGCCGATCAATGACCGGACCGGTCTCATGGCCAAACTTAATTCCGAAAAAGCTCAGGAGCGGACGCTTGGGTAAGAGAAGTAATTTCCTTCTCTAAGCGTATGTAACCCAGCTCCTTTAATAATTCAATGAGCAAATCTCAAGTAATCGGGGGAGCTTTTTCAGTAAGTGCCGATCGACCGGAGACCGGCGGCCTGCGGCGGGAGATGAGAGATGTGCGGCTTGAGACGCGTGCCGGGTTTTCCATAGCGGACGACAAGCGACCGGCCGCATGAGCCAAGTAACCGGAGAAATGGGCAAGTCATCCGATGACGCCATGACGCCCTGTTTGGCAATCGCCCGGCCCGACTCCTCTACTTCCTTCTTTTTTATCAATAAGTAGTAAACAGGGTGTCATGGCGTCATTCCCTCCCGACGGGGGATGCGCCCGGGTGAAAATGAGCGCATGGCCTGCCGGGGGGGGGCTGACAATCTGCAACGCGTGACTTGCAGCCCATTACTTGGGACGGGTGACGGGTTTCTTGACAGTTCGGAAAGGCAGCAGCGTGAGAGCCGGTGGTCGCCGAGTTGCGTCAGTGTAGCAAACTCCGGATTCCCTGGCCGGCCACCAATAACCCTATTAGCACCATGACGGTGGAACTGACATAGGGCGCTTTGCGGGCAAATTCCCCGAAGCCCTTGAAGTGCTTGCTCGCGTGTCGCACTGAAAAAGCCGCGACCGAACCAACGCTAACGAGGGTGATTGCCAGTCCCAAACTGAACGCCAGCACAATCGCGAATCCTAAAGTAAATTGCTTGAGTTGGAGACAAATCACCAATACCGCGAACGCCGAGGGACAAGGAAGCAATCCGCCCGTCAGTCCAAAGAGGATGAGTTGGCCGGTCGTCACGTGCCGGTTAGCGAAGCGTTTTTGCAATTCCAACGCGTGTTCCCGCTCATGCGCGTCTTGATACTCGACTGAAGCGTCGGCGTGCGAGTGGTGATGGTGCTCTTCCACAAACTTTGTGCGAAAAGTAACGCTGCCTGCCAGATTGACGGCCACATTGAATTCGTGCGGTTCGGGGACATCGGAAGTCGATTCGAGATAGTCTTGCCGTGAAACAAATTCAAACCGTTGCTTGCTACCGTCTGGACGGGAAGTTTCCAGTTGAATCGTGTTGGCAGCGGGCGGGGTGAGGATTTGATTCCCTGAGTTGTAAAGGTAGAGGCGAAAACGCGGCGGCACGTTGGTTTCAAATACGCATATCTCCATTTGTTTGTTTGCGCCGGACTGGACCAACAAGCCGTCATGCGCTCCGCGCGGCTCGTGGTCGTGACTGTGATTTTGGTCGGCGGCTGAGCATTGCTCCCGCCGAGTGCGGGCGAACATCCACGCCGCCATTCCGATCACAATCATGCCGGTCGCCACTTGGAAATATGGCTCGGTCGTTTCGACATTGCATTTCCCAGCGTAATGCAATCCGACCAACGCCAATATCCAAATGACAGCAGTATGCGAAATCGTGGCGGACAATCCCAGCAACACAGCCTGTTTAATCGTGCCGCGAATGGCGACGATGAACGCGGCCATCAGCGTCTTGCTGTGGCCGGGCTCTAAGCCATGCAGCGCGCCAAGCAGAATCGCGCCGGGAATGAACAGCCAGGCGTTGCCATGGGCCAGATACTCGTTAAACGAGGTCATTGCGTAGACTATACCCCCACCCCCTATACTAGGCAAGGATTGAACTTTGCCCTCCGCCCGCTTACACTTTTTGACGCATGAAACCACATACTCATTCCCGCAGCGAACGCGACGGCCAAAAACTCCGTGCGCGCCGCATCGCCGGCCAGATGAACGCCATCGAGCGGATGTTGGAGGAGGACCGCGACTGTTCGGAGATATTGATGCAGTTGGTTTCCGCACGGAAGGCGATCAAATCACTCGCGGAAAACCTGATTCATTCCCACATGCGACACTGCATTGAGCACGCCCACTGGCCAGCGGAAGGGCGCAAGCATTTGCAAGAGCTTTTGGTTGTGCTGGAGCGTTACGTCGAATAGCTCGGGCGCACGATTCGATGGCGCTAGGTTTTCCTTCACTGCAACTCAGTCGTGGCCGGCGGCTCGGTAAACTAGAAATTGCAATGCGGGGCTTGCCAGAGTCACTTCGACCAAGTGACACATAACTTCTGACTGGCAACTGGCGATCCGCAGTCGGTCACTTGCAGTTTGTGATTGGAGACTCGCAATCGGTCACGGTTGGTAACAAGTGCTGGTTGAGCCCGCGAGCCTGCGCACTGCGAACCAATCGAGCGCAGCACCAGACTCGCCGCCTTAAAAATTAAATCCGCACAACAGCCGTACGTTTAAGCGTTCGTGGCCTTCTAGTTCGAGGTGTGGGTTTTGGTCGAGGTTGCCGGAGAAGTTCGCGCCGTAAATCTGCGGCATCACCGAAAGCGCCGCCCACCAGCCATGGCGACGATAACTGACGACCGGCCCGATGAAGACGACGGTGTTTTCCCAAGTTTTATATTGCGGCAGTTCGTTGTGCTCGCAGATTTCAACGCCCAGCGACCACCGGCGGGTCAACTGCCGCGCGAGGCCGGCGGTCAGTTCCAACTCCCCCCCACTTTCGCGAAAGTGGTCCGTCCATTCGGTCGCATGGGCGAAGTTCACCCCCCATTTCCAGTCGCCGTGTCGCTGCCCGATGATAATCTTCTCCTCCAACTCGGCATTTTCGCCGTCATAGGTGGGCTCAATATACAAGGTGAGCCCGACAGCATGGTCGACGGGATCGAGCACGAGATAACGATTTTCGAAGGAAATACCAGCCCAACGGTTGTTCGCCGTCGTCGCGCCGGTAGCCGGATCGGTAAAACGCTCAAAGTTATCGTTCACATAAAGCCCGGCGGTATAACGGTCGGTGACGCCGTATTCGAGTTCGGTGCGAAACTCCCATTGCTGGTAATCTTGCTGGCCCACCGCGGCATTGCGGCCCACGCGGGCGGTGATGGACTGTTCAACTTCCCAATCGCCGCGTGGTTCAGTCTCGGGTTCATAGGTGTAAGTAAAAATACGATTGTCCGCGGCCGCGGGGCGAGCCAGCAACGCAGTGCCGAGTGCGATGGCGACCAACAATCTTGAATGTCTCATGTGCGTAAAATTACCTGCCCGGGGCATCGCGCGCTGTTGGTGGCTTGCGAAAAACTGTCGTTCGTTTGCGAATCAACGCGAATGTTGCAACACTGGCGGCTTGCGCAACTACGCGCGGGGCGAGCCGACAGTGTGTCATCATGCAGCCGCAGATCGCAACCGTAGAAACGGCAGGGCCATTCTCGACTCTTACTCGTGACTGGTAATTGGCGACGGGCGGTTGACTCCTTGTTTCAGGTGACGGGCGACGCGCCACCGCGCCAGAGAGCGCCAGAGAGTAATTGACGAGCTGCGGGTCGCCACCTAGAGTCGCGGCATGAGCCGCCTCCAACACCGCCCAGTCGGCGAGGGCTGACTTCCGGTCAATATTACTTTGCGACAATGGCATGAGTGCGATCTCCGAAATCGTGTGCGGTGGTGGATGGAAAGGGACTCGTTCCGCAAGAGTCAAATTGAAGGCATGGATTGCACTTTTGCAGCTATTGCCCTTGGTGGTGCGGCAGTGATCGCGACTGAGCCGGTGTGGATGATCTGCGCAGGCATTCCATCCGGTTTGAGCTTGCTGACTTCTGTCGTGCTGTTCATACGAGAGAAGCCACGAGTGTTTGAGTTTCCGTGGGCGCGTGCGGGCCATGATCCCAAGAATCTGTATAGCGTGACTGGCAGCACCGCGCCCGGAACTTACTGTTCGACCGGGCCGTCGGATTGGGTGGGGCGCAATCCGCGGACATCCCGGAGCGCAGACGCCCCTTCAGCTTCCAGCGAAAGCTGCACGGACTAGGCATCACGATGAATCCATTGGACTTCATTGTTATTGCTATTGTTCCGTTGCTCTGTTTCGCCCTACTTTATTCGATAGCTAGCCAAAGGAATCGAGACCGGCCATGGCTCTGGGGCTTCGTGGGTGCAGCATTATATCCGGCAGTCGTAGTGGGAATCCTGCTGGCAATTGTTGCGTCAATTCGAGGTCGATCCCTCTCGGGCAGTATAGCGTATCTTTGTCCAAGTTGTCGCAAACCCACTTCAAAACCACAATCGCAAGAAGATGTCTGTGCAAATTGTGGCAACCACCTCTTAGAGCCTGTTTGAAAACTCTGAAAAGATCAATAAAACCGCAGATTTTGCTGTACTTTTTTGACCACCTGCCCCAACAGACTGGGGATGCGATACACTCATGACCTGACGGACGCCGAATGGCAATTGATCTCTTACTGTTTTCCCAAGCCCAGCAAGACCGGGCGCCCA
>JANXWY010000358.1 GCA_025350905.1 Verrucomicrobiota bacterium
CATTCCAATGCGGCCCAAAAACTGTCCGACCTCAGCCCGGAACACTGTCCGATAGGAATCGGAACGGTGTCCGGCTCAAATCGGAACGCTGTCCGACAGAAATTGGAATCAGTGTCCGACAGCCCCCGGAATACGCAACCATGAGTTACGAGTCACCGTTCTGGCTCACGTTCCGGCAGGCATCGCAGCTTGGCGGCAGTGTGCGCAAGGGCGAGAAATCATGTCCCGTAATCTTCTGGAAACCGACGTCCATTGCGGACAAGGAATCCGGCGAGCCGCAGAAAATTCCGCTGCTCCGGTTTTACCACGTCTTCAATGTCGCGCAGTGCGATGGACTCAAGCTTGCCAGCAAGCCCGTTGAGGCATCCGTGAATGGCATCACCAGGCCGGAAGAGATCGTAGCCCAGATGCCACAGCGACCCGAAATCAAGCACGGTATGGCGCGCGCCTTTTATTCACCGCGCGAGGACTTTGTCGGCTTGCCAGTGCGAGACCGGTTTGAGCAGGCGGAAGGCTATTATGCCACGCTGTTCCATGAGCTCGTTCATGCCACCGGTCACGAATCGCGCCTCAACCGGGCAACGGCCAGGGAATTATCCGGGTTCGGATCCAATCCCTACTGCAAAGAGGAATTGATCGCCGAAATGGGCGCGGCGTTTCTTTGCGGTCACGCCGAGATCACCGAGCGGACGATTGATAATTCCGCCGCGTATCTTCAGGGCTGGCTGGAACAGTTGCGCAGCGACAAAACCCTGATCGTGCAGGCGGCGGCGCAGGCGCAGAAAGCGGTGGACTTCATCCTTGGAAATGGGCCCGACGAAACCATGGTCAGTCCCGCCACCAGCGCCACCTCGCCCCCGGAAGTTGTCGAGGTGACGGCATGAAGACCGTAATTCCAAATGAATTCACCAATTCCAATCCCTATCCGAAAATTCGCAGACTAAAGATCGAAGAGGATGGTGATCCGTGGAAGGGAAAAGTCAGATCCAAAATTCGACTTAAAGGGTGTTGGCTTGAACAAGCCGGATTCAAACATGGAAACTTCGTCCGCGTGACGTGCGTCGCCGCTGGAATTATGGAGCTTCACTCCAGCGATCAAGAGCGCATGCTTGATGGGACTTGACGTGCTCGATCGAGTCACGGTGAGCTTGTGTGGATCTCCCTAAAAATCGGCAATCCAATCATTTGAGTTTGCGCCTGTGTGGCTACTGCTACAGCTAAAGTTTTTTCAACCCCGACCAGTATTGGCCGGGGCTTTTTGAATCCAGCAATGGTTGGAGCTCGGCGGATCGTTGAATGCTGTACCAAGGGGGCCCTGGCGGCTGACGCTTATTTCCCTTCTGCCTTGCGGATCCGGTCCGTTACGAATTGGATGCCCTGCGACCGTCGGAGTTCGATTAACTGCGGTATGAGGTGGCTGGAGTTGATCGGAATGCCCTTGTCCTCGCTGGGTCGGTTGATGAGCGCCGAAATCGCCAATTCCGACGGCCAGGTGTACTCAAACACTTTGAATCGAAGGGTCACTTCCCGATCGGATGTTTGCCCGCCGACAAGGTAACATCGTCGCCATCCATCCAGCATATTCATCTTGCCACGAATCATGAAGCCCTCCTCAAACGGCTGCTTGTTTTCTTCGATGTTGTACTTCAGTAGTCCGGAGCTCAACTCCTCGGCAATTTTCGTTCGCAACCCTTCAATCCCGCCCCGAACTTTCAATTCCTTTTCCTGAAACATCGCGTTGTTCGGAATCGTGCGCATCAATTCGTTGAAATATTCCCGGGGGCGGCGTTCTTTGAGAGCCATTGTCTCTCGCCGCCGATCGCCTTCTTCTTTGGACCGAATGGCGTCGGCCTTGGCCTGATTGTCTTGCATCGTCTTCTTGGATTGGTCCGCCAGATGCTGGGCTTGAAGATTGTCAGGCATGATCGTTAACGCGGCCTCCGCGGCCTGCAGTGCTCCCGCGAAATCACCGTGCTTGAATTTGTTTTCGGCCACGCGCAGCGTCTGCCCGGTCCGAACATTGTTTAGCATGTTGCTCGCGACACTGTTCCCAGGATCATCCTGGAGCGCGTTTGCCCAAGCTTCGATCAAGGCCTCGAAATCCGGATCCGCCAGGTGCCTCTGCTGGTCGGTGAGTTGCATCGCTTTCGCGAAAGTAAGTCGAGTCAGATTTGTTTGAAACGTGGCCGTCGCTTTTTCCAAGACTTCGATCGCGACGCTTATCGGTGTGTAATTGGTTAAAATGACTTCTCCCCGCCAAAGTCCGATGGGCATTTCTTCCAAGGTCAGTGGAGTTATCCCGTATTCGTGGCCTTCACGGTCACGAACCGTGGCTCCGGCCGGTGTGGTTTCCAGCGCTATTTTACCGAGCGGGAAATCAATTCCGAGCCGGTTGGTTTGGTGGGCGGTGATTTCCACCGTGTGATCTTTGAATGCCCCTCGATAGGAAGCCCGCAAGCGATACTTGCCGACTTCGAGTGGGGTCACGGTTGCCGGCAGCTCGCCTTGCTCCAATATTCGACGGTTCATCTGGGAGTCTTCCACTCGCCGCAGCTCGAAATGCGTTCCTGGTTGTACTGCCTCGGCTTGGAGTACACCTACGTCGGGCGCGAAGGAACAAATCAAGGATTGTCGGTCCACGGAGATCAACCTTTCCAGAGTGAAATAGCGATAAACGGCCGTCACCGTGTAGGTGTCGGTTGGCACTGTGACCGTCTCGGCAGTGACGTCGGCGAAGTTGGTCTGCAATTCAGGCCCCATTATTTTCACCGAGGCAGCGGCGGGAGTCGCGGCAATATCCAGCCAACCTTTCGATCGACGAAGTTGGATTTCCCCCAGATTACACTCGCCGTACCAGACAAAAATCTTGGTTCGAAAATTGTCCGCTTTGGGGCACTGGATGATCAGGTCATGTTGCCCGAGCGCAACCAGCTCCCCGAAGTCGTAGGGCTTGCCATCCAGAGTGGCCCGTGCCGAATATCGAACCTCCTTTCCGGAGAGATAAACTGTGGCGAGCAATCGGGTTCTTTGGAGTAGGCGCAAGTGCCATTGATAGGCCAGCACCGAGAAGAATACCGCCAACCACAAGAGCAGCGGACGACATACGCGCAACCACGCGCGCCCTTTGCTCATCCTGGCTGTCGCCATGTCGAGTCGCATAGACTGATCTACCGGGTTCTGGGTGGATTCTTACCCAGCCCGGGCGATACGGCCAGACAAAACGGGCCGCCCAATTTCTTCGGGAATTCCGTTGACCCGTGGGGCACGCGAACGCCATTGTAGTCCTATTCACCGGATTGATTTCTATGTGGCCATTCCGAAAAAGCCGGGGCGACGAGCTGAATCACTGGATTGCTTCAGCGGAGAACTTTAATTATCCCCCCAAGGTTTTTTATGAGGAACTCGAGAAAATTCTCACGGATCGGAAGATTCCCGACCTGACCATGGACCGCATTGAGTTCGCCGAAGGCGGCCTCCTTTCTGACCAGCGCAGCTATTTGCGCATGCAGCGGGAACGATTGGTTTTCGACGTGTGCGCCGCCCCATTTGGCACGGGTTACTTTTTTTCCTGCCGCACCGTCCAGTTGTCGGTCACGGTAAAACTTTGGCAGTTGCTGGTAATCCTGTTTGGCTTCAACGCGCTCTGGCTGGGATTGATCAATCTCGTCGGTTTTATTCTCGGCACGGAGTTTTGGGTGGCGCTTCTCGTCGCGCTAATTCTTACGCTCCACAATGCAGCCACGTTCAACAGCCTAAGTATCGATGCGCTGCTGACTCGAATTCCGGTCATCGGCACGATTTACGAGGCCTGTTTCAAACGCGATACTTACTTTCGCCTGGACACCCGCTTGATGTATCGCGATCTCATTCCCAACCTGGTCCAGCAATTGAGCGAGACGGTGACGAGTGCCAAGGGCGTCAAGTTGGTACGTCAGTATCGCATCGCACCGCTCCTGGGCGATCTCTACACACTCCTGGAGCCTCGCGAACCCGACAAATGAGCTTATGGCGTGGCTAGACGAGGATGTCTCGGCCCAATTCGCCCGCTGGGAAGAACGCGGGCGCGGCTGGAAAGTTTGGCCCTACCCCGTGGAACCCGAGCCTCCGTTTGTTCCCTTCGCCGGTTATGTCTCCAGTAATCCGCAATTTTTGGACGATGGTCGCCGGCCAAACCCGTTGACTGCCGCCCTGACGAAACTCGGTTTGTTAATCAAGCCGTCCGAACCGGGAAGCCCACCCGAGCCGGAACCGGAGCCGGAACCCAGGCCCTTGGAACGAACCAATTTGGTTGAGCTTCAGACTTCCCTGTCGGTGAAGCTCGACCTGCCCAAGGAAGTATTCGAGCAGTTTCTCTTGAACCTCTCGTTGTGCCACAAACCGATCGCGTTCGAGTTGCTGGGGCTTTGCCAAAAAGTTGCCGTGCAATTTGCCGCGCACTTGGACGATGCGCCCTTGGTGCGCCGGCAGTTGCAGGCTCATTTTCCCGACGCCGTGTTTCAGCCGGCCCGGAATCCCTTGGCCAAAGTCTGGGAAGCCTGCGTTGGCGACCAGGTGCTGGCGGTGGAGTTTGGGCTGGAGCTTGAATTCATGTTTCTGCTCGCCAGCGGAAAGCTCGACCCTTTCATCGGCATTATCGGTGCCTTGTCCGAATTGCAACCTGGCGAGCTTGGACTTTTTCAAGTGCTGTTCCAGCCGGCGCAAAGCAACTGGCCTGACAGCATCACCCGAGCCTTGACGCACGCGGATGGCAAACCGTTTTTCGTGAACATGCCGGAATTGACCGCGGCCGCGGAAACCAAAGTCGCGCGGCCGTTGTATGCGGCCGTGGTTCGCGTTCTGGTCCGAACCGAACAGCACGAGCGGACGTTGCGAATCGTTCGCGATCTCGCCGGCTCCTTGCGCGTATTCATCAATCCCAAAGGCAACGCTCTGGTGCCACTCGCCAATGATGAATATCCGATTGGGGAGCACATTGCGGACGTGCTTGCCCGTCAATCGCGTCGCTCGGGCATGCTGCTCAACCTCGATGAACTGATCGGTTTTGTGCATCTGCCATCCAACGCCGTGCGCTCGCCGGTGTTGCAACGCGATCTGGACAAAACCAAAGGGGCGCCGGCCATCGTCTGTCAGCCTCAGGGATTGTTATTGGGCGAAAATATCCACTTCGGAAAATCTATCCCGGTGCGGTTAACGCCCGAACAGCGAGTGCGCCACACGCATATCATTGGGGCCTCGGGCAAAGGGAAATCCACCCTGCTGTTCAATCTCATCCGCCAGGACATCGAAAACGGCGAGGGGGTCGCCGTGCTGGATCCACACGGGGATTTAGTGGACACGATTTTGACGATAATTCCACCCCACCGGATTGGCGACGTGGTGTTGATGGACCCGGCCGATGAAGAGTATTCCGTTGGCTTCAATATCCTGTCGGCCCACTCCGATCTGGAAAAAACCTTGCTGGCCTCGGACCTCGTTTCGGTGTTCCGTCGGCTGTCCACCAGTTGGGGCGATCAGATGGGTTCGGTGTTGAACAATGCGATCCTGGTGTTTCTGGAAACCCAACGGGGTGGAACGCTCTCCGATTTACGCCGGTTCCTGATCGAGCCCGCTTACCGCGCTGAAGTGTTGCGCTCGGTGCACGACTCAGAACTGGTTTACTATTGGCAAAAGGGTTTCACCCAATTGTCCGGCAACAAATCCATTGGGCCGATCGTGACGCGGTTGGAGGCGTTTCTCGCCCCCAAACCCATTCGCTACGTGGTGTCGCAACCGGAAAACCGGCTCGATTTTGCCCGGATCATGGATCGTGGTCAGATTTTTCTGGCCAAGTTATCCGAAGGATTGCTGGGCAAGGAAAACTCTCACCTGTTTGGCACGCTCTTGGTCGCAAAATTTCAACAGACCGCCATGAGTCGGCAAGCTCAACAGTCGGCACTGCGCAAGGATTTTTGGCTCTATATCGACGAATTCCATAATTTCATCACCCCCAGCATGGCGCAAATCCTGACCGGTGCGCGCAAATACCGGATTGGTCTTACCCTCGCGCATCAGGAATTACGGCAATTGGAAAGGGACTCGGAGGTTGCCAGCGCCGTCCTGTCGAATCCAGGCACGCGCATTTGTTTCGGTCTGGGCGACGACGACGCGCGTAAGCTGGCGCAAGGATTTTCCACCTTTGACGCCCGGGATTTGCAGAATCTGGAGATTGGGCAGGCAATCTGCCGGGTCGAGAAATCCAGCCAGGACTTTAACTTGACCGTGCCCAAGTCCGAAGCGGTCGACCCTGAGCAAGGAAGGCGGGTAAGTGAAGCAGCGACCGTTGCGTCGCGAAAAACCTATGCCCGACCCCGGGCGGAAGTTGAAGCCACGCTGCTAGCCAGGCTCGGCGTTGAACCTCCGGTCGCGAAGCCGGCTGACGGGAAGCCGATGCCGACAATTTTACCAAAACCGGCATCAACTAAAATTCCCCCAGTCCAGCGACCGGCCAAAGAATCAGTTTTAGAAGTGGACTTGCCGGTCGCAGCCGAAGCGAAAACCGAGCCAGCGACACCGTTACCCCCGACTGACGCGGAAAGAATTTCCCACACTAAAATCAAGGATAGCATCGGTGCGGAAGCGGAGAGTCTGGATTACACGGTTACCTATGAAGAGCTTTTTCCCGAGGTGCAAGGCCGGGCGGACATCGTGTTGCGCCGCGGCGGCCAAACGATCATCTGCCAGGTCACGGTAACGACGCAGGTGGAATACGAAGTTGCCAGTATTCACAAATTTCTCCAGACCAGCGTTACGCACATTGCCGTCGTATCGAACAACCGAAAAAAGCTCGGCCAAATTCGGGAAGCGTTGGGCGATACCGGCCACCCGTCGACCCGGGTCGGGTTCTATTCTCCGGAAGATTTCATTTCCAAATTGTATGATTGGGCGGCCGATGACTCCGGAAGTGGCAATCTTGAGCGGCGCAAGCTGCGGAAGCAGAAAATTGCATTGGATGCCGGCCCGATTTCCGAGAGCGAACGAAAAGCACGGGAAAAATGGATGCTGGATGAAATTTGTAAAGCGATGAAACGATAGCTGGGGACGGCGACCACTGCTCTGAATTCATACCCGGCCTTGGTCCTAAAAAGTCTCCCCGTCCGTCGTGTTCCCCAATATTCAGCCCAGTTGAACCCAACGCGCCACCGAAGGGATTCCAGCGTTGTTCACGACAAAGAGCATGTACCAACCGGGCGGTGCGAGGTTGCGGTTGGTCGGCACAGTGATCTTCACAATGCCACCAGCTTGCGAATTGATCGGAAGGTCCACGAGGCGCTGGTTGGTATCGTAAGAATGGGTCGTAACGCAGTTTCGGATCAAACAAGCCGAGCGGATGTGCGCCGCATCGGGAGACGCGATCTGCTCGATCGCACCGTAGGTCGACTTCGTCGGTGCTTTTGTGATAGTTGGGCGCGGGCCTTTAAAAAGGTATGGTGGACTGAATACTTCCAATCGCATCTCTTCATGATCCGGGTCTTTATCCCATTCCACCAGTTGGGTGGCCTCGGGATTGCCACCGGCAGCCACGACGCGACCATCTGGTAACAGAAGAGCGGTTGAGTGATACAACCTCGGCACGAGGCAGCTCGCGGTAAGGGTCCATTCATCCTTCACCGGATCATAGATTTCAGATTGCAGCCGTGCCAGCGGCACATCTTCCTGCTTCAACGAACCGCCGGTCACAAAAACGGTGCGATCTGGCAGAAGCACGGCGTTTAAATGAAGGCGCGGAAGGTTTAGCGGCGCGGCAGCGGCGAACCGGGGTTGAGCCACTTTGAAATCCACGATATCCACGTTATCCACCGCGTCCGTTTTGTTCCCTCTAGCGACAACTAAACTTCCCGCTGACGACAACTAAAATTCCCCATGGCTGGGGAAAGCTCCGGTGGTTTTTCTGGTCGGGCCGGAGGCCTGACCGGGCAGACTGCCGGAGCATGATCACCACACAACAACGGACTCGGCTCGTCACCGGGTTTCAACGGACGGGAAGTGTTTCTATGAGTGCAATCAAAAGCGGGATGGATCGGAAGACGGCGCGGAAGTATTTGAATGACCCAGAGCGATTGAGCCAGCCACGCCCGGCGCGGGATTGGCGCACGCGGGAGGATCTGCTGGCCCAGATTTGGCCGGCGGCGGAACCCCGTTTGCGGGCGGCCCCGGAGTTGGAAGCCAAGGCGTTGTTTGAGCATTTGCTGCTGCTGCGTCCGGAACAGATGCAAGCGACGCAGTTGCGGACGTTTCAGCGACGGGTGCGGCAGTGGAAGTTGGAGCACGGGCCAGCCCCGGAAGTGATTTTCCCGCAGACGCATCGTCCCGGGGAGGTCATGCAGGTGGATTGGACGCACGCCAAGGAACTGGCGATCAGCATTGCCGGGCATCCGCTGGATCATCTGCTCTGTCAGGCGGTGCTGCCGTATTCGAACTGGCAGTGGGCGACGCGGTGTCAGTCCGAGTCGTTGCTGTCGTTGCGGGCGGGTTTGCAGGCGGCCTTGTTCCGGTTGGGTAAAGTGCCCCAGCGCTTGCAGATTGATAATAGCAGCGCGGCTACGCACCGCATCAGCGGCGAAGGCAAACGGGATTTCAATCCGGAGTTCCTGTCGTTGGTCGCGCATTACGGACTGACGCCGCGAACGATCCATGTGGCTTGTCCCAATGAGAACGGCGACGTCGAGGCGCACAACGGCCATTTGAAGCGGCGCCTGGAGCAGCATCTGTTGTTGCGTGGGTATCGGGACTTTGCCAGTGCCGCCGCGTACGATGAGTTTGTGGGCGCGGTGCTGACCAAAGCCAACGGACCCCGCTGGGCCAAGGTGGCCGAAGAGTTGGCGGTGATGCGGGAACTACCGCCGACGCGGCTCTGCGAGTATGATGAGGTGGAGTGCCGGGTGTGCAGCCACAGCACCATCCGGGTCAAACGCGTGACGTATTCCGTCCCGGCCCGGTTCATCAGTCGCCGGCTGCGGGCGCAGGTTTATGAGCAACACTTGGAGGTTTACCACGGCCCCGAGCAGATCGCGCACATCGCACGCGTGCCCGGCCGGCAGGCGGTGATTGATTACCGGCATGTGATCCAGGCGCTGTTGCGTAAGCCGGGCGCGTTTGCCCGTTACCATTACCGGGAGGAACTTTTTCCCAGCACGACCTATCGCCGCGCCTATGACCGGCTGGTGCAGGATCACGGAATGAGTTCGGGCGAACTGGAGTATTTGCGCCTGCTCAAGCTGACGGCCGAACTGGGCATCAATGCCGTGGAAGGCTTGCTGGGTGAGCTGCTGGGTCCGGACACCCCGCCGTGGCGGGTCGCCACCTTGCGCGGCACGCTGTGTCCCCCAAGCCGGGTCGAGCTGGTGGCACCCATCGTGGATTTGAGCGTGTATGATGCGCTCTTGCGGGAGGAGGTGGCCCATGTCGCATGATCCACTGGCCGGACTGTTGCGCAGCTTCTGCCTGACCACGATGGCGTCGATTTACGCGGACACCTTACAGCAGGCCGAACAGCATCACTGGGGCTACCGGAAGTTCCTGCAACACCTCTGCGAGAGCGAAGCCGAAGACCGGCGCCAACGGCGCATTGCCCGCCTGCTCAAACTATCCGGGCTGCCGGACGGCAAGAGCTTGGGCAATCTGGACGAGACGCTGCTGCCGGAAAAAATCCGACGCCAATTACCCACCTTGTTGGAAGGCGGCTTTGTGGAGCGTGGGGAGAACGT
The DNA here is from genome assembly GCA_025350905.1 of Verrucomicrobiota bacterium. Classification (GTDB taxonomy): domain Bacteria; phylum Verrucomicrobiota; class Verrucomicrobiia; order Limisphaerales; family JADLHS01; genus JADLHS01. The sequence goes on from JANXWY010000358.1 coordinate 9,744, forward strand.
GCTCGCCTTCGGCCTGCCGGGTCGTGGCAAAAGTCATTTCGTGGCCGCCTTGAGCCGGGAGCTGATCCTGCGGCTTGGCCACCCCGTGCTGTTCATTCCGACGTTCAAGCTGGTGCAAAAACTTTTGCTCGCCAAGAAAGCATTGAAACTGGAAGCCCTCCTCAAGAAGCTCGACCGGTATGCGGTCGTGGCCCTTGATGACATCGGGTATGTCCAGCAGGACCGGGAAGAGATGGAAGTGTTGTTCACGTTCCTGGCGGAACGCTACGAGCGGCGCAGCGTGATGATCACCAGCAACCTGGTGGTCTCGAAATGGGATCAAATCTTCAAGGATCCGATGACGACCATGGCGGCGATTGACCGGCTGGTGCACCACGCCACCATCCTGGAGTTCGATGGCGAAAGCGTGCGAACCAAGAAAGCCAAATCCCGGTCCAGCCCCTGAAGGTCCGGGGACGCTGCCGCCGCCAAACTCAGGTAGGCGACCGCAGCGGGGCGCGAGCTCGGGCTCGCCAACTCGCCCCGCTGCTCGTTTAACTCGCCATCCTACCCACCAACTCAGACGACGCCTTGGTAACATTACCCGTGAGGCAACGCGGGGAATTATAGTTGTCGCTGACGGGGAAATTTAATTGTCGTTGACCGTGTTCTGCTTTCCATCCGGCCCACCGCCCATGAGCATGACGCGTTGATCCTGTGCGGGAGGCAAAATCACACTCGTTGATTGGTTGCGCATGTCGCGCGCGTTAATGCCAAAAATGGGGGTGGTCTGGAGCGGCTCATGAGTCAAATCAATAACACACGGTTCAAGCGATAAGACGTCATCCATGTGACCACCATCGAAAAACACCCGCCCATTTTCGAGTAGGAAAAGATGGGCATACAGCGGCAGATTCGGAAAGCCTTGCGGGAAATGGTGGAGTTCCCACTTGTTGGTGGTCGCATCATAAATTTCAACCGTTTGATTGTGCTGGAAACTAAACACTTCGGTAAAGCCGGTCGCGGCCAGAATGCGCCCGTCTCCCAAAGCAATCAGGGATGGATACCAGCGGCCATGCGTCATCGGAGCGATGAACGACCATTTTTCAGTTTTGGGATCGAAAACTGTGGCATCCGCGCGGCCGCGATATGGGCCGTAAGCAATGGTGCCGCCCGCCGAGATCAATCTACCATCGGGCATGAAGGTGTCGCCGCCACAAAAGAAATCAAACGCCTTGCCATGCGCATCGAAGATGGTCGGGGGGTGCGAGAAATTACCGGGCGGCGCAGCTTGGGGATCCCAAACGACGCTGGTGAAAATCTGCTGCGTGCGGATTCCGATGATATCGGACACCTGTTCCAATTCATGTCGGACACCATTCCGGGGCTGTCGGACAGTTGTCGGAGCGAAGCGACGCTCTGCGGGAGTGATAATGGGGTGTCCGACAGGAGTCAAGGTTTGGTCACG
>JANXWY010000388.1 GCA_025350905.1 Verrucomicrobiota bacterium
GGTGACACGGTCGTGGTCGGGGCGCCGGGTGAGTCCAGCACGGCTACAGGCGTCAACGGCAACCAGAATAACAACAGCGCCTATCTTGCTGGTGCTGCCTACGTTTTTGTGCGCAGCGGAACAAATTGGATTCAGCAAGCCTACCTCAAAGCCTCCAACACTGGAGCAGGTGACGGCTTCGGCGTTTCGGTGGCTGTGTCGGGCGACACGGTGGTGGTTGGATCGTTTGGTGAGGCCAGCAACGCCACCGGGGTAAATGTCAACCAAAGCGACGACAGCGCCAAGGACGCGGGCGCGGCTTACATCTTCGTTCACAGCGGGACGACATGGAGCCAGCAGGCTTATGTCAAAGCCTCCAATACGGGGAAGAGTGACTATTTCGGACGGTCGGTAGCGGTATGGGGTGACACGGTGGTAGTTGGAGCACAAATTGAGGGCAGCAACGCCACCGGAGTGGACGGAGACCAGAGCGACAATAGCGCCCCTGGTTCAGGCGCGGCTTATGTCTTCGTGCGCAATGGGACGACGTGGAGCCAGCAAGCCTATCTCAAGGCCTCCAACACCGAGGGCGGTGACTACTTCGGCCTTTCGGTGACGGTGTCGGACAACACGGTGGTGGTGGGCGCGGTCAATGAGAGCAGCAACGCCACCGGCGTGAACGGAGACCAAACTGACAACAGCGCGTCGTCTTCCGGAGCGGCCTACGTCTTTTTTCGTGACGGAACGAAGTGGAACCAGCAGGCCTATCTAAAGGCCTCCAATACCGAAGTGCAGGACCGCTTTGGCTTCTCGGTTTCGGTGGCGGACAATGCTGTGGTGGTGGGGGCGTACACCGAGAGCAGCAATGCCAACGGGGTGAACGGAGACCAGAACGACAACAGCGCGCTGTACTCCGGAGCGGCCTACGTCTTCGTGCGCCAAGGAACATCGTGGACCCAGCAGGCCTATCTCAAAGCTTCAAACACGGGAGCGAATGATCAATTCGGCGTAGCAGTCGCAGCGTCAGGCGATACGGTGGTGGTGGCAGCGGCGGGAGAGTTTGGCGGTGAGTCCAGCAATGCCACCGGGGTGAACGGCGACCAGAGCGACAACAGCGCCCCAGGTGCCGGCGCGGCTTACATTTTCACCGGCCTCGGCAATCCGCCGCCTCAACTTTCCATCGTGCCGTTCGGTTCCGCTCTCCTGATCTCTTGGCCGGCGTCCGCCACTGGCTTCGTCCTCCAATCCGCCACCACGCTGGCCAACAACGGCGATTGGCAGGATTTCCAGACCCCGCCCACGGAGATGAACGGCCAGAAAATGGTGACGATTGCGCCCACCGGACTGTCCGGCTTCTTTCGCCTGCGCGGGCCATGAGGAAGCAAAAAATCAACCCATGAAAACATCGATTGCAAGTCTGTTACTCCCGCCCGCTTTGCTCGCAAGTCTCGCCATGATACTACTTGGTCACGTGACAGCCCAAAGCTTCACGACCCTGCATAGTTTCACAGCGCTTTCCGATTCCTTTCCTAATTTTAACAACACCGACGGAGCTTATCCGGATGGCGTTTTGGTCTTGTCGGGTAATATCCTGTACGGAGAGGCGTCGGCCGGCGGCAGTGGAAGGAATGGCAATGGCACCTTGTTTGCCGTTAACACCGACGGGACGGATTTCACAATTTTGCATAATTTTGCTGGCTTTCCGAGCGACGGTGGTGAACCGCGTGGCGGATTAATTTTATCGGGTGACACCTTGTTCGGAACGGCGTCTAGCGGAGGCAATACGGGCGGCTTCAATGGCACGGTGTTCGCGGTCAACACCAATGGCTCGGGTTATACGACGCTGCATTATTTCGACGGTTATCCCAGCGACGGATCATTTCCTCACTGTTCATTGGTTTTATCCGACAACACCCTGTATGGGACGACGCCTCAAGGCGGTAGTTCGGGTGTTGGCATCGTGTTCGCGGTAAGCACCGATGGCTCCGGGTTTACGAGCCCGTATAGTTTTACGGCGCCCTCAGGTCCTTATCCTGGCACCAACGCTGACGGGGCTTATCCGTTATGCGGATTGATTATTGCGGGCAACACCTTGTATGGAACGGCGGGAATCGGACCTTCGGGTAGCGGCACGGCGTTCGCCGTCAACACCGATGGCACCGGTTTGATAAACCTGTATAATTTTACCGCGACTTCCGGTTCTGCCCCCACCAATAGCGATGGAGCTGATCCTTTTCCAGGTTTGATTTTGTCGGGCAACACCCTGTACGGTACGTCGATTCATGGCGGCAGTTCGGGGTCTGGCACCGTGTTTGCAGTCAGCACTAATGGCACGGATTTTAGGACCTTGCATAGTTTCACCGCGACCTCTGGTTCGGGTTCTACGAATAGTGACGGAGCTCGTCCAACTGGACGTTTACTTGCATCTGGCAACACACTGTACGGGACGGCGTATGAAGGCGGCAAATCAGGCAGTGGTACCGTTTTCGCCGTCAAGACGGACGGCACGGGTTTTACAAACTTGTATTCCTTCACCGCGACCTCCGGTTCTGCTTCCATCAACAGCGACGGAGCTAATCCGACTACCGGTTTAATTTTATCGAGCAATACCCTTTATGGGACGGCACTTCAGGGCGGGCGGTACGGATCCGGCACGGTATTCAGTCTCTCCTTGGGGTCCGTAAGCGCGCCACAATTGACCCTCCTTAGTTCCCTGGCAAATTGTATTCTGAGCTGGCCTTCTTCCTCCAGCGGCTTTGTTCTCCAATCCGCCACCACGCTGGCCAACGGCGGCGACTGGCAGGATTTCCCAACTCCGCCCACGGAGGTCAACGGTCAGAAAGTAGTGACGATCATGCCCACCGGACTGTCGGGCTTCTTCCGCTTGCGCGGGCCGTGAGCAACAACGCCGGATATCAACTTTGAACAGCAGCTACCGAATCTAAGGCCTAAGCCTATCCGAAAATGGATACGCGCCTGTAAAGACTCGGTACCAAACCAGAATTATTCGCCGCGCCCCATGAATCGACCTTCGGAAAAAGCTCTGCGCTTGGGGGAAGAACTGTTTGATCACGTCCCTTACGGGCTGACGCAAGTCAACGCAATCCAGGAGTTGGCCGAAATGGTGGATGAATCGAATCGCGAACTCCTGGAAGCCGTCCACGCGGTGTTGCACGAGGCGCAGCGCAACAACGGTGTGCCCGCGGCTTTTCACGTCGCACACTTGCGGCGGGTCTTTTCGGATTATGAACCGATCACCTGGTCTTCAGATGCGCAGGGCGAACTCGTGGGGTTTACTCCGCCGGTTGAGGTGCATTCGTCAACCAAGCCGACGCCGATATGGAAAATCCCCTTACCACAATGAGGACCCGTTGCGCCGGTGGTGGAAGGACCGGCTCGATCGAGTTCGATGCCGGACGATTCGACCGGGCGCGGGCGACGGGTTGTCACCTATTGAAACCCAAACCACAACGCGAATAGGATCGCCGCGATTGATTACCCATTGATTTCAAAACTCCGTTGACCCACTTAACACCATGCCGCCCTGCATATCTGAAGCTCCGGCAAAGAGGCAGTCTTGGAAGACTCAGCCCGTACCGGTCCTCCGGGTCGATTTGGGCTTCGCCCAGACCTACGGCCCAGCTGATTTCGAACGCATCACGCGGGGATTGATTCCGCAGGGCATGGAAAACAAGTGGTTCATCTATTTTGAAGAGCCGTGGCTTTACTTGCACCGGAGCTGGACCGGAGTTTGCATTTACGGGGTCCGGTTTCAGTCGCGGGCGGACGGATTCACGGCCGTCGGGTCGTGGGCCAATCGGGAGGAATACCTGGAGGACAGCATTGAATACGATCGCGCCATTCTCGGCTTCTTGATCGAGCGGGAACTCCTGGGCCGAACGGTGCCGTTTCCCGTGCGCGGAGATCTGCCCACTGGCGCACCGGATGGCGTATTGCACAATCATCCGTTCGGACGGGCCTACCCGCACAGCGCATTCCCCGCCGCCCCGCCGACGCTTGCTTTATCGGAACGATTGAGAGCATGGTGGAGGAGCATCAGTGGTGGCAACGGTGGCTAGGTGTTTTATCGCGGACGCTCCCCGCCCGACCCGGCCCGGGCGGGCGACGGGATAGCAAACGCGGCAACCTGAAAACCAACTCTTTCCTGACGACTAGCAGAGACCGCAAATTGAATTGGAATCTGAAGGGGACCGGGCCGGCCGCACTACAACATTGCGCAATGGAAACTGGAATTCGACGTAAACGGAAGGCCCGGCTAAGCCGCCTGCTTGGCTTCGTTGCGGTGGGTTTCGTCGCCGGCTTTTCCCAGGCACTCAGCCACGCGGCGGAACCGCAGTTGCTCGCACACTTCAAACTCAATGGCGATGGACTGGACGCCCTGGGCAACAGTCCCCCGATGGATTTGGTGGGAGTCACATTTACGAATGACACGCTCGCGCTACCGGCGACGGGGAATTACAGCGCGGCGGCACGAATCAGTGGCTTTTCCTATTCGTCCTTTACGGTCGCATTCGATTTTCGCCCCGGCAGCTTCGACGATCCACACTGGAATCTGCTGAGCGGGGGACCGTCCTATCGCTGGATTGGATTCGAGAACGATGCGGCCGGCCACCTCATTCTGCGGCTCAACAACAGCAATTTCATGTACGCCTTCACCAATGTCCTGGCGCTGGATCAGTGGCACACGCTGGCGTGCGCCGTGGATTTGCCGTCGCAATCCATCCTGACCGTGCTGGACGGGGAGCGCCTGACAGACGTGGTGTTGCAGAACTTCCAGTTCCAAGTCGTCGGCACCGCAGCGGAGGAATCCGATAAAATCTTCTCCTTCTGGAATAATGGGAACGCGGCACGTTTTTACGGGCAAGCGGACAACCTGCGCGTCTTCAACCGTGCCCTGACGGGACCGGAGCTACAAACGTTCCTGACACCGCGGCTTTCGATGCTGTCGATCGGCCAAAATGTATTGATCTACTGGTCCTCCGACGTAACCAACGTGGTCCCGGAATGGACGGATTCCCTGATGCCACCCTTTCGCTGGCGAACCGAGGAGCGGAGTCCAAGCCTCGTTGGTGAGCAACGAGTCCTCCTGGACGCGCCGGCGATTGGAACGCGGGTTTACCGTCTGAGAAGATTCTGAACCGATAACCGATTGGCCCAGGAACGGCTGAACGAGCCGTCACCCTGCCCTGCCCGACACCGCCGGGCGGAATGAGGCAATCGGCTCGCTGTTGTTCCCAATCGCGCCGCGCGGCGCCTTTCCAACGGGCCGGGAGTGACTCAGCCGAATGCGACGGGGTTCAGGAAAATCAGAGAGCAGTCGTTCGCAAAGAAGTGAAGTACGCCCAAGTGTCCCCGGTTTAGGTAATCGAAGGCTTGAATCAATTCTTCAGCCGGCAATTACTTCGCGAGTGGACGAATCTTGATGTTGCGGAAGGCAACTTGCCCGTGATCGCCCTGGAGGGCGATATAGCCACGGTTGAACTTGGCAAACGTCGCCATCTTGCCAAATTTACTCTTCGCAACCCGGTTGTTGAAATCTTCGCTGCCCAGGACGTAATCGAAATACTTTACCCCGTTGATCACATGCTCACATTTTTTCGGGGAAATCACCAGTCGAACGTGATTCCACTCGCCGACCGGCTTCGTGGCATCGAGCGGTTTGCCGGTCTTGGGGTCATCCGGCGGCTGGTAAAGCGCATAGAGCCAACCGCAGCGCACCGGATCGTGGGCTTCCACATTGTCTTCGAGTTGGAATTCCGGCCCGGTCGCCCAAGCGGCGCCCCCATCGTCCGTGACGTGATACATGATGCCGCTGTTTCCGGCGTGCGAAATATTATATTCCAGTTCCAGTTCAAACCAATCGAACTGTTCAGCGGTGACGAGATCGCCGGCATTCTTGGGGTCGAGACAGGCCAGCGTCCCATCTTTCACTTGCCAGCCCGGACGGATGGTGTCGGTTTTGAAATTGTGCCAGCCGGTCATGTTCTCCCCGTTGAACAGCAACTTCCAACCCGCGGCCGTTTCCTTGGCAGTGAGCGTGTTGGGTTTGGAGTTATTGGCATGCGCCGCGTCACGAGTGGCACAAGCGGCCAGCGTGAACGTCAGCAGGGCCAAGGCGGCAATACATTTTTGATTCATGGCAGAGACGTTCAGAAATGTTACGGGTCCGGTCAAGCGGGAAAAGGAGCAAGGCTTTATTTTTCGCGCCGGATTTGTTGTGGGTTTTCGATCACTGAAATCAGTGGTCCGTGGCACTCCTTTCGATTCACAGCTGTCCTTGGGCTCGGCCGTTGCAGTTAATGCGGTTTTAGCAACCGCTGCTTCACGTCATCCGGCAAGGAAGTCTTGTCGATCCACGCCCGCGCGCTGGTGGAATCCGTCCGCAACCACTGCTGCGCGACGTTTTCCAAGACACTATTGCGCAGCGTCTCCTCGGTCAATGCCTCCGCCCACGGTGCCGCCAGCTCGGGATATTGATAGGCGATGGAGTTGGCAAAATTTTGGACCAGGTACTGTTTGCCCTGGTCCTCCGGCAGGGCGGCGAGCCATTGGCCCGCGCCGGTGGGATCGTTCCGCCCCCAACTTTGCATGACACTGTTGATGGCGTTGTCGCGGGTGTCGCCGGCCGGAAATCCCACCACCCAGGCCGCCGCCGCCTGCGGATCGGCGTAGGCCCATTGCGCGGCGACCTGCTGCGCAGCCCGATTTTGGGTATCACCCGCGGGCAAGGTGGCAACAAAACTCGCGGCGTCGAGCGGTGAATTTTGAGCGAGGCCGGAAACCACGCCCGACAGGAAGGAATTGTGCGCTTCTCCGTCTTGCAATCGTTGCAAGTAGGCCTGGGCCGCTTTCGGATCATTGGCCGCCCACGAATTGGCGACGCCGCCGAGGAAATTATTTTGCGCAGTGCCGGCCGGCAAATTTTTCACGGCAAACTCCAGCGCGGCTTGCGGATCGTTTTGCGCCCAGGATGAACTAAGACTGCTCAGGGCATTCTGCTTCGCCTGGCCTTCGGGCAAGGTTTGAATCCACGCCGCGGCGCCGGTCACATCGTTCTGCACCCATTGGCTGGCAATGTTCCTGATAAAATTGTCTCGGCCTTCGCCCTTCGGCATCGTGCTCGCAAATTCCGCCGCCGCCTTGGGATCATTTTGCGTCAATTGCCACGAGATATTTTGCAGCGCATTTTGTTTGGCCGAGCCTTCCGGTAACGTCCCGAGCCATTCCAGCGCAGCCTTGGTGTCGCCGTTACTGGCAAAGCCATTAGGGAAACGCTGATTTAATCCGCATGGATTTCTTTTGAACGAGGAGGCTGATTTTCTCGTCTGTGTTGCATGACCCACCAGACCAGTTTCACGCACGCCGAGTTTGCCGCCAAAAAGAAGACCACACGCCGCGAGAAG
>JANXWY010000393.1 GCA_025350905.1 Verrucomicrobiota bacterium
GCGCCCATCATCATCCAATTTGATACGTTCAGCCAAACGCGATTCTGACGGCTTTCTTAAACTCGAAAGCCTTGATTTTGTCGAGACACCATCCCCCAACGTCTTCGTTGGGCTGAATGGCGAAACGCAGCGACGCGGCAAAAGGCAACCAACAGCAGCAACACGTTTGTCGCAATTTGTCGCAGTTGCTCCCGGAGATTTGTCGCCACTTGCCGCGTTACGACGTGAACCGTTGCCGCAATATGCTGCGTTTTGTCGCAGTCCGCGACATGGGGACAGTCATTCAGATTAACTCCGCTACCATTCTGCTTAACTCGCCCACTGCTCTCTAACACCATCACGCACAGGGGCGCTATGCTCTGCGGTGATGAATGAAAAACATCATCGCGGCGGCAGGGCGTATCACAGCGTCTTGGAACCGCATTTCGATTTCATCCGCGAGCAACGCCAGCGACGCAAGACGTGGCAGGAGATTGCCGAATTGCTCCACACGGAGAAAGGCATCCGCGTCACGCTCTACGCGCCGTACCATTTCTACCGCCGCAAACTCAAACGCGCAAAGCAGCCGCATTGGGAAAATGACAAGTTGGAATCCTCACCCGCCCACCCAATCGTTCCGCCCAACAGGCCGGAATCACGTTCAGCACCCTTGCCCGTGCAGCCCACTTTCAAACGTCCGAACAAAGAACAATTCAAACCTGACGAATTCGTATGAACATCACCAAACGCATCCACATCAATCCCCAATCCAAAGGCAGTCTCGGCAAAAGCTTTGAAGCCGAGTTTCGTACCGCCTGGCTAGATTATCACCAGATCGGTTGGAACGGCTCCGACCTGGACGATCGCCACCATTCTTTTGCTGACCGGCATCCCCAACAGGTGCAGTCGCACACACTCGGCAATGACGAAGACAGCAAGTCCACGTTGCTCGGATTGTTCCGCAACGTGACCCGCAGCGACGTGCCGGTTCACGTAATTGACTGCCGGGCGCAGGCCGACGGTCTGATTGTTCAGGCATTAGAATCCTTGCAAATGCTCGGATCACTCGCTGCCCAAGGTGTCCGGTTCACATTCTTTCTGTTTCCCAGCGAGGACACCGAGAGCATGAACAACTTGATGGATTTGTTTTACTTTGCGGGTGATCGTGTCGATTACGTTGTCGTCCACAACCCGGCCAAGGTGCGAACCAATTTGTTCAAGAAATCCGCATTGGAAATGGAGTTGAAGAAGTTCGGCGCGAGGGAACTGACATTGCCGGTGGTGACTTCCATCACGTTGCTGGCGATCAAACGGGCCGAGGTCAAGGCTGGCCACAAGTTGAGTTTCGCGGAAGTGGCGACGCCCGGAGCCTCCCACCTGGAATTGATGCTCGCGGGTGAAATGCAATGGGCCATGCAGCAAATGTTCCGGCAATACGACGACGTGGCTGAATTGCTCGTGCCATCGCAGCTTGTGCCGGAGATTCACCCACAGTCGGAGGCCGTCGCCGTGAAATCGTCCCGTCCCAAACAGCCAATGCTCAACTTAGGCGAATGAGGTTATGGACAGGAACGATTTAGCGGAGTTATTGAACGGTGCATCCGCTGAGGAAGTTGATCGGATTCACCGATTGTTGCACGAATGGAGCGTCGGACCGGAAGGCAGCTTTCCGGTGCAACTGACGTTGCTGACCAAAGCGCAGTGGCGCATGGCGGCGAGCGTGCCGCGTTTTTTGAATGACTCCCGCAGGTGGCTTGAATTGCATCTGGCCGAATATCGGCGACAGACGGCCCTACTCGTGAGCGATTTTGGCGACAAGTCTGACACGACGCTAAAAGCCTTTGAACGGACAATGGGCAGCCACACGGAATCCCTCAAAACAGCCGTCAATCAATCCAACAGCCATTTAGTGGAGACCGAAAAAGCCGCTCGACAGATCAAATTCGAGTTGGAACACAGCACCGACGTGCTAAAGCGGGAGTTGGATAAAGTCCGGGGGGAATTGGTGGATGAGCGGGTCCATATGGACAAAGCGCGGCAAGCTTTGGAAGCCAGAACTTCAATGCAAGAATGGTTCAGGTTGATTCTCTTGAGCCTCTGCATGTTTTGCCTCGGTGCCGGCCTTGCGTTGATGTGGGCGCATACGCATTGAACGGGCAAGCTGCCCGTTGATGACAACTCGGCGCGCGAATCCAAAGTTCCATGGTGTGTCGCCGGGCGGCGCGTCAAGGTCGAATTCCCCTGTCGCCCTTGAATTTCCACCTTGACCCGCCGCCCGGCTCCGGGAATTTGCTTGTAGGATTTCG
>JANXWY010000027.1 GCA_025350905.1 Verrucomicrobiota bacterium
AATCAACGCGCACGAAAAACTCACCGATGGCGAAAAGGTCGAGATGCAGCAATACCTCACGCGCTCCTACGGCTCGCTCACGACGTTCAACGTGCTGTTCCAGGAAAAGGAAGATCAGTTCTGAAAGAACCAAGCCCAAAGATCACCCGTCCTCCGTAGCAGCACTGCGGAGGGTGGAAAGCTCAAGGGAAACTCCAAAAATCAAACAAGAAATCCGGCTTACGTCGGCGACATGCTCCTTAACGCGGCTTTACTTTTCATGTCAAGGAAGCTGTGCCTTTCCCCTCCACTTAACAAGGCCGTGTTTCTCGCACTTCACGCCTGACCGGCTCTTGCGTTCCAACTGTAATAGTCGCGCCGCCCTCATCGCGTCTTGAGGCGTTTGCTTTGGAGATTTACGACGGGATGGCCGGATAGTTTTTGGCGCTTCCGAGTATCGGCAAAAAGACGATGCACGTCATGTCCACGCGCGGCGGAGAGCGCATCTTTGGCACGCCACACTTCCCGCAGCACCAAGTCGCCGTCAGTTGGTTGGTCGCGAAGCAACTTCTTCACACTTTGCGGCGCTTGGGAGGCTCGACCAGCGGGTGGCCGGAAAGTTTCTCGCGCTTGCGCGTCTCGGCAAACAGGCGTTTCACGTTGTGGCCGTAGGAAGCCGAAAGCGTGTCTTTGATGCGCCACATTTCCTGAAGCACCACATCGCCGGACGTTTTCGCGGTCTGAATGTCAGTCGTTTTGCTCATTTTCGTTTTCCAGTAGTTCCTCCGGCGTGCATATCACCGGAAGGGTGAAACCGGCGGCCTCCGCCAACTTTCGCAGTCTGGCCTGAATGAAGGCATTGGCGATGTGCCGGCAGTTCCAACTCAAAAGTATATCCATTTCGTGGACTGTGGCGAGCGCGATGTGCGCGGCGTCACGGTCGGCGTCCGCCGGCAGCACGCCTGAATCGAGGATGCTCTGAGTCAATGCTTCCACTTCATCCGTCGCGCGCGCAACGGTGATGCCGCTCATCAGCGCAAGACGTTGTTTAGCCATTGCCGCCTCGCCACCGGCAATTTCGTCGAGAACGACTTGCGACGTGAAAAGTTCGTGGTGCTCGCGTTTCAAATCCCACCAGTCGCGGGTGAGTTGCTGGCGGGCGGCTTGCAAGAGGTCGCGGGCGGGGCGCGCAACGACGTAGCTCGGTATCGTGCTTTCAATGTAGATGCGCATGGCCGGAGTTTACGCCCATCGCTTGCGGATGGCAGCAAGAATGTCGGCAATCCGCACTCTCACGAGATGCGGCCACGCGGAACGTAAAAAGCAGGGTTGAGGTCTGGCGGCAAACTTGTTTCATTGTTGCCGATGAATGTCAGTCCACTTTCCTCACGCCTCGCGGTTTGCAGTTGGTCGTTACAGCCGACCACCCCGCAGGACTTGATTTCCAAATTGCAGGCAACCGGCTTGCGTCACGTTCAACTCGCGCTTGATCCGTTGCGCGATGAACCGTCGGTTTGGGGCAAGACGCCCGAAATGCTTCAATCAGCGGGCATCGGCATCGCCTCCGGCATGTTCGGATGTGTGGGCGAGGATTACACCACGCTCAACAGCATCCGGCTCACCGGTGGCATCGTGCCAGACGCGACGTGGGAGCAGAATTGGAACAACATCCAAGCCACAGCCGACCTCGCCCAAAAACTGGGGCTGAAACTTGTCACGTTCCACGCCGGTTTCCTGCCGCACGAAGAAAGCGACCCGAATTACGCGAAGTTGAAACAGCGGATGGCGCAGACCGCAGACGTCTTCCAATCGCGCGGAATCGCGCTCGGCTTGGAAACCGGCCAGGAAACCGCGGCGGTATTGTTCGATTTTTTGCACAAGCTCGCGAAGCCAAACGTTGGTGCGAACTTCGATCCGGCCAACATGATTCTTTACGGCAAGGGCAATCCCATCGAGGCGTTGCGCAAGCTTGGCCCTTGGGTTCGTCAGGTTCACATCAAGGATGCGCGCAGCACGAAAGTCCCCGGCACCTGGGGAGAAGAAGTTGTTGCTGGCACGGGCGAAGTGGATTGGCCCGCGTTCTTTGCCGCATTAAGCCGGATCAACTTCCGCGGTGATCTTTGCATTGAACGCGAGGCGGGCACTC
>JANXWY010000046.1 GCA_025350905.1 Verrucomicrobiota bacterium
AGACCAACTGCGCCAGTAATCTGCGGCAGTTTGCGATGGCGATGCGTCTCTATGCGGGGGATTCCAACGACAAACTGCCCAAGATGCTGGCCGGCCACTGGCCTTGGGATATATCCAACGATGTGGCGGACTTGATGATCCAGAACGGGGCCACGCGGCAAATCATGTATTGCCCTGCCAGTCCCGAACGCAACGATGACATCTTGTGGAACTTCGCCTCCAACTTCAGGGTCATCGGATACGCTTTGACGCTGCCGGGCGGCGAAAACACGGTGGCCACCAACCTGAACCCGACCTTGCTTCCGGCCACCCTGCCGGTTTCTGAGCGGGTGCTCCTGTCGGATGCCACGTTGTCGCTTCGGAACAGTGAACAGGACCGCGCCGGCAACACCTACTTGAATATTTGGGGCGGTTACTCAGACACGCATCCGAAGGGCTGGGGAAAAATGAACCGCACGTCCCATCTGGCCGGCGCCTTGCCAGCCGGGGGCAACCTGATCATGCTGGATGGTCACGTGGAATGGCGGAAGTTTGAAACCATGCATCCGCGATGCCTTGTGCAGCCCTTTTTCTGGTGGTGAACCGAAGACACATCAACCTGTGCAACCAACTACTCGACGGCTGGCCCTTGTTGCGCTCGGAGTGTTGGCGTTCAAGGTCATGTATTTCGCCGGCTCCTTTCTGGCTTTGGATTTGACGCACCAGATCAGAGAACCCGCTGCGCAGCACTTCGCTATGTGGGACGGGTGGCATTACCTCCGCCTTAGTACCATCGGCTACATCGCCAATGATGAGTCGTGCCGTTTTTTTCCCCTTTTTCCGCTTTGCATTTCAAGTCTTGCGCCTCTGGTCGGCGGCAGCCACCTAGCCGCCGGGCTGTTGCTGTCCAACCTGTTTTCGCTGGTTGCCTTTGTGCTTTTTAATCATGGCGTCTACTCACGGTTCGGTGAGAGTACGGCCAATTGGTCGCTGGTATTCCTCCTCGCCTTTCCCGGGGCGCTCTTTTACCAAATGGTGTATAGCGAATCGCTCTTTTTTCTGCTCCTGATACTTACTTGGACAGGATTGGAACAGCAGCGTTACCGCTGGGTCGCGGTCTGGGCGATACTCCTTCCCCTCTGCCGACCTAACGGCGTTTTTATAGCTCTTCCCATCCTCTGGTATCTCGCCAGAGACAAACCCATGTTTTTTTTGAGGCTTCCAAACTGGCTTCGCGATCCGTCAAGTGTCAATGCCACAGAGGCGAATTTAGAAAAAACAACGGCAACCGATGCTTGGAGCAACTTGCGCTATTATGCGCTGCTTTTGTCACCACTGTGGGGATGGGGATGTTATCTGACTTTGATGTGGGTTTGGACTGGCAATCCCTGGGTGGGATTCGACACCCAATTGCAATCGCACAGCGTGTGGAATCTGATCAACGTGCCCAAGTTCATCGTTTCATTTTTTACCGTGACACGGTGGCATGAATTTGAAAGTTCCTTCCTGGAACGCTGTATCTTCATTGCCGTTCTTTGCACCGTGACCACGCAGTGGCGGCTTGACAAAGGATTTTTCGTGTGGAGTTACATGTTGGGGTTACTGCCGGCGATGAGCGGCGAATATAATTCCTTCACCCGCTACGTCGCCCCGGCTTTCCCGGTCTTCATAGCCTTTGGCGCGTGGCTCGGGCAGCCGAACCGGTTTCGGGTGCGGTGGAGTGTGCTTTATGTTTTTGGTGTTCTGCATCTTGTTCTGCTGTGGCGTTACTTGAACTTCAAATGGGCCGGCTAACCATGCAAACCCTGTCGCATAGCGATACACGGTCCAAGAGTTTGGTTGAAAGATCGAAACTCGGCCGTAGCAGTCTCCTTACGTCGACTGCCGCTTTTCAAAAACGGAGGAGTTGCCGGTGAGCGAACGGCGAAGGAAAGTCGTCATCGTCGGCGCTGGGCCGGCCGGTTTGACGGCCGCCGCCGAGTTACTGGCGACCGGCTACGAGGTGGTTGTGTTGGAACAAGATGAGCATTATGTCGGCGGCATTTCCCGGACGGTCCAGTATAAAGGGTTTCGATTTGATATCGGCGGGCATCGCTTTTTCAGCCAAAATCCGGAGATTACGGCTTGGTGGCGAAATCGTTTGCCTTCCGAGTTTCTGAGTGTCAGGAGGCAATCACGGATTTTTTACCGGGAAAAATTGTACGATTACCCGCTGCGACCGGCCAACGCCTTGGGAAACCTGGGCTGGATCACCAGCGCCGCGTGCGTCTTCAGTTACCTATGCAGCCAGTTGGCTCCCATCAAACCCGAAAAGAGCTTTGAAGATTGGGTTTGCAATCGGTTTGGCCGACGGCTTTATCAGATATTTTTCAAAACTTACACCGAGAAGGTCTGGGGCATGCCCTGCGCTGAAATCAGTTCGGATTGGGCGAGCCAGCGAATCAAGGGGCTTTCGCTAAAAACTGCAATATTCGAGGCGATTCGTGGTCCCCGGCAAGCAGGTGCCACCACCAAGACGCTTATTGACCGGTTTGAATATCCCCGCCTTGGGCCGGGGATGATGTGGGAGAAAACCCGAGATGATTTTGTGCAAGGCGGTGGAGTCGTGAGGATGGGAAAGCAGGTTGTCGAGATTTGTCACAATGGGAAGCGCATCGCCTCAGTCCGAACCAGAGACAGCAAAGGCGAACTGGAAGACTGGTCCGGCGACGATTTCATTTTTTCCATGCCGCTCCGAGACTGCGTCTTGAACCTGCGGCCGCGTTTCCCTGAGGCCGTGGAATCGGCCGCCCGGTCGTTAAAATATCGGGACTTCATCTGCGTGGCCTTGATGGTCACCGGCGAGAATCTTTTTCCGGATAATTGGATATACATTCACGATCCGGGAGTCCGGGTTGGGAGAGTGCAAAATTTCAACAACTGGAGTTCGGAGATGGTGCCGCGCGCCGGGGTAACGTGCCTCGGACTTGAATACTTCTGCGCATCCGGTGATCCGTTGTGGAATCTGGCGGACTCTGAGTTAATCGCGCTGGGGAAAACCGAGGTAGGAAAGCTTGGACTGGTTTCCCCCGAGGACGTTGTGGATGGCTGTGTGGTCAGGATGGAGAAAGCCTATCCGGTTTACGATGCCCACTACCGAAGCCATGTTGCAACGATTCGGGATGCGCTTTCACAATTGTCGAACCTTCAGGCGGTCGGCCGTAACGGGATGCACAAGTATAACAACCAGGACCATTCGATGATGACCGGCCTGCTGGCGGCCCGCAATCTCATGGGTGCCCAACGCGATCCATGGTGCGTCAATACCGATGCCGCCTATTTGGAAGCCTCGGAGGAGAAAGAAACGGGAAGACTTGTGCCCCGGTCGCTGGTGGACAAATGCAGTTCCAAATCCAAAATCCCATCATGAAAACCAAATGCGTGGCGGCCATCCTCGCCTTGTCGCTGATCACCTTCATTGTCCTGAAAACAAGGCAAAGCAACTCGCCAGCCGAGAATGATTTTCTGACCCATTGCCTTGAGGAGATCGTCGGGTCGCTTGAAACGATCCGTTATGTCAATGCCTCCGATGCAAAGGTGTTTTACACATTCCGGGTGGAATCAGGCTCGTATGAATTGCGTTACATGGATTTGAAGACGCTGGAGGAACGCACCGTGCCGCTGGATTATCCGATTGACGAAATTGACCGTTGGTCACCGAATCGCCGTTACCTGCTCATCCAATGCGTCGGCAAGTTCAAGGAGTATCCCGGTCATGGTTTATCGCAGCCAGCCTGGTTGCTCGTGTTGGATACGGTGGATTTGTCGGTAAAAAGATTGGGTTCCAAGCCCGACGTGTTTGAAGAAAACCCCGTCTGGTGTACCGACGACACGCTGATTTTTTCCGCGACAGACCTCAAAGACGAGAAGGGCCGTTCGACTCGCTATTGGGTGGATTGGAGGAAAGGCCGCGAGCAACCGACTGCTGGGTTTGAGGTTTGGAAGGATATGTCACCCCTGCACAAAACAGATATTCGTTTAATGCGGCTGGGGGATGACCAACTTGCTTTTTCAGACGACGGCATGGTTTTTTCTTTGGACCTTAAGGCCGCCAAAACTGAGCAATTAAGCTTTGCTAAGGAGGAGAGCATCGTGCCGCGCTGGCTGAATCCGTGCGTGGACTCGGGCGATATTTTGTACTGTGGTACCCGGACCAATCTACCCAACCGAAATTTGTTCCTGCTTCGGTCCCCACAGAGCCGGATCCAATTGAGCCAGACAGGCAACAATGCGGCAACCTCCTCCAAGTCCGTTTACGAAGCTCCAATTCAACTAACCCAGGAACATACCTACAATGGCAAGTGGCTTCAGGGGGGACGTGGTTACACTTACATTGGGGTGACCAATAACACATTCCTCTTGGCCGTCCGGCCCGACAATACGCTGGAACACACAAATTTATTCGCGCTCGGCCACGTGGACAATCTGATGCCGAATCCAGCGGGCGATAAAGTGTATGCCGTTGCCACCGCCGAACCCGGAGGACCCACCGGACTTTGGGAATATGAGCTCAAGACGCAAAATCTCCGGCAACTCCGCTCCGGGAGTCGTATTCCGCTGGCTCACGCCCAGATTGCCCGGGCGGAAGAATTCAACATCCCAAGTTTCGACGGGTTATCCATCCAAGGTTTCCTTTTCACGACGAACAGCCCTGAAGGAGCAGCAAAGGCGGGCACTGTGATTTACCTGCCGCCGCGCACCTACCAGATGCGTCGGAAGTACGATCTTCAGCCCGAGCTAATCGCAAATTGTGGCTTCAACATTGTTGGGATCAACTATCGAGGGATGGACGGTTTTGGCACAAGTTTCTCCCGCCGTTACGATGCGGAATTGGCTGCCCAAGATGTGCTGTTTGTAACCCGGCAACTGATCCGTAACGGCCGGATCGGGGATAAACCACTGTATCTGTTAAGCCAAAGTTTGGGGAGTGAAGTCATGAAAGAAGTTCTGGTACAGGAACCAGGCCTCTGGGCGGCAGCTATATTTCAAGGAAGCGTAATTCGGGATGGCTTTGAGACCTTCAAGGCGGAAAAATTTCCATCGCTGTTTCTAACCATTGGACGGAATGATCCAGCTTACGTGTTTACAAAGAATATTGAGAACTGGGCAAAAGCGAACAAGGTTCCGGTAAAGAGCTTTTATGTTGAGAACTATGCGCATTACAACGCAGACGTTTCAAAGACTTTTCAGCAGGAAAGAGCCATCGCTGAATTTCTGATTGAAACTCGGGCAAAACTGCTGGTTACTCCGTAGTGCAACCGAAGCGAACAAAATCAATTTTCATGATTGGGCATCGAGTTCGCCGCTACGCAGGTTTCGCTCTGGTATGTTTGACCCTTCTTGCAGTGGTGGTGGCCGAATGGTCCAGTTCTGCCGCTGCGCCGAACTGGTTGCGGATGGCTGCCGTTGAAATTCAGGCGGCATGTCGGGACGCGGGGACGCAGTGGATGGTGGTGGTTTGTCTGGTGAGTTACTTCGTCACGTTTCTTTTTCTCGAACGGAGGATTTTACCGCAAAAGAACACAGAAAACACAAAAGGGAAAATCCCCTCTCCGCCATCTGCCTTCCGATCTCCGACTTCAATCTCTGCGTTCCTTGCGTTCTTTCGCGGCAATATTTCCAATCCTAACTTCTGGCTCCTTGGCTTGGTTGGGCTGGTGTTGTTGCGCTATGCCTTCGCGTACGAAACCGCCGTGCGTTCGTTGCAGCCGCTGGTCTTGCTGGCGGGGATTGTTTTCGGAAAGGGCGTCGCGTTGTGGGGCGCGTGGCAGCCAAGGCTAAAGGCCAAAGGCGCAGGTCTAAAGTTGGGGGAAGGATTAAATGCGGAATGTCCGACGATCAACTCTCAACCATCATCGATCAGCAAAGCGCGAGCTATCCTCGGCATTTTAGTATTGTTGCTCGCGTGCGCTTCACAGTGGCAGCCGGAATACGGAATGGATTTTCAGTATCGCGGCCAGCGTCGCTGGACCGGCGCTTGGGATAATCCCAACCTTTATGGACTGCTGATGGGGGGCGGGGCGATCCTCGCCGTGGGTTTATTTGTCCAAAGTCTAAAGTCCAAAGACCAAAGACGGTCAACTGCGGAACGTGGAGTGCGGAGTGGGGAATGGTGGCGTTGGATGAAGATCGTTTTGCTTCTCACGGCGGCGGGATTGTGCGGTTTTGGTTTGGTCAAGAGTTACAGCCGGGGCGCGTGGGTTGGGACGGCGTGTGGGTTGGGTTGGTTGCTATGGAAATGGATTTCACGAACCCACCTTACCCCGGCCCTCTCTCCCCGACAGCCGGGCGGGGAAGGGGAATCGTTTCCGCGTGCTGCATCACGCAATTACTGGTTTCCGGCTTCTGTGATCCTAGCTTCGGTTTTGGTTCTGTCCTTCTGGCAGTTTCGGCATACCGAGAATCCGCTGGCCCGGCGAGCCTTCTCAATCGGCAATCCGAATGATTTTTCCTGGCGCAATCGCGTTTCCACTTGGGCCGGTGCGGTAATGATGATGAGAGATCGGCCCTGGGTGGGGTATGGCTGGGGCAAGGCGGAAACGGTGCTCGGGGAGAAATACAAGCCGGTGCGTTTGGAGGATGCGGCGGCCATCCAGATGAATGACTACTTGTTGCTGGGCATTTCCTGTGGGGTGCCGGCGTTGCTCTGTCTGCTCGCCTATCTCGCACTTGCGGTTGGTCGAGGGTCGAACGTCGAGGGTCGAGCGCCTGTCGGGCTTCAGCCTTCCGACCTCAGCCTTCAGCCTTCAGTCGTCGCCGCCGCTGGAGCGACGGTCTTGTTGGTTGGATTCTGGTTTGATGGTGGCCTGTTCAAGCTGCCGACGACGGCGGTGTTTTGGGTGCTTATGGAGTTAGGGCAACGTTGCGTATTCCGGGGGCTGTCGGACACTGATTCCAATTTCTGTCGGACAGCGTTCCGATTTGAGCCGGACACCGTTCCGATTCCTATCGGACAGTGTTCCGGGCTGAGGGCGGACAGTTTTTGGGCCGCATTGGAATGGTGTCCGACGGGCCCGGAACGGTGTCCGAGCTGGCCCGGAAGGGTGTCCGACAGCGGCCGGAATACGCAGGCACCAGTTGATGATGCTGCGTTCTGTGCGTGCCACGCCCGCCACTTCAAACCTGCGCGCGACCTCGCGCACGGTCAGTGTGTGATTCTCAGTGCGTTCCGAAG
>JANXWY010000069.1 GCA_025350905.1 Verrucomicrobiota bacterium
CCTGCCCAGGACTCGGAATCTCGAACGTGTACCCCATTCGCTTCGGGCTCTACTCCAGCGGTATTCCAATCCGAAACCAAACACGATCCGGGTTCAGCCAACGCGCACCAAAGAACTCAGGAAGGGTAGGATCAACCGTCGGTTTGAAGCACGCGCACAAACGCGTTTGCTTCGCTCGCCGACCTACACGGCCGCGTGAAACCCGCGGCAGAAGAAAGGGAGGCGATGGTTCGAGCCGGCGGCTTCGATGAGTCCGGCCAAACCCGCACGCGCCAATCTTAGTAAGGCCAGCGACGGCGTAAGTCAGCAGTCGGAAGTCGGCAGGCGACAAGCACGAAGCGGAGTTAGGAATCTATTTTAGTGCGGCCGCCGAGCCGGTGGCGGAGTTCTGGGTTCAGGGTTCAGAATCCGGTCTTGCTCCGGGATGAACGCGACGCGAACGGCTGAAAATCGAGAAGGAACTGCTCGATTACGCGGTGAGCGGGCTTCCGCTGGACTTTTTAGTTGCGCGTGCTACGCGCCGGCAAACTGTGAACCCAGTATCGTGTTGTGTGGACGATGGCCTGTCCTTGACACGACCAGTGGCATGAGCCACAAGATGGGCATGCTTCAGCCAATAAATCGCCGTCAATTCACCCGCAGCTTCATTACCGCGGTGGTCGCCACGGGGGTTGCCCCACCACTGCTCCGCGGGCAAAACCTGAACAACAAACTGAACATCGCCATCATCGGCGCCGGCGGTCGGGGCGGCAGCAATCTCGAGTCGGTTGCTTCGGAAAACATCGTGGCCCTGTGCGATGTGAACGGCAAGAATTTGGCGGCAGCCGCTGCAAAATATCCTTCCGCGCGAAAATACAGTGATTTCCGAAAAGTCTTCGAGCAGGCCGGGAAATTTGACGCCGTCGTGGTGAGCACCTGTGAACACACGCATGCTTTCGCCACCATGCTCGCCCTCCAACACGGCAAGCATGTTTATTGTGAGAAGCCGCTCAGCTACAATATCTGGGAGGCGCGGCGCATTCGTGAAGCCGCGGCCAAGGCCAAAGTCGCCACCCAGATGGGAATTCAAATCCATGCCACGGAAAATTACCGTCAAGTGGTGGAGCTGGTGCAAAGCGGGATTATCGGGCCGGTCCACGAAGCCCATGTCTGGGTGTCGCGGGCGTGGGGTTGGCAAAGTGAAGCGGACGCGAAGCGGCACAACGATATCGTTTGGTCCTTTGAGCGCCCGGCGGAATCCCAGCCCGTGCCCGAGGGTCTGAATTGGGACCTCTGGCTCGGCCCCGCCCCGGCGCGCCCCTTCAACACCATTTATTTCCCAGGACCAAAATGGTACCGCTGGTGGGATTTCGGCAACGGTACGATGAGCGATTTAGGAAGCCATTGGAATGACCTTCCGTTCTGGGCCCTGAAGCTCCAGTCGCCGCTGACCGTTGAAGCGAGTGGTCCACCACCCCATCCGGAAATCGCGCCCGCCTCGATGAGCGCCACTTACGAATACGGCGCCCGCGGCGAGTTGCCACCGGTCAAACTGACGTGGCATCAGGGCGAAAACAAACCGGAGATTTGGAAGGCCGGCGGCATTCCCAAGTGGGATAGTGGCTGCCTGTTCATGGGTAGCAAAGGCATGCTGCTGGCCGACTACGGCAGACACGTGTTGTTACCTGAAAAGGATTTTGCCGGGTTTCAGCGACCAGCCCCCAGCCTACCGCGTTCACCCGGCCATCACGAGGAATGGCTGCTGGCGTGCAAGACCGGCAAGCCGACCAGTGCCAACTTCGAATATTCCGGCTGGCTGACGGAAGCCAATCATCTGGGCAACGTGGCCTACCGCGTCGGCAAAAAGCTTCAGTGGAATCCCCAAACTTTGAAAGCGGTCAACGCCCCCGAGGCAGATCCATTTATTCGCCGCGCCTACCGCGAGGGTTGGAATCTGTAACTCCGCCACGCGCGACTACGGAAGAAGATTTCCAGGCCCGCTTCATAGCCGGTGACCAAAAGTTAGGGGAAAACTCCCGGCTGTGTTTTGCGGGCGGAAATTTGCCGAGTCGAACACTCACCGAATCCTTCGGATCGTGCGGTGTAGCCTCCCTGCTCCGGAGGTGCGGGTCGGAGTCAGGGCGAACGATGATCCTCACTTCCCGGACCGGCTTCACCAGCCACCCTTACTGCAGCGGAAATTAATATAGCGCCTTTTTCATCGGCGGCTCCGCTCCCAAAGCCGCACTAAAAGTTCGGTAACCCTGTTCCAACGCGATCCGAGCTCCCGCAAGCAAGTGTTTTCCGGTTGAGGGAACCCATCCCGCCCTCTAACTTCCCGTTCCATGAACATTCTCGTGACCGGCGGCGCGGGCTACATTGGATCCGTTTGCGTCGAGGAATTGCTGAACGCGGGTCATCGAGTCACGGTGTTCGATAATCTCACTGAAGGCCATCGCTCGGCCGTGGACGCACGCGCCCAGTTTGTTCCCGGCTGCCTCAGCGACGCTATTCTGGTAAAGCAAACCCTGCAAGACGCCAAGGCGGATGCCATCCTGCACTTCGCCGCCAACGCACTGGTCGGCGAATCCATGACCAACCCGGCAAAATATTTTCGCAACAACGTCGCGTCCGGATTGAACTTGTTGGATGCCGCCGTCGAGTGTGGGACCAGAAAAATTGTCTTTAGTTCCACCTGCGCCACCTACGGACCACCGGATCGCGTGCCGATGACGGAGGATTTACCCCAGCGGCCGATTAATCCCTACGGCGAATCCAAGTTAATGTTCGAGAAAATCCTGCAGTGGTACCAACAGATTCACGGGCTGGAGTTCGTGGCGTTCCGCTACTTCAACGCCGCCGGTGCCAGCGAAAAATTTGGCGAGCACCATCGTATTGAGACACATCTCATCCCGAACGTATTGAAAGTCGCGCTCGGCCAGACGGCTCAATGCGAGATCTACGGGATGGACTACCCGACGCCCGACGGCACCTGCATTCGTGATTACATTCACATCCGCGACCTCGCTCAAGCTCACCTGCTCGGCCTCGCCACCGGCCGAACCGGCTTCTACAACCTGGGCAACGGCGACGGCTACTCCGTGCGTCAGGTCATCGAGACGTGCGAGCGGATTACGGGTAAAAAAATCCCGGCCGTCGAAAAGCCACGGCGACCGGGCGACCCACCGAGGCTGGTGGCCGCGGCCGACAAAGCGCTGCGTGAGCTGGGCTGGCAACCCAAATTTCCCAAGCTGGACGACATTGTGGCCACCGCCTGGGAGTGGCATCAGCAGCATCCCGACGGGTATCCCGATTAGCGGGCTCCGGCTCGGCTCGGTGGATTAGTGGCAATGCTTCGCAGTTGAAAAAGGTTGAAAAGTTACCCGGTACTTTCTACGGTCTCGTCATGAAACCCTCTTTGCGCTTAGTAAGTTTATGCGGTTTGGCCGTTACCATGGCTTGGCTTGTTTCGGCGGCCGACAAGTCGTATACAATCGCCGTTATCCCCAAGGGGACGACGCACGAGTTCTGGCAAGCCATCCACGCGGGCGCGGTGAAGGCGCAACGCGAGTTGGCGGAAAAAGGCATCAAGGTGGAGGTGATCTGGAAAGGCCCGCTGCGCGAAGATGATCGCGATCAACAAATTCAGGTCGTCGAGAATTTTATGACGCGGCGCGTGGATGGCATCGTATTGGCGCCGCTGGATTCGCAGGCGCTCGTCGCGCCGGTGGTCAATGCCGCGAAGGCAAAAATTCCCGTCGTCGTCTTCGACTCGGACCTAAAATCCGACAAACAGATCAGCTTCGTCGCCACGGACAACTACAAGGGGGGGGTGATCGCAGCGGAGTACCTCGCCAAGCTGCTCGGGGAAGAGGGTAATGCGATTTTGCTGCGCCTCGCCGTTGGCTCGGCCAGCACGGAGGCGCGCGAAGCGGGCTTTCTGGACACCTTGAAATCGAATTATCCCGGCATCAAGGTGATTTCGTCCGACCAACACGGGGGCGCGACCCGGGAGACGGCCTATCAGGCCTCCCAAAACTTGTTGAATCGGTATGGCCGCGAAGTAAACGGAATTTTTTGCCCCAATGAGACCACGGCGATCGGGATGACCAAGGCATTACGAGACATCGGTAAGGCCGGGGGCAAAGTGAAGATGATCGGGTTTGATTCGGGCACCCAATCGGTCTTGGATTTGAAGAATGGCGACCTCCAAGGTTTGGTGGTGCAGAACCCAATGCTGATGGGCTATCTCGGCGTGATGACACTAATCAAACATCTGCAAGGTGAGCCAGTCGAGAAACGGGTCGATACCGGGGTGGTGCTGGCGACGCCGGCGAACATGGCCGAACCCAAGATCCAGGAATTGCTCCACCCGCCGGCGGACAAATACTTGAAATAGCCTGACTGGGGCGCGCCACGGCAACCTCAAACCTGCGGTGGCTCCCTAATCTGTCTGGCGCTCGCGGCGACCGCCAAACCCAGCACCACGTCCGCTTTCGAATTCGGCGAGGTGGAGCGATAGCCACGAGCCGGAGCGAATAAAACAGTCAGCACCTATCCGTTTTCCGTCAAGGTACTCTCTTTTTCAATCGCCCGAGGAGCCGGCGGAACAGGAAGTACTCATTAAAAGGTTTGTCGTCAGTGACTCTTACTTCGGTATCTGGATTTAGCATGGTTGGGACGAAATATTCGTTGGTCAAAACCTGCATGAGATATGCCGGGGCATCTTTGGAGGCATTCCATTCCAACAGGTCCTGCCGGGCGTTTTCGGGCATCCGGGCTGCCAGTTGCCCGGCGTCAAGCTTCTCAATGGGTTCCATCGAAGCCAGCATATGTACGCCCCACCCCGCCACCGATAGGAAGCAGCGCACATGCGGGAATGATTCGTGAATGGATCGAATAACTGCCTGTGTGGTTGCCGTTTCATCGTCCCCCGGATACCACATTTGAAGAATGCCGCCGGGCCTCAAATGTTGTTTGGCCAATTCATAAAATTCCTTTGAAAAAAGCAGGCTTGAACCCGCTGCCTGCACCGGTGGTGGCGGGTCTACCACAATCACATCGAACTTTTTATCCGTCCGTTTGAGGTAGCGACGACCATCGTCCGTAATCATATGACCGTTGGGGTCGTCGATGAACCGGGCAGCGTCGGCGTGGTAAAATCCAAACGCTTTTGTTACGCTCGGCACCAGTTCCACCGCGGTAGTGTCAATCTTCCAGGTTAAGGCTGAGCGATAAGTCGTCCCCATGCCAAAACAAATGACGAGCGCAGACTCCGGTTGGCCATGGTGGAAAGCCAATGGTAGATGCACCATAAATTTGGTGATGGGCGAGAGGGCCGTCATGCCAATGCCATTGACCAAAAGCCATTTGCCACGGTCGGTCTCCATGGAAATAACCGAGGCGGTGTAGTCCCGCCGGATCGTCGTGCTTTTTTGCGATTGTTGCAACATTCCTTCAAAATCCCTGACGAGGAACCCAGCCGACATAACAAGGACCCCAGCAATCGCTACCCAACCCAATTGTAACCATCGGGGCCGGGCCCGGCATAGCAGAGAGGAAAACACGAAAAATGGCAGGCCGAGGAGGATCAAGGCATGCCGTTCACTCAAACGAGGCAACAAAACATAACAAGCGAAGAGCGGCCCCAGTATGCAACCCACGACGTTGATGGCGTAAGCCTGCCCAGCTTTGGTTGGCTGGCCGGTCCCATATTCGTCAATCAGGCTGGGCGTGAGATACCCTAGCAGCGTGCAAACCGGGCCGATGCTGGCGAGAAGAATAATGACACTGAAAGCGTCAAGATTCCCCATCCAATTTGCCACCACTAACCGAGAATCGTTGACCAGCACCGGCACAAACGCCGTAACCGCCAGCGTGGCCATTAACGTCTCGGTCGAGCGGGGGCGGTTTCTCCGCAAATCGCGGCGATACATCCACGAACCAAGGAATGTGGCTCCCAAATAGGTGAAAACTATCATGGCGAAGGAATACACCTGAGTTTTGAGCACCGGGGTGAAGGCACGGGTCCACACGACCTCCATCGCCATTGCCACAAAACCCGTCGAAAACAAAATCCATTTTATCATCCCGCCTTGGGCCGGTCCAAGTTGAGCTGACGTTGCCGCTACGCGGCCGGCCGGGGCGGACGGCCTTCCAGCGAGGCGGACGGTTTGCTGTTGCTCTCTCCCAAGGAGGCCGCTTATAAAGACGATGGCGAAGTTGACAGTCGCAGCCAGCCAGAGAGTGCGTTCAAACCCCCAAACTTCAATCCAAACGACCGCCGCTAGAAAGGTTCCACTCATCGCCCCTAGTATATTGACAATATAGTAACGTTACAATATATTCAGTTCTCAATGAGAGCTGAATCGTTGAACATGAACCCACGCGACCGGCGCTTTCTGGAGCAGTTTCGTTCGCAAGGCGAGCACTTGGCCAGGGAAATGACCC
>JANXWY010000116.1 GCA_025350905.1 Verrucomicrobiota bacterium
CCCTGCCCGGCGCGCGAGAAAATTCTTCCCCAGGTGCAGGCAGCGAACCAGTTGATCCAACAATTCATGCTGAAAAACCAGAGGCTCACCTACGTGGACATTTTCCAACCATCGTTGACCGAAGCCGGCCGCACCCGCCCGGAGCTTTACATGAAGGACGGATTGCATCCCAATGAGACGGGCTATCGCCTCTGGGCCGGGATTCTGCGGCCGGTATTGGACAAGCTCGATCCACCAAGGAAATGAAGCCGGTGGTTTGTTGCCCTCGGTCGCGCCGAAATGGAATGGTGGCGGTTGGCCCGCCGGGGCAAAGTTCGTACTTTGCGCGGCAGGCCGGATGGTAAGCGGCCCGGGCGGATGTTCAGGCCAGCAATTTTTCGACAACTTCCCCGCTCACATCGGTCAGCCTGAAGTCGCGGCCCTGAAAGCGATACGTGAGTTTGGTGTGATCGAATCCCAGCAAGTGCAGAATCGTGGCGTGCAAATCGTGAACGTGGACCTTGTCCGTAGTCGCGTGGAAACCGAATTCGTCCGACTCGCCGAGCGTGATGCCCCGCTTCACGCCGCCACCGGCCAGCCACATGGAAAAACAATTCGGATGATGATCGCGCCCGTCGTCCCCGCCTTGCACCATCGGCGTGCGCCCAAACTCGCCGCCCCAGATCACCAGTGTGTCATCCAGCATCCCGCGTTGTTTGAGGTCCTTGATCAGCGCAGCGGAAGCCTGGTCGGTGTCGCGGCAATTCTTTTTGAGGTCCCCCACCAGATTGCCATGCTGGTCCCAGGATTCATGAAAGATTTCAACGAAGCGCACGCCTTTTTCGACCAGGCGGCGGGCGAGCAGACAGGCGTTGGCGAATGTGCCTTTGCCCGGCTCGGCGCCGTACATCGCCTGCGTCTCTTTTGATTCTCGCGAAATGTCCATCACCTCCGGAGCGGAAAGTTGCATCCGGTGCGCCAGTTCATAGGAATTGATGCGCGTGGCGATCTCGGGATCGCCGACCACGTCGAGATGTTTTTGATTGAGCCGCTTGATCGCGTCGAGCGAGTCGCGCTGGATTTGTTCGTCCACGCCTTTTGGATTCGAGAGGTAAAGCACCGGATCGCCGACGCTGCGGAACATCACGCCCTGATGGACTGACGGCAAAAAGCCATTGCCCCAATTCGACGCGCCGCCGCTCGGCCCCTTCGATCCGGTGCTGAACACGACAAACGAAGGCAAGTCCTGCGATTCCGAGCCGAGGCCGTAAGTCGTCCACGCGCCCAAGCTTGGCCGGCCCAGTTGTTGCGCGCCGGTGCTCATTAAAATTTGTCCCGGCGCATGGTTGAAGGCGTCCGTATGCATGGACTTGATGATGGCGATGTCGTCAGCGACTTCCGCAAGCCGGGGCAACAGTTCGGAAAGCTCCGCGCCGCTCTGGCCGTGCCGGGCGAATTTGAATTTCGGTCCGAGCAGGGCAGCGTTGGGATTGATGAACGCGGCGCGGTAATCCTTGATGAGCTCGGCGGGCGGCGGTTTGCCATTCCACTTCGTCAATTGGGGTTTGTGATCGAACAATTCCAGATGGCTCGGCGCCCCGGCCATGAAGAGATAAATGACGCGCTTGGCTTTGCCGGGAAGCGGCGGGTGTTTCGGCGCGAGCGGATTGGGTTGCGCAACGGGCGACGCCCATCCGCACTGACGGAACAGCCCCCCGAGCGCAATGGCGCCGATGCCCACGCCGCATTGCTGAAAAAACCAGCGCCGCGCGATCAGCTTGGGATCGCGGCCACGATAGAGGTGCGATTGGCAGTTCATGACTATTCCTTCGTGATGGTTTCGTCGAGGTTCAACAGCACGCGCGAGACAATGGTGTAGGCCGCCAGTTGCGCCGGCGTGGCGCCCGCAGGGAGTTTCTGCGGCAACTCATTCTTCCCGGTCGCCAACTCGTAAGAATTCACCCAGCCGTCGGCGATGCGTTTCTTTTCCTTGTCGAGCAGCGACAGCAACTCCCGTTGCTCGTCCCCGGTCGGCCGGCGCGAGAGGGCGCGGCGAAAAGCATAGTTGATGCGCTCGCCGTCGTTTCCGCCGCCTTCAACCAAGGTTGTGCGCGCAAGTGCTTGGGCACATTCGACGAATTGGGTTTCGTTCAACGACACGAGCGCCTGTAGCGGGGTGTTTGAACGGGTGCGCCGCACACAGGAGGAATCGCCATTCGGGACGTCAAAGGTTTGCAACACGGGATACGGCGACGTGCGAAATTTGAAGACGTAAAGACTGCGGCGGTACCGCTCCGGGCCGGTTTCTTCCGCCCACACTTTCGGGCCATAGCTGGCGGGCTTGTCAAACAAGAATGACGGGGCTGGCGGATACACGCTGCGGCCGCCCATTGCAGGATTGAGCAGCCCGCTGGCGGCGAGGGCGATGTCGCGGACGATTTCACCTTCGACGCGGAAGCGCGGGCCGCGCGCGAGCAGCCGGTTGTATGGGTCACGCGCGTAGAGTTCCGGCGTGACGCGAGAATTCTGGCGATACGATGCGGACTGAACGATCAAGCGGTGCAAGGACTTGAGGCTCCACCGATGCTCCATCAACTCGCACGCCAGCCAGTCGAGCAATTCGGGATGCGATGGCAATTCGCAGCGCGTGCCGAAGTCCTCCGGCGTGTCCGCGAGGCCTATCCCAAAATAATTTTGCCAGACCCGGTTTACCAGCGCCCGGGCGGTCGTGGGTGATTTCTTGTCCACGAGCCATCTGGCGAACGTCAATCGGGAGTTATCCGCATCTGGAGGCAGCGGGTGCAGGAATCCGGGCACGCCGGCGACGACCGCATCGCCCGGTTTGAGCCAGTCGCCCCGTTTCAGGAGGCGCGTCGTGCGCGCCGCGTTCTCGCCGGCTGGGGCTGTGCGCGCGATCAGGGTCAACGTCGGCGTGCCTTCTGGCCGCTGCTTCCAGAGCGCTTCGATTTCCTGGTTGGGCTTTTTGAATTCCGGGAGCGTCGTCCGCCAATAGCTGAACACGGTCGCGACTTGCGCCGGCGTCCGTTGCGTGGTCGGAATTTTGAAGATGTCGCGCACGCTGGCCGGCAGCGGATCGGCCACACGTTGGTGGCGCCCGTTACGCTCAGGCGGAAGCGACCGAGGTTGTGCGTTTGGTTGTCATCCGAGTTCCAGCCCCCGTGATTTTGCAAGAGGTGAAAATTTAGAACCACCCCGTTCGTGAACGTGAGCGGCGATTCCGGGATGAACACCGCCTTCCGCGGCAGATTGCGCCGGCCCGGCCCGGCATCAATGCCCCACGCGGTGTCATCCTTCCCGTCAATCGCGAACTCGACCGGGCCATAAATGCGCTTCTTTTCAGTCTTGTCGCTAAACTCGGCTTCCAATTCTTTTTCCGCGTTGCTGAAGTCCGCGGTGGCCTTGACGAATTTCACCGTGACTTTGTTAGTGGGGTTCTGTGCGTCCACCGCTTCGACTTTGAATTCGCTCAAGGCCGACATGCCTTTGATGGAACGGCCCGGGCCATGGCACGGAAGATTTGGGTCGGTCAGTTGCTCCAGTCTGAATGCCCCGATGGACGCCATATGATTCGTGCCGCGAAAGTGCGCCGTCCATTTGGTCGGCGCGTAACTCGCCGCGCGGATTGAGCCATCTTCGTAGTCGTAAAAACGCTCGCCGTTATCACCGGCATTCACGCAGCGGACAACCGTCCATTCTGGCTGGTCGTTCCTGACCGATTCCTCCCAGTTGTTCATCCGCTCCTGCCAATCGGGCATCGTGTGGCGCAGCCCGGCTTCCAGTTCGCTGATCTGGCGTGAGAGATTCGCCACGAGCATCTGCTGCTCCACGGTGTAAACCACCGTCGCGGCTTCGTGGTCATTGTTCAGGAACGCGAACAGGCGGTAGTAATCCTCCTGCTTGATGGGGTCGAACTTGTG
>JANXWY010000142.1 GCA_025350905.1 Verrucomicrobiota bacterium
CGCGATCGCTCCGAATCGACGTAATGAAGCCAAGGTACCCGATGTTGATCCCCAGAATGGGCACGCCCGAACCACGAAAACGATGCGCGGCCTGCAACAGCGTCCCATCTCCGCCGACTGCGATGACCAAGTCCGCCCGGCCATCGCGCAGGGCCGGTATTTTGCGGTAGAGGTTCTTTTGGGGCGGCAGCGTCTCAATCCATTCCTGCTGCACCTTTTCACGCTCGAGAAATGTTTTCAACGCGCTGGCCGTTTGGTCGGCGTGCGACTTCGTACGGTTGATGACAATGATGACTTTGTTAATTTTCATACGCCTTCAATTTTCGGGGACCATGCAGAACCTTGGAACAATGACTTCGTCAAACTAACCGCTTCGCGCAAACGCCGTTCGTGTGAACCACGGACAATCTGCCAAGGCACGGCCTGCGCGGCGAGCGCCTTCTCGAACCAGCGATGCATTTCGTGGCGAATGTGCTCGCCATCGCGCAACCCATCTTGCACAAAGCCGATTTCATCACCGGTGAGGAGGTAGAGATCGCATTTGCCCCGGCGAGCGATTTCCTCCACGGCGGAGCTGTGGCTTCCCATGTAGCGCCGATGCCAGAGCACGGTGGCAAACGCGTTGGTGTCGCAGATCAATACCCGGTTCGCTTTGCAGGCGGCTCCATCTTCACGGCGAGTTTGCTCCGCGGCAATTGCAGTGAATTCCTCGGTGCGCCAAACGGGATCTTTTTGCGCCAACTTCTTCTCGGAATACTCGCGACCGTATTCTTCAACCCACGAAGTCTGGAGTCTTTCTGCCAGCGCTTTGGCCAGCGTGGTAGTCCCGGTGGATTCCGCGCCGAGCACACAAATCCGTTTCGCAAACCAACCCCGTACGGCCGGCTCGATGTAATCCCAGTTCGCATATGGATCAATGCGCACCGCCCTTCCGGAAATCGGCACGCGTTCACGCGTCCGGTCCACCAAGATATGCTTCGAGCCCATCAATTCTGAATAGCGGTCACCGTAATCTTCCGAGGTGAACACCACGTCAGGCGCGCGCCCCAACCAGTGAATTGTGTTTTCGGCCCAGACCCGGGAGTCATTTTCATCGTAGCGGTCGTCAATGACCATGACACGGGCTTTGGGGTGAATCTCCTGCAACCATTGGCCGCGAAGGTCGCCCGGAATCGTATCGGTGGATTTGGCGCAGACGAGGACGACAGCTTGCTCGGATTGCGCGGTAGCTGCGTCAATCAGCAGTTTGTGCCCGCGATGCGGCGGATAAAACTTTCCGATGACAAGTCCAAGCCGGTGTTTCACTGGATAGTCGCTCCTTTCCGCATGCTGCGCTTCCATTCCCGAACTCCTGCCAGACACATCGCAAGAAAGACCGCGTAGAGCACAGCGGTCAGCGGCAGCTGTCGGCTCAGGTAAAGAGGGACATAAATCACATCCGCCGCTATCCAGAAAAACCAGTTCTCAAAGCGTTTGCGGCAGAGCAGGTATTGCGCGGCCAGGCTCAGAACGGTGGTTAGCGAATCCCAGAAGGGTGCAGCCCCGTTCACCGCGAGCAGAATCTCCCGCAAGCCCCAAGTGGCGAGCGGGATTGCTGTCGTAAGCGCCACCCACTCGGCCCGCGTGGTTCGGCTGATCTTGAGGGCCGTTCGATTCTCGCCACCCAGAATCCAGTTTAGCCAACCGAAGATGCCCAATCCGAAGTAAACGATTTGCAAACTCATGTCGGCGAACAGCCGACCTTGGAGAAACAGGACGAAGAAAAAGATATTGTTCGCGAGCCCGACCGGCCAGTTCCAGAGATGCTCCCGCACGACCAGCCAGACACAAACGCCACCCGTAACGAAGCCCCAGGCCTCGGCTACGCCTATTGGCCACCAGGCACGATAAGACAACAACAATACCAGGGCGGAAACGACGAACATCCCCCAGAGCTCGAACGGTCGAAGGCCAAACCAAATGGCGGGGGAACGCGGAATCGCGTTCGCTGTCGGTCTCAATGGGGTCGCCGGCTCTGAGATCACACCCCTGAGGCTAACAAAACTGTCGCCCGACTTCACCTTTTTCAGATTCCCGCTTGACATAGTGTTAATGTAACACTATCAATAGAACGTGTAAAGCAAAGACTTAGACAATGAACGAAGAATCAATCATCATGTATCGGCCGGTCGGGCCGAAGGAGCTGGAGCTGATCGTAGCCGGTGGTTATCGCGCGTTTCCGCCCCGGTTGCCGGAGCAGCCCATTTTCTATCCAGTTCTCAACGAGGAATACGCCAACGACATTTCGCGCAAGTGGAATGTGCGGGACTATGGGGCGGGTTTCGTTACGCGCTTTCAGGTCCGGAAAGAATATGCGGCAAAGTATCAGGTGCAGATCGTCGGGGATTCGACTTGCCGGGAACTTTGGATTCCCGCCGAGGAGCTGCCCACCTTCAATGCAAACATCGTCGGCCTGATCAAAGTGATTGCAGAATTCAGGTCGGACAAAGAGGCACCGAAATGAACCTGCGCACTCAACCCTACTTGGAGCAATTGCAGCGGTGGCCGAAGACCGGCCAACACATCCTCGCCCAGTTCGATGCGGACACGGTTGTCGTGTATCAGGCTTACCGACCAGCAATTGGAGAATACGCAGCGCAACATCAACGCTTTGGCGGAGAATTCAGCTTCAGCCGCATGAGTTGGATCAAGCCCAACTTTCTTTGGATGATGTATCGCTCCGGTTGGGGCACCAAGGAAGGCCAGGAAATCACGCTCGCTGTGCGCCTGCGGCGGATTGGTTTTGAGGAAATCCTCAATCGTGCCGTTCATTCGAGTTATCTGCCGGAAGTGTATGGTTCACCCGAACGATGGAGGGCGCGGCTTGCTGAATCACCAGTCCGATTGCAGTGGGATCCCGACCACGACCCGCAGGGCGGCAAACAGGAGCGCCGAGCCATCCAACTTGGCATGGCGGGCGATGTCCTGCGTAGCTACGCCCAGGACTGGCTTGTGTCCATTGAGGACATCTCTCGATTTGTTGCGGAACAACGGGACCACGCCCAAACCAACGGGCTTGCGAAACTGGTGACCCCATGGGAAGAGGTTTATCCGATGAGCACGCCCGAACTGGCTGGACGAATCGGAATCGACCAAAACAACGCTCAACAATGAACAACACACGAACAATCTTGTTTTACCGTCAGAATGATCCCTACGGGGAGTTCTCCAATTTCTCGGCGCACTCCTTCAAGCTGGAGGGGAAAGTCTGGCCAACTTCGGAGCACTATTTCCAAGCCCAGAAGTTTGCGGGGACGGAACACGAGGAAACGGTGCGCAATGCCAAGACGCCATCCATATCCGCAAAGCTGGGTCGCAGTCGTTCACTGCCCTTACGAGCCGACTGGGAAGTTGTGAAGGAAGATGTCATGCGCGATGCCTTGCGGGCCAAATTTGATCAGCACCCCAAACTCAAATCGTTACTGCTCTCGACCGGAGATGCGGAGTTGATCGAGCATACCCGGAATGACCGCTACTGGGCCGATGGCGGTGACGGCACGGGTAAGAACCGGCTGGGGATTCTGCTCATGGAACTCCGCGCTAAACTGACTTTGAAAACTGAGCCGACCGCAAACCCAACAACACGATAACCGCTTATGCCCCATACCTACCAATACCCTCGGGCAGCCCTAACTGTGGACTGCGTAGTTTTCGGCCTGGATGATAGCGAACTCAAGGTGCTTCTGATCGAGCGCGCCCTCGACCCGTTCAAAGGCAAGTGGGCGTTGCCTGGTGGTTTCGTTCGCGTGGATGAAACACTGGATGATGCCGCCCGCCGCGAACTTGAGGAGGAAGCCGGACTGAAAAACGTCTTCCTCGAACAGCTCTACACCTTTGGTGAATTGAAGCGTGACCCGCGCGAACGCGTTGTGAGCGTTGCCTATTACTCGCTCGTCAAACTGGCAGCCCACGACACCAAGGCTGCCACGGACGCGGCAGACGCTCGTTGGTTTCCAGTTTCAAAAGTGCCAAAGCTGGCTTTCGATCACGCCGAGATTCTGGATGCCGCGCTGGCCCGGCTCAAAGGTAAAGTGCGCTACCAACCCATCGGCTTCGAGTTGCTGCCGCCGAAATTCACGCTTTCACAACTCCAGCATCTCTACGAGGCGGTGCTTGGCACGGAGTTGGACAAGCGCAACTTCCGGAAGAAGGTCCTGGGCTTCGGCCTGCTCGTGCCGCTAAAGGAAACGCAAATGACCGGACGTCATCGCCCGGCGCAGTTGTTCAGCTTCGACGCAGACAAATACGAGAAGCTCAAGAAGCGCGGATTCAATTTCGAATTGTGAAACCATTTTGACTGACAGAGAAAACCAATACACGAAAGGCAAGTTATGTTCGGCATCAAATTCATCAAGGTCCAGCCCACCACCTACCTCCTGCAATATCGCGGCGGCCAGATCGTCCGCGAAGGACTGGGGCATTCTTTCTTTTACTACGCGCCGACCACCTCGCTGGTGGC
>JANXWY010000166.1 GCA_025350905.1 Verrucomicrobiota bacterium
CGCGCAAGCCGACGGCGCGACCGGCGGCGCAGCCGACGCCAAAGCCGTGGCCGAAACCGCGCTCGAAGACGCCGCGTTCGTTCTCGCCCGCGCCCTCGCCATTCACTTCAAGAAAACCGGCGACTTGGATCGTCACGGCAAAGTGGACGTGACCAAGAGCGAGATTCAGAAATTGCGCACACAGGAATTGGTCAACAAGACCACCGCCATTCGCGACCTCGGCACAGCCGCCGTCAGCGAAGCCGGAGCAGCCGGACGCGGCGTCACCGCCGCCCGCGTTGCCGCGCTCACCGCCGCCATCACCGGGTTCAGCAACGTGATGAGCACCCCGCGCGGCCAGATTGTGAACCGCAGCGCGCTCTTGAAAGAAGTGGAAACCGACGTGGCCGCCCTGCTGGAAAAAGTCAGCGACCTCGACGACCTCGTTGTGCAATTCGACGGCGGCGATGCGGGCAACCGATTCAAAGAAGCCTGGAAACGCGCCCGCATCATCGTGGATTCCGGCGGTGGTGGCGGAACAACGCCCACGCCCCCGACTCCGCCCGCGCCGCCAGCGTAAGAGTTGAAAGGAAATTTTATGGCACGAAAAGCATTTTACAGTTTCCACTACAAACCCGACAACTGGCGTGTGTCCCAAGTCAGGAATATCGGCGCGGTTGAAGGCAATCCAGCAGCTTCAGATAATGATTGGGAAACCGTCACGAATGGCGGCGACGATGCCATCAAACGCTGGATAAACAACCAACTGAACGGACGCGGCTGCACGATTGTTTTGATTGGTGCGGCGACGGCAGGCAGAAAGTGGATCAATTACGAGATTGAGAAGTCTTGGAGTGATGCGAAAGGGGTTCTTGGTGTTCACATTCACAATCTCAAAGATGTGGACGGAAACCAAGCCACCAAAGGAAGCAATCCTTTCTCCGGGATCAATGTGGGAAACGTGAGCCTGTCATCTATTGTGAAGACGTATGACCCGCCTTACAGCGCGAGCAAGGATGTTTACGCCTACATCGAAAAAAATCTGGAGACTTGGATTGAAGAAGCGATCAAAATTCGCGGCAATTATTGAGGAGTTCCCATGTCTCAAGAGGGCGAGTTTCGAGAAAATTCAGAGGCGGTTCGGGCGCACTTGGAAATTGCTCAAAGCGTGATTCAGCGGATGGCTGCCAATAGTTCGGCCTGCAAGGCATGGTGCATCACGACGGTTTCGGCGATCCTCGTTTTGGTTGCGGACAAAGGAAAACCAAAATTCGCTTTGATGGCGCTGATACCGATTGTGTTGTTTTGGGCTTTGGACGTTTACTATTTGTCTCTGGAGAAAATGTTCCGAAACTCCTACAACAGCTTCATTCATAAACTTCACAAAGGTAAGCTCACTGCGGAAGACCTGTATGCGATAAAACCCGGTGGCCACCTTCCTGATGCCGTCAATGCGGCGGTGAAATCATTTTCCATCTGGCCGATCTATCTGACTTTGATCTTGATGGTTTGGGTTGCGAAGCAGCTTGTGATGTAGTTCAGCATCAACCTTTCAAGGCCCGCACAATTCTTTGCACACAGGCCTGCGGGCTTTTTTGTAATGCACATTCCCAAATCCTTACCACCCGCCAACCGAGCTTTCGCAATTCACGATTCACCAATTTGTCTCGCGCTTTGTTTCGGGTAATTTTGCCATCCCAAAACTTTCGATTCGATGCCGGACGCCGGTAACATTTCGGGCAGCCATGCCAGAAACAACCGTCCACGAAAACAACCAGATGTCTCTTTGGAAAAACAAAGTCTGGATTCCCCGGCAACTGCTGCGCTGTCACTTTCCAACCTCTTACGCCATTGCGGATGAGGGCGGCGCGGAGTTTCCATTCAGTTGACCGGTTTCGCGTGCTTCGCACGCGAGACATGATTTCGGACCGCCTTTTTCGGCTTACCGTGTCCATTTAGTTTCTTCGTTGGCGGTTGTTTTCGATAGCTCACTGGCTTTGCAAGCCGCTTCGCGGCTTTTGGATTCGGCTTGTCCAACAAAACCATCTCGCCTTCCGCTCCGTTCGTTGGAACAGAATTTCTGCCATTCGAGGAAACCAAAACAGGCACACTCGGAATGCCGAAACGAGGTTGGGGGGCGATTTTCTGAATCAGTGCTTTCCCGATTTGTTCTCCTAGCAGCACCGGGACAGCGTTTCCGATTTGCCTCATGGCTTCAGTCCAAGCGCCCGTTATGTGGTAGTCATCGGGAAACGTCTGGATGCGTTTGCCCTCCAACACAGTGAAGTAACGAACCGACCCGTCGTGAAAACGAATCATGTTTTCTCCGCCCGGCACGCCGTGCCCGCCAGCCTTCACGGTTTTCGCCGGCAAGTCGTAATCGCTCCCCGTGTGGCCGGGATACGTTCTCGCCAAGTCGCGAAAAATATGGTCTGGGATGCTGTGTTTGCTGCGTGGGTCTGGAACGCCCTCCAATGCATCCCGAACTGTGCGCCACGGTTTCAGTTCCGGTTCAAAAAATCCAAAAGTATTTCGCAGGTCATTGATTCTTGGCAACAAACCGTTGCGACAAGTTTCTCGATGCGCCTTTGGAACTTCGTGGCGTTCCCAATACGAACCCGTCACGAACTTATCCCACAACAATCTTTCCTCGCTATGCGTAGGCGGCGGAAACTTCCAAATCGCCTCCATGTCTGACCGGACGCCGACAATCACAACGCGCTCTCGGCATTGCGGAACTCCGTAGTCAGCGGCGTCCACCAATGTTCGTTGAACTCGGTATTTGATGCCGCTGTAAGTGTCGAAATTGATTTTATCCAGCGACTTGAAATGCTCCCGCCATGTCGCTTTCAGAGCCGGGTGCGCGTCGGGGAACGTCAAGCGGAGAATAATGTAGCGAAAGTATTCCGAGAACGATTCACGAAGCAACCCCTTCACATTTTCAAAGACAAAAGCCTTCGGAGTCAGCGTTTCAATCGCGTTGATCGCATAGGGAAACATATCCCGGCTGTCGTTGTTCGCTCCATGTTTCCCCCCCAAAGAAAACGGCTGGCATGGCGGGCCGCCCGCAACCACGTCAATATCGGAAAGTCGGCGGAAATCGAAATCGCGAATGTCGCCCTCAAAAACTTTGTCCGGTTCAAAGTTTCGCCGCAGTGATGCACAGGCATCTTTGTTAAACTCCACAAACGCGCTGTGTTCAAACCCGGCGAGTTCGAGTCCTTTTGCCAAGCCGCCCGCCCCTGAAAATAATTCAAGCGATTTCATTTCGATTTACCAAGCGTGGCCAGATGACTTTTGATGTTCGCCAAAATGATAGCCTTGGTATTGGCAACGCCGTTGCATTTTGCTGCCCATTTTCTTCCGGGATGAATCACATCCCAATCCGGGCACGCACCCTCATAACGTCCCTTGCCAGGGTCGTGATTTCCAAAGCCATCAACGACGCTGTTCCAAAGCGGACGGTTTAGCTTTATGAGAGCTGCTTCGACGGTGCTAATCATGTCCGAACCCGTGTGTTCAAAAATTACGAAGCGGCACATGAAATCGCTGGCTTGCAGACTCGGGACAATCTTCAGGCTGTTGTGATGTTGGCGCAAGCGACTGCAAAGTTCGCTGGATTGATTCTCTAGGTCATCAGAAGTGCGAGATTGCCGCCAACCTTTCGGAACTGCTTTGCCAACGTAAATCGGAAATTCATAGGCGGTGCGGTTGAGTTCCGCGTAGCGCGCGTAGAGCGGATTCGAGCCGGTGTAATAAATCGCATAAACGCCTCGCCCATGAAAGGAAACTGGCGGTGGCAACGGAAGAACCGGCGTGCCGTTAAAAAAGCGAACGGCATCTTTGACCAATTCCGCGAACGCATCGTTTCGATAAACGTGTTCCGCTCTATCGAATGGTCTCTGTTTCATTTCGAGAAATTATGCTGGAAATATTTCCAAAGTCACGCCTTCGCGTAAAGCTCGCTGCCTTTCTCGGTGAACTCGCGGGATTCTTCTTCCATCCCTTTTTGCAACGCCGCTTCGTCAGAGATTCCTTGCTCCGCTGCATATTTCCGAACGTCTTCCGTTATCTTCATGCTGCAAGAGTGCCGGTTTTCCGTGCTGCACTCAAGACCAAGTTCCAATTCCAATCCACTGACGCGCTGCAATTCCTGGCGGTTGTTCGGCACGGGCGTGACGCGCTGAATGGCTTCGGGCGTGTCGGCGAACGCAACGGTTGCGGCCAAGAGGAAAATGCTAATTTGTGATTTCATATTTGAAGTCGCCGACAGCGGTGGGGAAACGACCGTTGGCAGCCATGTTGGGGTTGCGGAT
>JANXWY010000028.1 GCA_025350905.1 Verrucomicrobiota bacterium
GGTTTTCTCATGCTCGCGGCGACCCCAAACTTGTGATGTCTAAAGTGGTGCCGTATCGGTGCCGCAAATGTTCCGGGGAGTGAAGAACTCACCACGGTCGCCCCTGAGGTTCGCGCAAGCTCATGGGTAAGGTCGACTTGATTTTCACCAACCCGCCGTTCGGTTCGGTCGTCAAGCGCACGGAAAAAGAGGAAGGCTACCTTGAGCAATTCGAGTTGCGGCACTACCTCAACAAATCCACGACCGGCACAGACACAGACGATTCTGAACAGTCCGAAACAGATTCCAAGCGCGGCGCGAAGGCGGTCAAGCAACGCGCCAGCATCAAGACGGAAATTCTTTTTCTGGAGCGTGTTCATTCCTACCTCAAGCTGGGGACGGGACGCGCAGCGATTGTTTTGCCGGACGGCATCCTCACCAATTCATCGCTGCAAGGTGTGCGCGATTGGATTCTGGAACACTTCCAGATTCTCGCCGTCATTTCCCTGCCGCAGTTTGCCTTTTCACATTATGACGCCGGGGTGAAGGCTAGCCTCGTTTTCCTGCGGCGGCTCAAGGAAAACGAAACCGTGGCTGACGACACGCCCATCTTCATGGCACTGGCCGAGAACATCGGTTACGACGCAACCGGGCGGAAAACTTTCACCGTCACTTCGGAAAGCATCGAGGCTGGAAAATCGAAGGTGGAAATTTACCGCAGCGACCTGTTTGACTACCGCGTTTATTCCGATTGGAATTCCAGCAATCCCAAGAAACCAAACTGGAGCGAGCGAAAACGCGAAATCATTCCCGACACCGGTATTGTGGCGCAGTGGCGGGCGTTCCAGAAAGACCTGAAACGTTTTTTTGTCTAAGCCCTGCTGCGGATGGCAAGGCTCAATGCTTTGCAGTCCGGCGGGGCGATTTGAAAGAACGTGCGGACGTAATTTTTTTCGCATCTTCTAGTCGGCTGGCGGGAACAAAGTTTCCACTATCAACGGTTGGCGCGCATTTCCATGTGAGGGATGGCGACCACAACCAATTGCCCAGCGACGAAATCAGATCAGCGGCCGATGGCATCCGGTATCTTCGTTCGCAGGACTTGAGCGAGGGAGAAATCACCGCCAAGGATGCGATTCACATTTCCAAGGGATACTACGCCAAAATTCCGCGCTCCCACATAAAGCCGGGCTACCTTTTGTTTTCCATCATGGC
Organism: Verrucomicrobiota bacterium; assembly: GCA_025350905.1. Lineage (GTDB taxonomy): Bacteria > Verrucomicrobiota > Verrucomicrobiia > Limisphaerales > JADLHS01 > JADLHS01. The sequence goes on from JANXWY010000028.1 coordinate 1,195, forward strand.
GTCAATAGGGAACAGCGCGGTTGTGCCCGATGACTTTCCTCCAGCCACCGCAAACCGGGCGGTTGGGATTCTTGTCCCGAAGACCGAGAACAAATTCTTGACCTGGTATCTTTTTTATCTCTTGTCCACGAATCTCGGCACGGAGCTTTATACCCGAATCAAGAAAGGCGGACTCCAACAGCGAACCAACTTGGCAGACGTTGACGCCTTGGAATTTCCACTCCCGAAGGAAAGCACCCAGCAAAAGCTTGTCGCAGCAATGAATGCGGCGCATTCGGAATGGCGTGCAAAGCTGACTGAAGCCGACGCGCTGCTTTCTGGTCTCGATGATTTTTTAATCGCATCGCTTGGTCTGGCCAAGTTGCCGAAAGACGATCGCAAAGTTTTTGCCGTGCCGCGTGTGTCAGCGACTTCTCGTTTCGATCCGCATTTTCATCTGCCTGCTTTAGAGCAAAATTTGAAGATGCTGGCCGCTCATGGAAGCGTGCCGCTTGGCAGCCTGACAGATTTCTCTGATGAAACATGGAATCCAGAAAAGCACGAAGCACCAACTTTCCGATACATCGAAATCAGTAGCGTCAACACGGACACGGGCGAAGCCAGCGCGGTAGAAACTCCGTTGGCCGAAGCCCCCAGCCGGGCGCGAATGATGGTGCGCGAAGGTGACATCATTGTGAGTTTAACCCGTCCACATCATGGAGCGATTGCCCAAATCACAGCGGAGTTGGACGATTGCATCGCGTCAACCGGCTTTTCTGTTTTGCGAGGTTTGAGCGGAGTCACGCGGGATTATCTCTGGTCAATTCTGCGCTCGAAGTTTTGCCTGTTGCAAATGCTGCAACGTGCCAGCGGTGGGAATTATCCCGCCATCACCGAACCGGAGCTTCGGAAAGTTCTTGTTCCCAAACCGAAGCCCGCCATGCAGGAGAAGATTGCTGCCGAAGTTCACCGCCGCCGCAATAAAGCACGCCAACTGCGCGCCGAAGCCGAAGCTGGTTGGCAAAAAGCCAAACTCTGGTTTGAAGCCCAACTTTTGGGAGGCGCAAAATGAGTCTGCAATATCTCATGCCGGAAATCGAAAACGGGCTGGAGATTCTTTTCACCGGCAAGTCGGCTGGCCAGTATTGGAAAACCGCTTTCGTGCTTTGCGACAACTACACAGAATTGACCACAAAGTTGTTTCTCTCTACCAAAACTGCCGGATGGACAGACCTGAAACCGAACGGAAAATTCAAAAGCTATCACGATATTCTGAATGACATCGCAGGGAGTGCTCCGGTTGCGGGCAACGCAGCGACTTTGGCAGCGGTGCAAGCATTGCAGCTAGACCTGAGAGCCCGGCGCGACCAACGAAACGATTTTTTTCATTCCGCCAATCTCTTGAAGTTGAACGTGCATCTGCTCGATACACTCAAGGCATTTTGCGGTTTGCTGGATTATGGAAATCATCTGTTCGGAGCGGATTGGGATACCGCCATCAATGGCCGCCCGTCGCTGTGCAATCTGGTTTTGCTCGTCCGCGTAGAGCACAAAGCACTGACCGCCGACTACACTGTTCAGCACAAGCTCGAAGACATCTTCCGAAAGTGGGGGCGCATCAAAGACAAGGCGACTGTTCCGACCAAGGGTGCATATCTGACAGAATTCCCGGAAGACGTGCATCGGCGCATGGTCATCATCAACGGCGGCCCAAAACTGGCGGCTGAACTGCAAAAGCTCCTTTGACGCAAAAATCATCACCAGACGATCAGCCATGCGTGCATACCTGACGGTTCGCGCGGTTCTCGCGCTGTCGTTGCTTTCGTTGGCTCTGACCGTCCCAGCTGAAGACTACGCCAGCAAGATCGCCCCACTGATCGACCCGGCGAAGCTGGCGACGTTGGGCGAGC
>JANXWY010000233.1 GCA_025350905.1 Verrucomicrobiota bacterium
GTGCGAGGGAAACGACGGGTCACGGGTCCTTTCGAGTCACCGCGCCATCCTCAGCGCTCGAGTTCTTCCTCCTCTCCCCTCGGAGGGGAGAGGATTGAGGTGAGGGGTGCGGGGACGAGGTGGCAGTTGCGCCAGACTGCAAATCGCGGCGTGCCCCCCTCACCCTGACCCCACTGCCGTTGAATTAGGCTTTGGTGCCGAGTTCTTAATCTTAATCGTATTCTTGCTCTTATTCTCTACGCGGCGGGAAGATTATGATTATGAGAAAGATTAAGATTACGAACGGCTTGGCGTTGCTGCGTCCGAACGCTTAATTCAACGGCAGTGCACCCTGACCCTCTCCCCCTCCGCGGGGGAGAGGGAGAATCACACCGCAGCGCCGCAGGATTGTTCCCAACTGTGTCGCCTTATCTCAGGGATTCAGCCGAAAAGTCGTGAGCCCGGTTTGCGGGCTTGTTGCGGACCCACCGCCCTGCAAAACTGCCCGCATGATTTCTTGGGCAGCGCAAAAATTCTTCCCGCGAGCTGCCAAAATCGCGTGGGCCTGGCCCCTGCTGTTCGCCGCCACCCTATGCGCGCCGGTGAGTACGGCTGCGGCCAGCCCCGCAGCCACGAATCAAACCATTTCGTTCCGGCCGGTAGTGAAAGTCGTCGAGGGCGGTGAAGCCACGGCGCGCCCCGAGGATTGTCGGGCAACGCTGGTTGGACCTGGCGTGAATCAACCTGATCCGTTCCCGGGCTACGGTGGATTCGTCGGCTGGGAATCGCCGATCCGGCTCCGCAATGGCGACTGGCTCGTCGGGTTCAACGCCGGTTACTGGCACGCCTCGGCGCCAACCCCGTTGCGTTATCCGGCCAAGACGTTGGAGGCTTACAAAAAAATGGGTTTGCCGGCGGACATCGTCGCGCCCACCGGAGGCCGCGCAATGATCATGCGTTCGACCGATGAAGGCAAAACCTGGAGCCAGCCGGTGACGTTGGTCGATACCCCGGCCGATGACCGGCATCCGGCGTTCGTGGAGTTGCGCGACGGGACGCTGCTCGCTTCGTTCTTCACCTACTCCGGCGAACCGGAGAATGGCGATTGGGGCAAGGACTCGTCGCTCGCGGTTCGGGTGCATCTCATCCGCTCGTTCGATGGTGGACACACTTGGGAAAAGAAAAGTCGCCAGTTGCCAACGCCGTTTTCTTACGACGAAACCGATGGCCCGCTCGTACGCTTGAAAGATGGCTCGGTGCTCATCGCGATCAACGGCCGCGCCCCCAGCGGCCCGCCGGATCAGGCGGCGGTATTGCGCTCGACGAATCGCGGCCAGAGCTGGAAATTGCTCGCGACGATCAAGGCGGCACACGATTTGCAAGAAGTCACCGTGGCCGAACTGCCCAATGGCCATTGGGTGATGATGGCGCGTCCCGAGGGCGACATCTGCTGGTCACGAGACCGCGGCCACACCTGGACGCCACCCGTGACTTTCGGCCTGCGGTTGTTTGCGCCGAGTCTTTACGTGCTGCGCGATGGTACCCTGGTCTGCCTGCATGGCTCTTATACGCCCGGCCACGGTGGCTTGCGGGTCATCTTCAGCACCGACGGTGGTCGCACCTGGATCGCGCCCGCGAAGGATCACGGCTTTCTGGTGGACAACGCCTACGGCTACGGCAAAGCCATGGAGCTACCCGACGGCTCGTTGTTCATCACCTATCTGAACAGTGGCGGCCATCGCACCCAGGATGCGCAAACCAACTCAATCCGTTGCCTCCGTCTGCGCATCCGCGCGGATCATTCCGGCGTAGACCTGCTGCCGGCGCCCAACCGATAAGCAATCAGGATGCGGCGGCGGAAATGCATTGCGATCGAGTTGCGCAACGTTACGGCCTCGGAGCTCAAGCCAAATCGAATGGCAGCAGCTTCAATCGTGAGCGTGAAATTCAAAAGCGAAGGGCGCGGCGAACCATCGCCGACAACCAGAAGTAACCCGATCCCTGGGCAGGGCATCCAGCACGGTCGCCCAACGACGAACGGCAGTTACCGGCCAGCGGTACCGGGCGCCTTTCGCACGCATCGAAAGCCATAGATGTCGTAGCCAAAACAGACATCCGCATAGCCAGGGCTCTCATTGTAGCGATACCCGGAGCGACAACTCTCGGCGCTGAATCGCCAGGCACCGCCGCGAACCACTTTGGTTTGACCTGCGTTCGGTCCCGGCGGGTCGACTCGCGGTGATTCCTGGTAATAATCCACCTGGTAAAAGTCGTTGCACCATTCCCAAACGTTGCCGCAGATGTCATACAGTCCCCAGGGATTGGGTTGTTTCTGCGCCACCGGCCGGGGATGTCCGCCCGAATTCTTGCCGAACCAGGCGTACTCGCCCAATTTAGCCGGGGTATCGCCAAAGAAATAAGCGGTGGTCGTCCCGGCCCGACACGCGTATTCCCACTCCGCCTCCGTGGGCAGCCGGTATCCGTTGGCGGCGAAGTTACACTTCCAAGTCTTCAAGTCGTAACAAGATTGGAGCCCAGCTGCCTCGGAGCGTTTATTACAAAATTTCACCGCATCAGCCCAGCGCACCTGTTCGACGGGGTTCTGGTCGCCTTTCCAACGGGAGGGATTCGCACCCATCAAGTCCAGGTAGTGCGCCTGAGTCACCAGACGCTGGTCGATCAGGAACGAGCCGACCGTAACCTCGTGCGGCTTGGCGTCCCCCTGATCCGGGTCGCCCATCTGGAATCGGCCCCCGGCGATCTGAACCATGTCCAGGCTGGAATCATTTTTTGATGGCTCCGCGGCGGCGCTCGTCTTCGCTGGAGTGGCCGGCGGATTCGCGCCCGCGCTGGTACTTTTGCTTTCACCGGCCGGGAGCAACGTCACCGCGCCCGACAAGAGCCATGCGGCTAGGATTGGAGGCTTCATCACTTTGCTTTCTGATTGGGTCTCCCGGATGAAGCCGGCCGTTTTAATAATCGGCCCAGATCTCATAGCCATCGGGGTTTCGAAGTATCTGCCGACAGCGGGATCGAATCTCCTCCGCCAGATCCATCGCCTTGGGCTGCTCCACGCAACCATAACCGGCCTCCTGCAAGAGCTTCCGCGTGATCGTATGACACTGGGCCAGCACATAGTCTTGCGCGCCGCCCATGGCGCGCCAAGCCTTGAGGAGTTCGCTGGCGGCTTTCAGATTGTTGGGTTCTTGCCGGCGGGTCAGGGCGAGCGTTTCGCGGGTCAGTTGCTCCGCGTGTTCCGGCGAGCCCAGGTTTTCCTTTTGCACGCTGTACTCTTGCGGGATTTGCCGGGCGATCGACTCCAGTTGCTCAACATAGGTTTTCAATTCCGGCGCAGACTCTCCTTTCGCCTGCAGGAACTTGATCATGGCCTCGGCGAAACTCCGATACTCGTCGATCCGTCCGACATGGCGCTGGACAAAATAGTTCATGTCACCCAGGTCGCCCGCAATCGTGGTTTGCTGGGCAACCTCCGCTCGCGCCTCGAAAACCGCCTGGATCGCTTCCGTGCAGCCGCAGGTGCAGGCGCGGCGAACCCCGTCGCCACCCCGGCGATGGTGTGTGCGCAGCTTCCGGCCGGCCCGGTCGAGGATCGCGTCGCTCGCTGGCCGACCCAACGTTGCCTTGAGGATGTCGACGGGCGTGGATACGGACTCAGGCGTGTCCTGCCCCTCGAGGAAATAAATCAGCGATTCGCCCTGGGGCGGTACTTTCTTGCTCAGATGATAGTATGCGTCGTCGCCATTGAACCAGACGGGATACGGGTACGAACCGGGCACGCCGCGCCAGATTTCGCCGGCCGATTCCCGGAAGGCGAAGGTGGTTTTCACCTCGGCTTCGTACAATTGAGTTTTCCATTTCGCCGCGAACGGTTTCTGCCACTTGCTGGCCACCTGCTTTTCGAGGAAGGAAGGGGACAGCGTTTCCTGGTGCCAGATGCCGGGGGCACTCAACGCTGCCAGGTAGAGACTCTGCCCATCGTTGTCAAAGTCGAGTCGCTCAATAACTCGCTTCCCGCTCGGTTCGCTGCCCAACTGGAGACCGAGGCGCTGCTTCCCCTTCGGCCAGGTCAGCACCAACTCGTCGGCTCCACCCTTGACCAATCCCACTAGGAAATTCTCCGCCGGAAGATAAACGGTGTTGGTGGTAGGATAATCGGCGGCACTGAGGATGAGGTCGTCGCCGATGAAATCGGGTACCACGGCATGCTCAAAGGAACTCCACAAGCTGACGCCGGGCATATTTGCCGCCGGCTTGATCTCCACGATCTCGGTCTTGCCGAAGACGAAGGTGGCTGAGACTTCGGTAGCGCCTGGCGCGGAAAAGAAAACCTCCAACGCCACTTCATCGCCCGCGTTTCGCAGAATCTCGCAATGACTGATGCGCGCTGGTTGGTTTGCGGTTGGCAGGGGGACAAATTCCAAAATTTTCCGGCCGTGACCAATGTTGGCGGACCGAGCGCCCGGCGGCTGAGTCGCGTTGGCTTTCGAGTAAATTTCCACCCGGCCGTTCGCGGACCGAAAGACCGCGGCGAGGCTGTGGTTCTCGACCACCACATCGCCTTTGAATGAGTAATCCCGACCATAATACCCCGGATCAGATGAGGCCTTGGGCGGGTCAGCTTCCAGCTGGAGGAGATCGGTTGGCACGGACTTCCAGCCGGCTTGGTCGGCCACCGCAGCGGTGTCGGCCAAGGGCGTGAGCGTGTCCCAGACCACGACGTTGGCGGTGGCTTCGACCCGTTGGATTGCCAGACCGGCGGCGTTCGTTGCCAGCAGGAAAAGCAAGGCTGCCTTCCGCAAACGCCACTCACTCTGACAGACGCTGCGAGTGGCCGACGGCATGGTTGTCATGCCCAAAGGTTTCCAAAAAAGCCGGATGGTGGCAAAGACCAAATCTTGGGGCCTTTGCAATCCTCGACCAGGAAAATTTATCTCCCTGAGTTTCGCCGCAGCAACCGACATGGGCGTCAACTCCAGCTGGTCAGCCCAACGGCAACTTTTATCCGAATTTCGAAATCGCAGTTCGTGTCACGAGGCTCGGATCATTGCGTTGTGAGGATGTCGCCCCCGCCCAGCGGGCTGACCCAAATTTTCCGCAACGAGCCGTGGGCATGGTGGCGGCGTTGGCACGGCAGTTGGATTGGCGGTGGGGGAGGGTTCCGCAGTCAGTGCGGGCGGCGCAGGAAATTTATTTCAATGACGCCAGGTATTCCACGAGGTCACGGATTTCGTGCTTGGTGAGCACCTCCCGGAGGTTTTCGAGCATGCCGGAAAGTCCACGGGTGCGCGATTTGATGTCGGACTTTTTGATTTTTACCAGGCCATCTTCCGGCGAAAACACCTCCAACGTTTCATCGGTTTCGCTCTTAACCAAACCCGCGTAGGCCACCCCGTTATTCAACACGCCTTGAACATTCTCAAAACCCGGCGCGATCTTGTTGTTGGGATACGTGATGGATTCCACAAGGTAAGCACGGTCGGCGCGCGCGCCGATTTGGGATAAATTCGGTCCGGCCTCGCCGCCCTCGCCTTTGACTTGGTGACAGCGCACGCACGAGGCTTCGATTTTCTCGTTGAAAATTTTCCGCCCAATGACGGCATCCCCGCCGCTGAGGCACTCCGTAAATTGGGCCACGCCGGGCTGGTTTGCCCGCTGCGCGGCAAATTGGGCGAGGCGCGCTTTTACCGATGGATCGCTGCGTTTGGCGGCCGCCTCCAATAATTCCAGTTGCACGGCACCGCTCAATTTGCCAGCGAGCAAATCGTCGAGCTGGAGCGCGAGCAACCGATCGGCGGCCGGGTCGTTGACTTCCCCCAGCAACACCAGGACTGCCTGCTTTTCTCGGACGGTACTGTTGGGCAAGCGTTGCGCCAGGCTGGCCACCAAACGGTCGCCCCGGGTGGATTTAGCCCCCAACTGCATGGCGGCAATGCGCAAGGCTTCGGATGGGGAGCCAATGGCCACCTGAAAAGCTTCGTCGAATTTCGGGAAATCAATCGCGCGGAGCAACTGCAACGCGGCGATGCGAACCTCCGCGCTGGCCGCGGAATCGTTCAATCGAGCGAAGGCCAGCAGGCCAAACCGGGACCACTTCGATTGCCGCGCCAGTTTGAATACCGCAAGCTCGAGGCTTGCGGATAAGCTCGATGGCGGAATCGCCAGCCAGGCAGTTTCGATTTTCGCGGAATCAAAAGGACCGCGTCTCGAAAGCGGTCGCCACAGCCCGGTGACATGATCTTTCCCGTCCGGCTGGGACCATTCCAGCAACGCTGAGATCGCTTCGAGGCGAATGATTTCCGGAAGCTGCACGGCGGCAACCAAGGCGCCCAGTCTTTCCGCCGCAGCGGGCGTTCCCAGCCGGTAGTTGGCGTTGACCACGCGCCGTAAAATGGCAATGCGCGGAGTGGGAGCGTTGGCGGGGCCATCCGACATTTTTGCAAATTCTTGCCAGTGATCGGCCAGGGCGGCCAGCGCGGGCAAAGCGGCGGCCACCGGCAAATCATTGATGGCCCGTGCGGCCTCGGCAATCACTCGCGGATCGGCGTCGCTGAGAAATAATTCCAATTTCGGCGACGCCTGGCGGCGCAGCGCCACCACCGCGGCGAGCCGGACATTAACGGACGCGTCCGTGCTCATGGTGGCCAGGTCGGCGTCCGTTGCGCAGCTCGCGAGCGCCATGACGCCGGCGTGCCGCAGCCACGCGTCGTCGCCGCTTTGGCGTAGCATCGTGAGTACGGCGGGTAGTGCTTGTGAAGCTCCGAGTTTTCCCAGTGTCAGCGCGGCGAAGTAGCGCACGCGCGGCGAGGCATCCGCCAGCAATGGGACGATTTGTTTTTCAAAACGGGCGTCCCTGGCTTCGCCCAGAACTTTCGCCGCTTGCGCGCGCACCTCCGGCTCCGGGTCCATCAACAATTTTGCGAAGTCACTTCGGTGGCCGCCCCGTTCGAGTTGTCCGAGCCCCCAGATGGCATGCAACCGCGCGAATAGGGAGGCATTATTGGCAGCAACTTCAGCCAGTTCGCGGCCGGCCGAGCGCGCCACCAGGGCGAACTGGGCTTCGCGTCGCACGCGGCGATCGGGATGAGCGAGTAAGGTGATCAATTCCGCCGAAGCGCGTTGCTCGAATCCATCGGCGAACAATTGCTTCACCTGCGCGACCACGGGCTGGTTGCGTTCACCGGGCTGGAAGACCCGATAAATTCGGCCCATGCCCGTACCGCTCCAGCCGTTGATCCAATCGGTGGCATAGAGACAGCCGTCGTAGCCAAAATCAACGTCCGTGGGTAAAAAATTCCACCAGAATTTTTTAACTTCACGGAGGGCAAAACCCGCGCCGCGGGGCTTTACGCTGAAGGCCAGTAGGCCGCTGTTCGGAGTGGGACTGCCGCTAAAGTTGCAGAGGAAGAAATGGCCGCGCCATTCGGGCGGCAGGCCGATGCCGGGGTCGAAGGTCAACCCGCTGGGGCCGTTGCTGACTTTATCGGAGACGGGTGGCAGGGCATAAGCCGCCCGGTCGGGAAAATCTTCAAAGCACAAGCGTTCCCCGATCCACGAACTGCGGGAAATCGGTTGGTTAATAAACTGCCAGCCGACGCGCCACCCGCTGTCACCGCCTTCGGCCACGTAAACGACGCGGGCCGGATCCGCCGAGTCGGAATTGTTGTCCACCGTCCAGAGATTCCCGAAATCATCAAAGACCAGTTCCTGCGGATTGCGCAAGCCGGAATGGAAGATTTCAAGGTTGCCCCCGTCCAAGTCACAGCGATAGACCGCGCCACATTCGGAATTATCCACCACCTGACCATTGGGCAACACAATGTGTCCACCGCGATCTCCGATCGAGTAATAGAGTTTGCCGTCCGGCCCGAGTTGCAGGCCGTGCAAGTCATGCCCGAGAAAGCCATAACGCACCCCGTAACCGTAGCTGAGGCTCTGCTTGAAGTCGGCGGCGCCGTCGTGGTTCGTATCGCGCAGCAACCAAAGATTGGGAATGTCGGCGTAGTAAAGGTCACCGTGGCGTGCGAGCACTCCGGCGCCGATGCCTTCCGCCAGGCCATTGAAGCCATCGGCGAAGATCTTAGATTGGTCCATTTTGCCATCGCCTTTGCTGTCCCATAGCAGCGAAATCCGATCGGTCTTATTGGTCCACCAGGCATTGTTGGTCGGCTCGAGCCGTTGGGTATAGGCAATCCGCTCGGCGACCGAGGTGGAGGCCAGCTCCGTATCCAGCCAGTTCATGCGGCCCCGGATATCCGGCACGCCCGCTTCGAAACGAAAGGTCTCGGCCACAAAGAATCGCCCTTGTTCATCAATACTAAAGGCCACGGGATTGGCGAGGAGCGGCTCGGCGGCCACCACCTCGCACGTGAAACCTTTCGGCAGCGTGAAGCCTTTGATCGCCTGCTGCGCCGCGTCGCTGGCGTGGATGGCGTTGGTGGGCAAGGCAGGACTTGATTCCTCGATGGCCACGAGATCGCCACCGCCGCCGGCCAACCCGATAGTTACGAGGGCCGCTAAAAGTTTCTGGGAAAACATAAGCCGGGAACATTGCAAACTGTGCTGCCCTTGGCAAGAACTGCGGCGCCACCTTCAGCGCCGTCACCAGGAATCAGGATCAGGCCCATTAACTCCAAATCCACGGTTCAGGAAAGTTAGCGCTTAGCCGGAACCAAGCAGTCGAAGACGGCGGAGCGAGTCTAACTATCCTCGTAGGACAGGCGTCGCGCCTGTCTCCATCTCCCAACACTTCGATCACTATTTAGTGAAGACCATTGGCCGGTGGAATCGCCGCGCCTCAGGCGGGGAAGCAAGAGTTAAAGACCGGCGCGACGCCTGTCCTACTGATTCATTTCCGGCTCAAAACAGCGCGGCTTGCCTCAGATTGGGCAGCGGCGCCGACGCGACCACCGGCACGGGCGCCGTGGTGATCTGGGGCGCGTGGGATTGGCGGCGCAACTTCGCAATTTCGGCACCGGCCAATTGATCGCAGCGCTCGTTGAGTTTGTGGCCGGCGTGGCCCTTGAGCCAGCGCCAATGGATGGTGTGACCGGCAACCAAAGCGTCCAACTGCTGCCACAAATCTTGATTCTTGACCGGCTGCTTCTCCGCCGTTTTCCAGCCGCGCGCCTTCCAGCCTTTGAGCCATTCGCAAACCCCTTTGCGGAGGTATTGCGAGTCGGTGAAAAGTTCGATCCGGCACGGTTGGGCCAACGCCCGCAATGCTTCGATGGCGGCTTGCATTTCCATCCGGTTGTTGGTGGTGGCCGGCGCACCGCCGCTCAACTCGTGGACGGCCCCATCCATTTCGAGTACCGCCGCCCAACCGCCGGGACCCGGATTGGGCTCGCACCCGCCGTCGGTGTGAATCGTGACCACTTTCATGAGTCGAAGCGCGCGCGCAGGGTCACACTAATCTTTTTAGCTTCACATGCTCGGCGAGTTTCTTGACCAACTCCTTCACCTTTTGCGCCTGGCTTTTGTGGGCCAGCAACACGGCATCATCCGTTTGTACGAGAATGGAATCGCGCAAACCCACGATCGCGATTGGCGTCCGGCGAGCTTTGCTGCGGGCGTCGTAGATGATGTTGCGGGCCGCGTCCACGTGGATGAAATCCGCGACGGCGCAGTTGCCTTCGGCGTCGGCTTTGATATGTCGGCCCAACGCCGTCCAGGAACCGAGGTCATCCCATTCGAAGGCGCCGTCGGCACAGACGACGTTGTGCGCCTTCTCCATTAGGGCGTAGTCAATTGAAACCTTCTTGATCGCGGGATATTCCTTGGCCAGCACTTTCGCGAGCTTGGCGGCGTTGCCCGCCACCTTGAACCAACGCTGGCAGGCTTCGTACATTTCCGGCTGATGCTGCTGCAAGCCTTCGGTCACGGTCACGAAGGACCACACGAACATCCCTGCGTTCCAACGATAGTGACCACTCTGCAGGTAACCGAGCGCGGTATCATAGTTCGGTTTCTCGACAAATTGCTCGGCGCGATGAAAGACGGTCTTGTAGGCTTTGCCGCCGGTGGGCGGTGGCAGCGGTTCACCCACCCGGATGTAGCCGTAACCGGTATTCGGCTCGGTCGGCTGGATGCCAATGGTCACGATCGCCTGTCCTCGACCCGCCAGATCAAACGCATCCGCCAGCACCTGTTGAAACTTTTTCGCCTCCGGAATGACATGGTCGGCCGGTAGCACCGCCATGACGCCGGTGGTGGACCGCGCGCCCACGAGCGCCGCCCCCAGCGTGACAGCGGCACAGGTGTCGCGGCCAATCGGTTCGGCCACCACGTTCTCCTTGGGCAGCTTGGGAAGTTGTTTCCGTACTTCCGCCGCCTGCGTTTCGTTGGTGATGATGAAAATGTTCTGCATCGGCACCAGCGGCAGCACCCGATCCACGGCGTCCTGCAGGAACGAGCGGTCCCCGAGCAACTTGAGAAGTTGTTTGGGGGTTTTCTCGCGGCTCACCGGCCAGAAACGCTCGCCGCGGCCGCCGGCCATGATGATGACGAATCGGTCTTTGATGTCGGTCTTTGCTTTCATAATTATTTTAGCCGCGGATTGAACCCGGATGAAACACGGACACGGAAGAGAGTTCTATCCGCAGATCACACAGATTAACTCTAATTCAAATTCATTTTCATAAACCCACTGCGCTAATCCGCGAAATCTGCGGATGTTGTTATCGGAGTTCAATCCGTGTTTCATCTGTGGCTCAAATGGATTTCACCGCGTCCGCCAGCGACTTCACGAACGTCGCAAGTGTGCTGACCAGTTCGGGCGATTTACCGTGCTCGGCAATTTGATTCACCACCGCACTGCCGACAACGCAGCCATCGGCTTCTTTCGCCACGGCTTTCGCCTGTTCGGGATTCGAGATGCCAAAGCCAACGGCGATTGGCAGTGAAGTGTGCGCGCGAATCTTGGCGACCTGTGCGGCGAGATTGGAAGCAACCTGGCTTTGCATGCCGGTCACGCCTTCGCGCGAGATATAATAGATGAAACCCGCACCGCGTTGGACGATTTTCGCCATGCGCTCCTCCGGCGTGGTCGGCGCGACAAGATAAATGTGACACAAACCGGCTTTGCGCATGAGGGCTTCGTAATTGTCCGATTCCTCTGGCGGCAGATCGAGCACGAGCAACCCGTCCACACCCGCCTTGGCCGCGTCATTGATGAAGCTTTCCATGCCGACGCGATGGATCAGGTTGAAGTAAATGTAGAGGACGATGGGAATCTGCGACTCGCGCCGGATGGTCGCGACGGTCGCCAACAGTTTCGGCGGCGTGGTGCCGGATTCCAACCCGCGCTGGGCGGCGAGTTGATTGACCAAGCCGTCCGCCAGCGGATCGCTGAACGGCACGCCCAGTTCGAGGACGTCTACGCCCGCCTGATCGAATGCGAGCGCCAGTTGCCGCGTGGCTGCAAGATTCGGATCGCCCGCACCGATATAGACAACGAAGCCTTTCTGTTTCTCCTGTTTCAAGTCGGCAAACTTTTGGACGATACGATTCATGGACGGGAATTGTTTCGGTGCGGGTTGCTGGTTGCAAGTTTGGAGTTCCGCCTTTGCTTGAAAGGACTCCGGGCTCATAACGACAGAACAATCCTGCTCGACAGCCGGTTGCGCCCGAAATAGGTTCGCCTCATGAAAAAGGATAGGCTGCATAATGCGACGCCAATTATTGGTTCGGACATTTAGCAGGCATGAGCATGGTCGAGCGCATGTTCCAGATTTTCGTGGGCCTCGTGTTGTTCG
>JANXWY010000246.1 GCA_025350905.1 Verrucomicrobiota bacterium
ACGTTCTTCAGGCCGGTCTGGAAATGGCTGATGAGATAGGCGTCCCGCAGCACCGCTTCGCTCTCGTTTTTGAAGACATCCACATGCCGTTCGAGGATCACGTGATCGAGGGTGAGGGTGCCGGTCTTGTCGGTGCACAGCACGTCCATCGCTCCGAAGTTCTGAATGGAGTTGAGTTTCTTGACGATGACCTTTTTCTTCGACATCGCCAGCGCCCCTTTCGAGAGGCAGACGGAAACTATCATCGGCAGCATTTCCGGCGTGAGGCCGACCGCCACCGCCATCGCAAAGAAAAAGGCGTCCTTCCAGTTGTGCTTGAACCAACCGTTAATCAGGAAAACCATCGGCACCATCAGCATCATGAAGGAGAGCATCAACCAGACATATTTTTTGACCCCTTTGTCAAAAGCCGTCTCGACGGGCGGGCCGGCGAGGCTGCTGGCCATCTTGCCGAAATACGTCTGCGCGCCGGTCGCGAGGATGACGGCCGTAGCCGCGCCACTTTCCACGCTCGTGCCAAGGAAACAGAGGTTGGTGCGCTCGATGCTGGCGACATTGGGGCGCGAATCCCGCGCCTCAGATTTTTCCACTGGTAAGGATTCGCCCGTCAGCGTGCCTTGGATAAGGAACAAATCTTTCGCCGCTAGGAGCCGCACATCGCCGGGAATCATATCTCCTGCCGAGAGCTTTACGATGTCGCCGGGCACCAAGTCCTGCAGGGGGATTTCCCGGGTTTGCCCCGCGCGCACGACGGTGGCGGTAACTTTGATCATCGCCTTGAGTTTGGCCGCCGCCGTGTTGGCCTTCGTCTCCTGCACAAACCGGAGCGTCACGCCCAAGATAACCATCAGCAGCATCACCGTTCCGGCGCGCAGATCCCCGGTGGCGTAGGACACCGTCGCCAGAATCGTCAACAGGATCACCAGTGGGTTGCGGACGGCGACCCACAGCCGGTGCAGCCACTCGTGTTTTCGTTCCTGAGCGACTTCGTTCGGGCCGAATTGCTGCAGCCGTGCCGTCGCTTCTTGCTCCGTCAAACCGGCGAGTGATGCCCCGAGTGTTTGGAGCACCTCCTCGCTGGCTTGGCGCGCCGCCTCATTCAGCGGTGGCGGCACACACGCGGAAAAGTTTGAGAGGGTGGCGTTCATTTCACTCCTGTAATCGATCGTGGGCCATATACCTCTACCCCCGTACAGCGTCAAATCCTTTTGGTCCAAAGGGTCGCGGTCTTCTGGTCGCTCTCGTTGCGTCCGCGAAGAGACCCACGGCCGTAAAACAAAGTTGCAGGAATGCTCGGGGCTTCCTAAGTTTCCCGCCTTTGAATGTGACTGAGTCCCGATACATCGAGAAAAAAATCGACCTGCCCGCGATGCTAATCGAGCGGGCCGAGGCGTCGCACCCCGGGGAGGAGTTCGCCAGCGAGGCGGAATGGTGGCGTTGCCTGCAGGCGGATTTCCCGAAGTTCATCCCCTTTCTCACGCAGCAATGCGGCCTGGAATTTCGGGGGCGGATTCTGGAAATTGGTGCCGGCGCGGCCTGGTTTAGTGCGGAGCTTTCCAAGTTGCCGCAGGTGGTCGAGATCACCGCCACGGATGCGTCGGCCCGTTTGCTGAAGCAGTCGGCGCCGAAAGCTTTCAAACTGCTCCGGGCGCATGCGGCCAAAATCACCCGCATGCCGGCGGATTTTGGCAAGCTGGATTTCCCCGCCAACCATTTCGACGCCGTGGTCTGTGCGGACGCCCTGCATCGTGCGGTGAACATGTTGCGCGTGTTACGCGAAGTGCGCCGGGTTTTGAAACCGGGGGGGAAGTTCGTGGCCATCCGCGAGCCGGTGCGGCCGCTGGTGCGCTTTCGTTCCCCCTCGCCCCGGATCATGCGGTCGGGGCCGCCCGCGAGCGCGGGCCTGACGCGAACGGATTATCAAGACTTGTTCACCCACGCGGGACTGAAGCTGGAAATCAAGCGCGTCACCCTTTCCCGCGGCTTCAAGTATTACTTCGACAAAGTGGTCAACGGCTTAACTCACGCGCGCTACGCCTTCGTGGGTACGAAAACCACACGCTAAGTCACCCGCGTCGTGCGCGTCGCAATTCAAGAAGACCATGCTGGATTTGATTGGAGCCGCAAGCCCGGCCAACACCCAAAGCCTTGCGTCTCCAGGCAATGGTTATCACGCCTTTGCCGCGCGACTGAACAACTTTTTTCCATACCTGTGTTTGCCTCAAGTACCAGTGAAATTCCAGTTGGCTGCCAGAACGCGGCAGCAGGGACGTAGGGTTACCCGACCTTGAGCCAACACTTGACACCGCAATCCTTAGGGTGCTACAACACTGCCACCACAATTAGCTGTGGTTTCTTATGCGCTGCCCCAAATGCGGCTGTCAGGACGATAAGGTCGTTGATTCACGCGCCTCGCGTGAAGGCGCGACCATTCGCCGTCGCCGCGAGTGTACCGCGTGCGAGCATCGCTTCACCACGTACGAAGAAGTCGAGCGCCCAGGAATGATGATCGTCAAGCGGGACGGACGGCGCGAAGAATTTTCGAAGGAGAAGCTGCTCTCCGGCGTCAAGAAGGCATGTCAGAAGCGCCCCATCAGCCCGAAGATCATTGAGGACCTGGTGGAACGAATTGTGGAAACCGTGAACAACAAATTTGAAGACGAGGTGCCGGCGGAATTCATCGGCAAGCAAGTTATGGACGGCTTACGCGGGATCGACGAAGTCGCCTACGTGCGCTTTGCCAGCGTGTATCGCCGTTTTCAGGAAGCCACCGACTTCGTCTCGGAAGTAAAAAAACTGGAGAGCAAGGCATGATTTTATTGGCCCGCGATTGCCTCTTGTTCGAACTGCCCTCCGGCGAATCCGTTCCCTTCTCGGCGGAAAAGATCTCCGTCGAATTGGGCGATGGTGCCGCAGCCTTGTTCGAGCAGGACTTCGTCGAACACGCTGCCGCGTCGGTCTTTCATTACTTCAAACAACATCTCGGCCGTCAAACCGTCTCGGTGGCGGAGTTTGCGGCCGCGTTTGAACGCGTGCTGCACGGGCTGGGGCTGACCATGGACGCGGGTCGCTTGGCCGTCCGGAGCGAGGACCCCGCCCCGAAAGATCTGCGACTCCTCGCGCAGGAAGCCGGAGCCGGTGGGGAATTGGTATTTTTCCCCCGCCTCCGCGCCGCGGTTCGCGCCCAAGCCCATACCTCGCCGCAATTAATCCGCTTTCACGGCCTGCGCGGCTGCGTGAAACGCTTGCTGGGCGCGCAACGCTGGAGCCCGCGCTGCGAACAATTCCGCGACCAGATCATTGCCTTCCTTCAGCGCAGCGTGAGCGTTGAAGCCGCGGAGGATCCACGCGCGCTCATGGTCGATTGAGGGCGCGCCGGGCATGGTTCGGCCTGCCGTAGGATGGCCCAGCCGAGCCGAGCGATGCCCGGCGCTCCCTGCTTTCGCAAACTTTGCCGCTGCCGGTGTGGTGACGGGCGGCGCGCAAAACAAGATTATGAGCCAAACGCTGTTTGAGAAAATCATCGCTCGTGAAATCCCGGCCCGCATTGTGTATGAGGACGACACCGTCATCGCCTTCCACGACATCGCCCCGCAAGCCCCGACGCATGTCCTGTTGATTCCGAAGCAGCCGATCCCGCGGGTCGCCGAAGCAAAGGCGCCAGACCAAGCGCTGCTCGGTCATCTGCTGTTGAAAGCCGCGGAAGTCGCCGGGCAACTGGGCTTGGCGCAAAATGGCTTCCGCCTGGTTTTCAATAACGGTCCCGATGCCGGCGAAGCCGTGCCGCACCTGCATTGTCATATCCTCGGCGGCCGGAAAATGAACTGGCCGCCCGGCTAAAGCTTGGGCGCGTCGTCGGGGCCGGTCGACCAACTCCGGTTCAGGCCAGAAGTTTCTTCACGACCTCACCGTGCACATCGGTCAGCCGGAAATCGCGGCCTTGGAAACGATAGGTGAGCTTCGTGTGATCAAAGCCCAGCAAGTGCATGATCGTCGCGTGCAGATCGTGGACATGGACCGGATCCTTGGTGACGTTGAATCCGAATTCGTCCGACTCACCCAGCGTGAGGCCGGGTTTCACGCCGCCGCCGGCCAGCCACATGGTGAAGCAATTCGGATGATGATCGCGTCCGTCATCGCCGCCCTGGACCATGGGTGTGCGGCCAAATTCACCGCCCCACACCACCAGGGTGTCTTCGAGCATGCCCCGTTGCTTGAGGTCTTTGATCAAGGCCGCCGCCGCCTGGTCCGTCTTCAGACAATTCTTTTTGAGGTCTGCGACCAGACTGCCGTGTTGATCCCATGACTCGTGAAAAATCTCTACGAAGCGCACCCCTTTCTCGACCAGCCGGCGGGCGAGCAGGCAGGAATTGGCAAACGAACCTTGGCCCGGTTCCGCTCCGTACATTTCGAGCGTGGCCTTTGATTCCTTGGAGATATCCATCACCTCCGGCGCGGCGAGCTGCATCCGGTGCGCCAGTTCAAAGGCGTTGATGCGGGTGGCGATTTCCGGATCGCCGACCACGCCGAGATGTTTTTGATTCAGCCGCTGGATGGCGGCGAGCGAATCGCGCTGAATCGGTTCGTCCACGCCTTTCGGGTTGGAGAGGTAGAGCACCGGGTCACCCACGCTGCGGAACATGACCCCTTGATGCACGGACGGCAGAAAACCGGGCCCCCAGTTCGACGCGCCGCCGCTTGGACCTTTGTTGCCGGTGCTGAACACCACGAACGACGGCAGGTCCTGCGTTTCGCACCCCAGCCCGTAAGTCGTCCACGCGCCGAGGCTCGGTCGCCCGAACTGTTGAGAGCCGGTGCTCATCAAGATCTGGGCCGGGGCATGATTGAAGGCGTCCGTGTGCATGGACTTCACGATGGCAATGTCATCCGCGATGCCTGCGAGGTGCGGCAGGAGCTCTGAAAGTTCCGCGCCGCTCTGTCCGTATTTGGCGAACTTGAACTTCGGTCCGAGGAGCGCAGCGTTCGGGTTGATGAACGCGGCGCGATAATTTTTGATGAGCTCCGCCGGCGGCGGTTGGCCATTCCACTTGGTTAGCGCGGGTTTGTGGTCGAACAACTCCAGATGGCTCGGCGCGCCCGCCATGAACAGGAAGATCACGCGCTTGGCCTTGGGCGCAAAGTGCGGTTGCTTGGGCGCAAGCGGATTGGCGAGGGCGGCGGGCGCGGCCCAGCCATTTTGGCGAAACAACGAACCGAGCGCGATGGCGCCGAGCCCCACCCCGCATTGCTCGAAAAACCAGCGGCGCGTGATGAGTTTCGGATCATGGCCGCGGTAGAGGTGGGATTGGCAGTTCATTCCTCGTGGTAGGGAAATTTCTTTTCTGGTTTCACGCCGTTTTTTCGGGCGGTTTCGCGCATCCAATCAATGTAACGACGGCGTTCCTCCCTGGTCAGGTCGAGGTTGACGCGCGCCAATTCCTCGCCGAACGCGCGGACATGGAAGTCGCGCTCGATCTCCCGGACGCGGGCGAGTTTTTCGCGCGACAATTGCGGTAGGAGTTTCGTCGGCGCTTTCAAGACGTTAGGTAACTAAAGTGCGGTCTCACATCTGGCAACCAGCGGATGAGTTCGGGATTGATGAAGGCAGCGGTGGATTTTCGGGCGTCCTCGATCATGCGTTCCACGCCATACCTGCCGATGGGATTCTTTTCCAAGCTTGTTTCCGCACACGCGAGCCGGGCCGCGTGCTGTTCCGGCAAACTGGCGGGCTTGCCGCTGTCCGTGCGGCCCATCGCCAGCACAAAAGGGCGGAGCGCCGCGCGGCAAATGCTGATCCGCAACCGGTCCAACTCTTTCCAGAAATGGCGTTCTGCCAGCAGGGCATGATGCAGGGCGGGGTCGCGCCGCGCGGCGAGTCGCAGCGCGGGTCTAACCGCGAGGAGTTCCTCGGGAATCACATAAGCCTCCAGCATCTCCGACATGGAATCCGCGTCAAAGAGATGCAGCCAGCCTCGCGGATCGCGGGCCTGGAGTAGCGCAACCCCAAGCGAAGTAATGAATGGCCAGTCTTTGTCGCGATCGGTGCGCTTCATTTCCGCCACGACATTTTCACTGGCGTAAAGGCCCGCGACGTCGTCTTGCCACGGTGACGACTCACGCAATGCGTGGCCAAAGACATCCAGGGTCGTGACCTCCGGCATGGATCCCCATTGAAAGTGACTTGTCCAGCCGCCCCGATGCCAGCGGGCATCCAGCGGCGGGCTGATGTGGCCGCGATAATGACAGAGCTGACCGGAGATGCTGGTTTCTCCGAGCAGGTTGAGCAAGGTATCGAACGAACCCGGATGGCAGAGCAGGTCGCAATCTTTCGTGGTCTCCGCCACACCGTAATGGACACACGCCAGACCACTGGTGATGGCGCACACCACTCCCCGCGAATGCAACGTCCGCACAAAGTCCTCGAAGAAGACATGGAGCTCATGGTCAGTCACAGAATGTTTTTACTCTTTCGTAATCGTCTCGTCCAGATTCAATAGCACGCGCGACACCACCGTGTATGCCGCTAATTGCATTGGCGTCGTGCCCGCGGGAAGCCTGGCGGGCAACTCGTTCTTGCCGGTGCCGAGTTCATACGAATTGACCCAGCCCGCACCGATGCGTGCCTTTTCCTTGTTCAGCAGTGAAAGCAATTCCTCCTTCTCACCCGCCGTCGGTGGGCGGGAGAGCGCGCGGCGAAACGCGTACGCGATGCGCGCGGTGTCGGTCTTCCCGCCTTCGGCCAAAGTCAGGCGGGCCAGCGCCTGAGCGCACTCGACGAACACCGGTTCGTTCAGCGAGACGAGCGCCTGCAGCGGCGTGTTCGAGCGCAGGCGGCGCACGCAGGAGAAGTCACCATTTGGCGCGTCGAAGGTTTGCAACATCGGGAACGGAGAAGAGCGAAACTTGAACACGTACAAGCTGCGGCGATACCGCTCCGGGCCGGTATCCTCCGTCCAAGTCTTGGGGCCGTAGCTGGCGGGCGGCTGGAACAGAAATTCCGGCGCCGGCGGGTAGATGCTGCGCCCCCCCATGGCCGGATTGAGCAGACCGCTCGCGGCGAGCGCAATGTCGCGGACAATTTCGCCCTCGACCCGAAAACGCGGCCCGCGGGCGAGCAGATGGTTGTAGGGGTCTTTGGCGTACAGTGCCGGGGTTACGTGGGAAGCCTGGCGATAAGTCGCCGAAGTTACAATCAAGCGCTGAAGGTGCTTGATGCTCCAGCCGGAATCCATGAATTCACACGCCAACCAATCGAGCAGTTCGGGGTGCGAAGGCAGTTCGCAACGCCGGCCGAAGTCCTCGGGCGTGGTCACCAGTCCATCGCCAAAATAGTTTTGCCAGATCCGGTTCACGAAGGCCCGCGCCGTGGTCGGGGATTGGCGGTCCACCAGCCACCGGGCCAGCGTGAGGCGCGAGCCGTCGGCCTCGGGTGGCAATGCGTGCAGAAACGCTGGCGTCCCTGAATTCACTTCGTCTCCGGGCTTGAGCCAGTCACCCCGTTTTAAAAGCTGGGTGGTGCGCTTTTCGTCACCGGCGCTGCGCCCGTTGCGCGCCACCAGCGCCAGCGTCGAAGAGCCCTCCGGCCATTGGCGCCAGAGCGCTTCGATTTTTTTATTGGTAGCTTGGAACTCCGGCACCATCGTGCGCCAATAGCAGAAGACCGTCGCGATCTGGGCCGGGCTGCGCTGGTCGCGCGGCGTATCGAAAACCTCGCGCACGCCGGCTGGCAGCGGGTCCGCTACCACATTGGTCGCACTCGTGACGCTCAACCGGAAGCGGCCAAGGTTGTGGGTTTGATTGTCGTCGGAGTTCCAGCCGCCGTGCTTTTGCTCCAGCCGAAAGTTCAACTCGACGCCGTTGGTAAACAAAAGGGGCGACTCAGGCAGGAACACGGCCTTGCGTGGCTGATTGCGCCGGCCCGGCCCGGCGTCGATGCCCCACGCCGTGTCACTCTTGCCATCAATGGCAAATTCCACCGGACCATAAACCCGCTTCTTGTCGCTCTTGTCGTAAAACTCCGGCTCCAGTGCTTTCTCCGCATTGCTGAAGTCCGCCGTGGCCTTGACGAATTTGATCGGCGCCTGGTTCGTGCGGTCCAGCAGATCCACCGCCTCGACTTTGAATTCGGTCAAGGCCGCCATGCCTTTGATCGAGCGGCCCGGTCCGGCGCACGGCAGGTTGGGATCGGTCAATTGTTCCAGCCGAAACGCGCCGATGGACGGCAAATGATTCGTGCCCCGAAAATGCGCCGTCCACGTGGTGGGTGCATAACTCGCCGCGCGAATCGAGCCGTCGGCGTACGGGTAAAAGCGCTCGCCGTTGTCGCCGGCATTGACGCAGCGAACCACCGACCATTCCGGCTGGTCATTTTTTACCGTGTCTTCCCACTGGTTCATCCGTTGCTGCCAGTCAGGGGTGGTGTGTCGCAGCCCGGCCTCGAGATCGCGCATTTGCCGGGCGAGGTTTGCCACGAGGAGCTGCTGTTCACCGGGGTAAACGATGGTCGAGGCTTCGTGATCATTGTTCAAAAAGGCGAACAGCCGGTAATACTCCTGCTGGGTCAGCGGATCAAACTTGTGGTTGTGACATTGGGCGCACTGGATGGTGAGCCCGAGCACGCTCTTTCCGATGCAATCCAACCTGTCAAACATCGTTTCCATGCGGAACTGTTCCGGATCGACGCCGCCTTCCTCGTTGAGCATCGAGTTGCGGAGGAAACCCGTCGCCACGATTTGTTCCGTCGTGGCGTTCGGCAACAGGTCGCCGGCGATTTGCTCGATGACGAACTGATCGTACGGCAAGTCCTGGTTAAACGCGGCGACGACCCAATCGCGGTAGGCCCAAATGAAACGCGGCTTGTCCTTCTCAAACCCATCCGAGTCGGCGTAGCGCGCGGCGTCGAGCCAGTGCCGCGCCCAGCGTTCGCCATAATGCGGTGACGCCAGCAGACGTTCGATTTGTTTTTGGTAGGCGTCCGAAGATTTATCCGCGAGAAACGCGTCTACTTCCGCAATCGTCGGCGGCAAGCCAGTGAGATCGAGGCTCAGCCGGCGCAGCAGCGTGATCTTGTCCGTCTCGGGCGTGGGCTTGAGTTTTTCGGCGGCGAGTTTGGCCAGGATGAAATTATCTATCGGTGTGCGCGGCCATTTCGGGTTGGTCGGCGGCGGCACGGCCGGTCGCGTGGGCGCGCGAAACGCCCAGTGATTCGTGGTCGTCGTGGATTTGGCCGAGCCGACTTCCATCCATGCCGCACCTTGATCAATCCAGGCGCGCACTTGGCCGATTTGTGCGGGGGTGAGCTTTTCCTTTTTCTTCGGCATCCGCGCCAGGTCCGGATGCGTGCCGGCCAGGACTTGAACCAAAATGCTCTCCGCACTCTTCCCAGGCACCAGGGAGGGTCCGTGCTCACCGCCCCTAAGCAAATCCGCGCGGTTGTCCAAGCGCAGACCGGATTCTTGCTTTTTCGGCCCGTGGCAATCGTAGCAACGCTCGACGAAGAGCGGTTGCAATTCCGTTGCGAAATCAACCTTGGGGTCGGCGGGAGTGGAGCTGCTACCGGCCTCAGCCGCGTGCGTGGGCCGGCCCCCGAGGCCCGCTGCCAGCGTGGCGATGATGGCCACGCTTCGCAGATAATGTCGGTGACGCTGCATGGTGAATAAGTTGAAGCTACTTTGCCGCAATGGCCCGCAGCGGCCAAGGCTATTCTCTGCCGGGCGCGGCGGAAGAACTTAGACTTGTGGTGGGGACGGAACGAACCGGGCCGAGTCAGCCAGGCTCGCCGGGTTGCCAGTTTCAAATCTGGAGGCAGCAAAGCCAGCCGCCCGCGTATTGTCCGAGGTCGGCTGGGTTCAACCACGCGACGCACAAGTCCGCGAGGTTGAAGTCGGCGGAATCCACCACCTCATGTTTTTGTTGTCAGCTACTCATTGCTCTGGCCAGCGCCTCCTGCATTATTGCCGCATCCGGCAAAACTCCGGTCCAGTATTGCACGCCCAAAACTCCTTGATTCACCAGCATGGACAAGCCATCCAGCGTTTGGCACCCGCGGGCAGTGGCGTCGCGGAGCAGCCGCGTGGCCGGCGGACTGAAAACCACGTCGGCCACAATTTGGCCCGGCCGGAAAGTTTCCGGATCCAGGGGCAGCCGGGCGGCGGCATCATAAAGTCCGACGGACGTGCCGTTGATCACGATATCCGTTTCGCGGGGCAGGGAAAAATCACCTGCCCAAGGCGACAACTCCGCCTGGCAATGCAACTGGCCGACCAGCGTGTCGAGCAATAGTCGTCCGCGCTCGGGCGTGCGGTTGACGAGAATAAACCGTTCCACGCCCGCGAGGGCAAGTTCCACCGCCACGGCGCGGGCCGCGCCACCCGCGCCAAACAGCACCACGGTTTTGCCTTTCGGCTCCGTGAGGTCCAGCAGCGAACGAAGGAAGCCCTTGCCGTCGGTGTTCTCCCCAATCAATCGGTCACCTCGCCGCACCACGCAATTGACGGCGCCAATCACTGCCGCGGATTCACCCAAGCCATCCAGCAGCGGAATCACCGTGACCTTGTGCGGCATGCTCAGGTTGAAACCGCGGAAGCCGGTGGCGCGAAGTCCCTTTATGGCATCGGCGAGCTGGGCCGGATTCACTTCCATGTTGATGTAACGCGCATTGATACCGTGATGGTGGAAGGCGGCCTCCACCATGGCTACCGTAGGGTTACCCGCGGCGCCTTGGGAAAGACAACCCACCAAATCGGGGCAAAAGGTGGTTGGGAGGGCCATAATAAATTTGAGATCATTCCGTCCCGTGGGCCGAAGGATCGCTCTGAATCGACAGTGTTTTGCCTTAAGTGCCACGGTTTTGGCAAGCCAATAGCGCCCGGCGGACCCGCCAAACCCGGCGATTTGGTTGTGGGACGAATCCGGTCACGGCCTCCGGTTCGTGATGCTCGTCGCGCTGCGACGAACCCGTCCGCGAGAACGACTGGAAACGCCATGGTGTGGTTCCTCTGCGGTTTCACTGGCGAACCCAATGGCGCCTCCGGCCGCGGCGTTGGGAGCCGCAGCGTGACGCTCCACCCCAGCGACCGGCCGTGGAGCGCCAAAAATTGACAAATTGAGTGAATCAGAAATTGCGACCTGACAGACAGGTGGGGCTTCGTGTAAGAAATTGAGTAATGAAAACCTTATCCAACCGCCGTGCGATGTTTCGCGCGTATCGGCAGGGAGGGGTGTTTTTTCTTTTCAGTGCGCTCGGAATCCCAGTGTTCGCCGGCGGGGTGACCAACGATTTCAAGCCGGGGCCGCTGGCGTTCTTCGAGCAGCGCATTCGACCGACCCTGGCGAACGAATGTTACGAATGTCACGGCGCGACGAAAGCCAAAGGCGGCCTCCGGCTGGATTTCCGCGATGGCCTGCTCGCCGGCGGCGATTCTGGTCCGGCCATTATTCTGGGAGACGCGAAGCGGAGCCTGCTCATACAGGCGATCAAGCATGAGCAGGCGGACCCCCAAATGCCCAAGAACCGTCCCCAGCTCGCCGATTTCATCATCGCGGACTTTGTCGCGTGGGTGAATATGAACGCCCCGGATCCGCGCGACTCGCCGCCCGCGGCCACGGCCGCGAACCGGATGGCTTGGGAGGCAAAGCTTAAGACGCGCAAAGATTGGTGGAGTTTCCAGCCGGTGCAAAACCCGGCTGTGCCGATGGTCAAAAATAAATCCTGGTCGGACCAACCGGTGGATCGTTTTATCCTGGCGAAGTTGGAGGCGCGCGGACTCCGACCTTCGCCCCCAGCCGACAAACGCACGCTGATCCGGCGTGCGACGTTTGATTTAACCGGTTTGCCCCCGACCCCGGAAGCGATCGACGCTTTCGAGACGGACCGCTCCCCGAATGCTTTTGCAAAAGTAGTGGATGGGCTCCTGAGTTCACCGCACTACGGCGAGCGCTGGGGTCGTCACTGGCTGGACCTCGTCCGCTACGCCGACACGGCCGGCGACACGGCGGATTATCCCGTGGGGTTGGCCTGGCGTTACCGGAACTACGTGATCGACGCCTTCAATGCCGACAAGCCATACGATGAATTTCTGCGCGAGCAGATCGCCGGCGACATTCTGGCCGGGCAAGGCAAGCGCGAAGTTTACGCCGAACGAGTCACCGCCACCGGATTTCTCGCGATCTCGCGCCGGTTTGGTTTCGATTCGGAGAATTATCACCATCTGACCATTCAAGACACTCTCGATACCCTTGGGCAAACCGTGCTCGGGTTGAGCGTGGGTTGCGCGCGGTGTCATGATCACAAGTTTGATCCGATTTCGATGAAGGATTACTACGCGCTTTACGGGATCTTCGCGAGCAGCCGCTACGCGTTCCCCGGCTCGGAACAGAAAGCCAAAGTACGGGCGATGGTCCCGCTCCTGCCCCCGGAGGAATCGCAGCCACGATGGCGCGAATATGACCAACAGGTGGCGCGGCTGGCGGAGAAGCTGGCGCGGCAGAAACAGCCGGTGCCGGCAGCGGTATTTCGCTCCCTCCACGATCCGGATGGTGATTTCGAAATCCAGAAGGATGCCGCCGGCGGCAGTTACGGCGTGATAGTCCCACCCTGGTTGGCGACGGGAATGGTCAGCGTCACGACTGCCGCCCAGAGCCCATTCAAGAATCTTTACCCCGCCGGAAAATTCGGCGCGAACATTGCCGGCGGCGAGCAGGATTATCAGCTCGAACAGGCGCTGTATCCCCGGCGCATGCGGGAAACGGGTCGGACGTTGCAGGTGAATCTTGATTTTCGGACGGCGGCGACTACGAACGCCACGCCAGGATGTCATCGGTTTTGGATTGGCGCTCGGGCAGATTCGCCGGCCGTGGAAGTGCTCATTTCCACGGAAGCCATTTTTTCGCGCAAGAATGGGCAGCCGGAAAGGCTGGCGGAGTTGCAGCTTCACCAGTGGTACAATTTGCAGTTGAGTCTGGATTTGGCGGACCGCACGTTCTCCGGAAATGTGGTCGGGCCGGGCGCGGTCGTCACTTTCTCCAACCAACCGTTCGCGCCCGATTGGTCGGGCGTTGTGGATTATGTGGCACTGGATTCCCGCGCCCGGGCCGGCGCCGCCCTGCCGGTTTTGGAAATTGATAACTTCGGCCTCCAGCTCGAACCGCTCGCGCCCGCCTCCACCACGCTGGGAGCCCTGACCGGCGCGCCGGGATCGCCCGACGCGGTGGCGCTCGCGGCGGAATGGCAAAAGTTGGTGGGACTGGATGGTGATTTCGAGGCGCAGACGGACGACGCGCCGCCGGGCAAACCTTGGAGCCCCGGACCGAACAGTGTGGTTAAAGTCGCGGTCGCCGCCCAAAGTCCGTACCACAATATTTACCCGGCCGGAAGGCTTGGCGTCCACCTACCGAAGCGCAGTGACTATGACGGACTCGGTCTGACGCTCGCTCCCAAGTGGTCGGCGGCCAGCAACGAAGTTATGTATGCGGCGTTTGACTTCCGCTGCGGCGATGGGGATGCGGGCGAGGACGGCTCCTGGCGCTTTTACCTGGGTCATGGGCCCGGCAGTTCCGCCGCCGTTGAATTGCATTTCAACGCCAGCGAGTTTTTCGCCCGCTCCGGCGCCACGAACGAATACGTCGCGAAACTGCGATCCGGGGTGTGGCATCAAGTGCAGCTTCGGCTCGATCTCCAGGCGCAGCGTTACGTCGGCACGCTCGCGACGCCGCTGGGCAGCACCCGGATTGCGGGCACCTTTGCGCCGGGATGGGATGGCACAATTGACTACGCGTTCATCGATAGTTACGGCCACCGGCCGGGAATCCGGCCGGCGCTGGCGGCCGACAATTTTGCATTCCGCGCGAAACCGCTTCCGCCGCTGGATGCCCTGGCGCTGGCGGAGCCCGAGGCCGAGCGCGCGGCGCGGCGCGCGCGGTTGGTGGAGGTGCGACGCCAACTTGCCGTGCTCGAGGGCGAGGTTGCGAAAGACACCCGGGAACTCACGGCCCTGCTCGCCGAAGGTCCGTGCGCCATGACTTACGGTGTGGTGGAAGGGACTCCGCACGATGCACGCTTGCAACTGCGCGGCGAGCCGGATCGACCCGGTGAGGAAACCCCGCGCGGGTTTATCCAAGCTCTCGACGGCGGTCCCTTGCCGGCCGGTACCGCAGGCAGCGGCCGGCTCGAATTGGCGCTCTGGCTGACCCGGACCAACAACCCGCTCACCGCCCGGGTGATGGCCAACCGCCTCTGGCAATATCATTTTGGCCGCGGGCTCGTCGCCACACCCAACGACTTCGGCGCGCGCGGCCAGCCACCCACGCATCCGGAATTGCTGGATTATCTGGCGCGGCGCTTCATGGCAAGCGGTTGGTCCATGAAGGCCATGCAGCGGCTGATGATGCTGAGTGCGACCTATCAACAGGGCGGGAAGGATGCAGCAACCACTGATCCGTCTCCGGATGCGCTGGCAGGGCTCAGCGCTGGCCCGCGGAATACTGACTCACTGAATAGTGAATACTCTTCCTTCGTGAGGCGGCGGCTCAGCGCCGAAGAACTACGGGACGCGATCCTCACCGTGAGCGGCGAGCTGGACCGTACTCCGGGTGAGGGGCATCCGTTTCCCTCGCCTGTGACTTCGAGTTTTACGCAGCACGCGCCGTTCAGCGCCGACTACGAGCACAACCAGCGCAGCTTGTACCTGATGACGCAACGCATTAAACGCCACCCATTCCTGGCGCTGTTCGATGGACCGGATCCCAACGCGAGCACTCCGGACCGCCGCCTGACCACCGTGCCGACCCAGGCGCTCTACTTTCTCAATTCCCCATTCGTCCATGAGCAGGCCGCCGCGTGCGCCCGCCGGCTGCGCGCCGCCTGCCCCGAGGAGGCGCAGCAGATCGCGCTCGCGTGGCGGCTGACGACGGGACGCGCGCCGACTGAGTTCGAGCGGGTCGAAGCCGCGGATTTCCTGGCCGCGTACCGGGCCGAACTCTCGGCCGCCGGTCAGACCAACCCTGAACCCACCGCCTTGGCGGCCTACGTCCGTTCGCTCCTCGGGAGTAACGAATTCCTCCACCTCGACTGAAATCACAGCTATGAAACCGGACTGCAAATTTGATTACTCCCGTCGCGGATTCCTGCGTTCTCTGGTGGGTGGTTCGATGCTGCTGCCCAGCCTCGTTTCGCAACTGCTGGCCGATAAAGCTGCGCCCGCCCGCGGCGGCGACCCCTCCGCCCCCAAGCCGTCGCATTTCCAACCAAAAGCCAAACAGGTGATCTTTCTCTATATGAGCGGCGGCGTCTCGCACGTGGACTCTTGGGATCCGAAGCCAAAACTCTTTGCCGACGTCGGCAAGACGAAGTCCGTCAATGAGTATCAGGGGCGCAAAGGCGATTTCAAAATGTTCCTCAAACGACCACAATGGGAATTCTCACCTCACGGCCGGTCCGGCACGCAAGTCAGTGCGCTCTTTCCTCACCTGGCCGGCTGCGTGGATGAACTTTGCGTGATCCGCTCGATGAAGTCGGATCACACCAACCACTACGAAGCCACCCTCGGCCTTCACACCGGATCCTTCACTTTCGCTCGCCCCAGTCTGGGCTCGTGGGTCAGCTACGGGCTCGGCACCGAGAACCGCAACCTGCCCTCCTTCGTGGTCCTCGCGCCAAAATCGCCGTATGCCGGGGGCCAGGTGTGGGGTAGTGATTTCCTTCCCGGCGCGCATCAAGGCACGCTGGTCGTCCCCGGCGCCGAGCCGATCGCCAATGTCCAGCGCCGGGCTGTCACCAGCCGATTGCAGGAAATGGAACTTGGATTGATGGCGCGGATGAATCAGCGGCATCTCGCCCAGCGCGCCGCCGACCCGCTGCTCCAGGCACGGATCCAATCTTTCGAGACAGCCTTCGGCATGCAGCTGGAAGTGCCGCACGTATTTGACCTGGCGCGGGAAAGCGATGCCACGCTAAACCTCTACGGCCTGCAGCGGGGCCAGACCTCCGGTTTCGGCTGGCAATGTTTGATGGCCCGGCGGCTCGTGGAACAGGGCGTCCGGTTCGTGGAATTGATCGACACCGGTTCTTCCGATAATTGGGATGCCCACGGCGACATGCTGACCCACACGCCCCTGGCGAAGAATGTCGACCAGGCGATCGCCGGCCTGCTCCGGGATTTGAAACAACGCGGAATGCTGGACGAGACGCTCGTGGTGTGGACCACGGAATTCGGCCGCACCCCGTTTGTGGAAGCCGAGTCGGCCAAAGGCCGCGAGCACCACCACTGGGCATTTTCCTCGTGGCTCGCCGGCGCCGGCGTGAAGCCGGGCACAGTTTATGGCGCGACGGATGACTACGGGATCAACGTCGCCGAGGACCCCGTCCACGTGCATGACTTCCACGCTACAATCTTGCACCTGCTGGGTTTGGATCATGAACGCCTCACCTACCGGCACACGGGGCGCGATTACCGTTTGACCGATGTACACGGGAACGTGGTAAAGAAAATTCTCGCCTGATTTTGAGCAACTGCTAGAAAGCCAACGTGCGCTTTATCCGCTTAGGCTCGTCGATCCGGCTCCTGGTCGTGCTGACAATCGGGGTTGCCGTCGCCCCCTTGCCGCTGCGGGGATTTACCCTGGAACTACAACACCGCGATCTCAAGACGGGGGCGATAATCCGTCAGCTCGAAAACGTGGAGCCAAAGCACGTGGCGATCGTCGTGGTGGACATGTGGAACTGGCATTGGTGCAAGACTTCGACCGAGCGGGTCGCTGCACTCGTGCCGCGGATGAACCAGGCGCTGGCTCAAGCCCGTGCCCTAGGGATGACCATTTTTCTTTGCCCAACCGATGTCGCGGACAATTACGTCGGCACGCCGATGGTCGAACGCGTTCTGGCGGTGGACCCGATTTCGATGCCCCAAGGACCGGACCTGGTTTGCCCCGCCGCGCCGGATGGTGGCGGTTGCACGTGCGGCCGCGAACGCTGTCAGGTCAATTACGGCTGGGACGGGATGCATCCGGACCTGGTGATCGGGCCCGACGACTTGATGCCGAATGATCCGGAGCGGCTTTATACGCTGTGCCAGCAGCGCGGCATTACTCACATTATTTTCTGCGGAGTTCACACCCAGGTCTGTTTGCTGGGTAAATCCATTGGCTTGCGGGCCATGACGCGGGCGGGATTCCAGTGCGCCCTCGCGCGGGATCTGACGGATGCCCACGGCCGGTATGAGCCGGGGGTGGAGACGCCGGACGATTTCACGGCCAAAGTCGTGGCGCACTTTGAACAGCACCTGACCGCCACCGTTGACTTCGCGTACACGCTACGACGCAACGGTCGCTGGGACGACACCTGGCTGGTGGATTACGTTCGACATGCACCTTGGGGTACGCGGCGGCGGCCGCATCTGTTCGAGCAGGAACTCATCGTGACGCTGACGAATCCGTGTCAACCGGACGGCGAGATTCGCTACACCCTCGACCACTCCGAGCCAACCGCCACCTCACTTCGGTACACCGAACCGCTCAAGCTGGCAGCGGACACCACCGTGCGCTCCGCCGCGTTCAAAAATGGAAAACGTGTCACGCTCGTCAGTGAATCGTTCGCGGCGAGGCTCGGTGCCGTGCCCCCGGCGCCGGACATTTTCCTGGGGGAGCTCAAGCCCTGGCGGGCGGTGGGCATGGGCCACTCGCCGTCCCTCAACGACCACCGGTTTTCGCCCGGCGTGCAACCGCCGCAGGTGGACCAGTCGAACGAAGGCCACCCGCTCAAACTGCGCGGCCAGACCTACGCGCACGGCATCGGCGTCCATGCGCCGAACCAGCTCATGTACGAACTCAACCCGGAATGGGATCATTTTGTGGCGCGGGCCGGGGTGGACGAGCATGTGCTGGCCGTGAGCCACGGCAGCAACCGCGCGATGCATCCGAGCGTGGTCTTTCGCGTGTTCATCGATGGCGGCCTGGCCGCCGAGAGCCCGCTGATGCGAATCTCCTTTGAGCCCTGGCGGTTCGACGTTGCCATTCCACCCGGCAGCCGGCGGATCAGCCTCGCGGCGACGGATGGCGGCGACGGGCATTACCTGGATCTGGCCAATTGGGTGGACGCCGGATTTACGAAAAAACGCAAAGCCACCGACCACCGCCCCTAAACCCGACTGGCCATGAAGACCCTGCCCGACCCCCTGTTGCTCGCCGCGATCGCGTTGCTGCTGGCCTTGCCATTTCCGGCGCCGGGCGGCGAACCGATTACCCTGCACACCCGCAGCCGCACGCGACCCGACACGGAGGCCGTCGCGGCGCGAGTCACCGAGAAACCGGTACAATGGGATCCGGCGCACACGGCCGTGGTGATTTGCGACATGTGGGACAAACACCATTGTGCCGACGCCACCGAGCGCGTGGGTGAAATGGCGCCGCGGATGAACGAAGTACTGAAGGCCGCCCGCGCCTGTGGGATGCTCATCATCCATTGCCCGAGCGACACGATGGATTTCTACAAGGATCATCCCGGACGCAAACTGGCCCAGGCGGCGTCCAAAGTGGCGACTCAAATTCCTCTCCAAGGTTGGTGTTTTCTCAATGGCGTGAAAGAACCGGCCCTGCCCATCGACGATTCGGACGGGGGTTGTGATGGTTGCCCGGAATGTCCTGGCTACCGGGCGTGGACGCGCGAGCATCCCGCTCTGGAAATCATGGCCGGCGATGCGATCACCGATTCCGCCGAGGCCTTTTATTTGATGCGCCAACGGGGCGTGACCAACGTGATTGTCATGGGCGTGCATATCAACATGTGCGTGCTCGGCCGGCCTTTTGCCATCCGCCAGCTGGTCGCGCAGGGGCAGAACGTGGTCCTCATGCGGGATCTCACCGACTCGATGTACAACCATCGGATGGCGCCCTACGTTTCCCATTTTCGCGGCACGGAACTGGTGATCGAACACATTGAACAATACTGGTGCCCGAGTATCACCAGTGCGGACTTCCTGGGCGGCCAACCGTTTCATTTCGCGGGCGACGTCAAGAAGCGGATCGCAGTGGTCATCGGGGAGAACGAGTACCACACTTGGGAAACTTTTCCGGAGTTCTCCCGGAAAGAACTCGAGGGGCGGGGCTATCTGTTGTCGTACGTCTTGTCTTCGCCGACGGATGGCGATCCCAACTTCACCAACTACCAGGCCCTTCGCGACGCGGATCTGGTGGTGGTAAGCGCCCGGCGGCGGACGCCGCCGCAAGCGATGATGGAACTGCTGCGCGCCCATGTGGCCGCGGGGAAACCGGTCGTTGGCATTCGCACCGCGAGCCATGCGTTTGATGCGACGCCAACCAATGCGCAGTTTACGGCGTGGCCCAAGTTTGATGTGGAGGTCCTCGGTGGCCATTATGAAGGCCACTATGGCAACAAGCCCCCGGCCGCGCCGTCAACCCTGGTCGAAACCGTCAGTTCGAACGCCGCCCACCTCGTGCTCACTGGCGTGAAGTCCGTTCCGTTTCGCGTCACTTCGCACCTCTACAAGTATCGCAACCTGGCACCGACCACCGTACCCCTCCTGTTGGGGCGGGTTGAAGGTCAGGATTCCTCGGAGCCGGTGGCTTGGCTGAACACCGCGGAAGATCGGCGCGTTTTCTACACGTCGCTCGGCAACCCGGAGGATTTTCAACTGCCCGCCATCCGCCGGTTGCTGCTCAACGGGATTCTTTGGTGTCTGCACGACCCTGTGCCTCCGCGCATGGCCGAACCGGTGGACTACGCCGGCACATGGCAGACGATGCCGGTTCCTGGCACCTGGGAGGACAACTCGGCCGGCCAGCTCGCGCGTTACGACGGCTTCGCCTGGTACCGGTGTCGGGTTGAAATTCCGGCCGGTTGGCGCGGACAGGAATTGCAGTTGCAGGTAAGCGACGTGGACAATGCGCATGAAGCCTTCGTCAACGGCGTGAAGGTTGGGGGCGCGGGCGGGCTGCCCCCCAACTACACCAATGCCTCCACCATCAAGAGTAGCTATCCCATGGCCGCCTCCCTGACCGGGCAAGCGTCGGGCCTGTGGGTCGCGATCCGGGTTTACGATCACGACGGCCGCGGTGGATTTAAAGGCGAAGCTCCGTCCGTCCATCGGGGTGCGGAATCGATCAAGCTCGCCGGCCAATGGGACTTCCGCACCGGCGACGATTTGGTTTGGGCGAATTTCGATGCCGCACGCGCCCAAGTCCTGACGGCCTTCAACCGACCTCCAACCACGGCCACGGCGAATCCTCCCGCTCTCGCAACGGAGTTACCGCAGGCTGCGGAGTCGCCGGCACTCAGTCCCGCGGCGGCCGCGACCCGTTTCCAAGTCGCCGACGATCTGGAGTGGGAGCAAGTCCTCGCCGAACCGTTGATCGCCCAGCCAGTGTTTTTAAACTTCGATGAACGGGGGCGGATGTGGGTGGTGGAATATCGCCAATACCCTTCGCCCGCAGGCATAAAAATGATCAGCCACGACAGCGTCTGGCGCGCGGTTTATGACCGTGTGCCGCCGCCGCCGCCCAATCACTTCAAAGGGGCCGACCGGATCACCATCCACGAAGACTCTAAAGGCAACGGAACTTTCGACCGCCACACCACCTTTTTGGAAGGGCTCAATATTGTCACGGCCGTGGAACGGGGGCGCGGTGGGGTCTGGGTATTGAATCCGCCTTATCTGCTCTTCTATCCGGACAAAAATAATGACGATGTACCCGATGGGGATCCCGAAGTCAGACTGTCGGGCTTTGGTCTCGAAGACACGCATAGCGTCGCCAACTCGCTGCGCTGGGGGCCGGATGGCTGGCTCTACGGCGCCCAAGGTAGCACGGTCACCGCGAACATCTTGGTGACGGGGCCCGACGGCAAACCGAAGAACGCCAAACCGATTTACTCCCAAGGTCAAAACATCTGGCGTTATCATCCAGAGAAGCGCATTTACGAAGTCTTTGCCGAGGGCGGCGGGAACGCGTTCGGGTGCGAGATCGACAGCCAAGGGAGAATTTTCTCCGGTCACAACGGCGGCGACACGCGCGGCTTTCATTATCTGCAGGGAGCTTATCTGCAGAAAGGTTTTGAGAAGCATGGGCCGCTTTCAAACCCATATGCCTTCGGCTATTTCCCCGCCATGCCGCATGGCCGGGAGCCGCGCTTCACGCACAACTTTGTCATCTACGATCATGGCGCCTTGCCCGCCCGCTACGCCGGCAAATTGTTCGGCGTCGAACCGCTCCAGGGTCGAATCGTGGAAAGTGAAATCATACCCGACCGGTCCTCCTTTCGCACCGTCGACCTTTCACGTCCCGTGATCAGCGATGATCGTTGGTTCCGGCCGGTGGATATCAAGGTCGGTCCCGACGGCGCCATTTACGTCTGCGACTGGTATGACCAGCAGGTGAACCACTATCGCAATCATGAGGGCCAGCTCGACACGAAAAGCGGCCGCATCTACCGGCTGAAGCGCAAAGGCGCGCCCCCGCAACGTTCGGAGGATCTTGCCCAACTGACCGCTCCGCAACTCATCAATCGCCTCACCAATTCCAACCGCTGGGTGCGCCAGACCGCGCTGCGCCTGCTGGCCGACCGGCAGGATGCGTTGGTGATCCCGGCGCTGTCCGCCGCTTTGCCGCGCTGCTCCGGCAAGTCGGCTTTGGAAATCCTGTGGGCCCTCAACCTGTGCGGCGGGCTGACCGAAACCGAGGCGCTAAGGGCGTTGGACCATTCGGATCCATTCGTGCGGCTGTGGACGGTGCGCTTGCTCGGTGATGCGCCGCCGGTCTCCACCGAAGTCGCCCAGAAGCTGGTTGAGTTGGCCATCAAAGAACCCAACCTCGAAGTGCGAAATCAACTCGCAGCCACGGCCCGGCGACTGCCGGCGCCGGACGCGCTCGCGCTGGTCAGGGTCCTGGCCTTGCGCCCGGAAGACGTTGAGGACAACCGGATGCCACTGCTGCTCTGGTGGGCGATCGAAGCCCAGTGCGAAGACCACCGCGACGCGGTGCTCCAGCTTTATGCCGACTCCGCTTTCTGGCGCAGTCCTTTGGTGGCAACCCATCTGGTCGAGCGAACCATCCGGCGGTTTGCGCAGGCGGGGTCGCGGCGGGATCTGCTGACTTGCGCGCGCCTGTTTGAACTCGCACCGTCCGTCGACGACCGCCGCCGGCTCCGGCTGGGTTTTGAAGTCGCCTTCAGGGGGCGCACGCTGGCGGGTCTCCCCGAGGAACTGGTCCAAGCGCTGGCCCGCGACGGCGGCGGCTCG
Source organism: Verrucomicrobiota bacterium (assembly GCA_025350905.1). Taxonomy (GTDB): domain Bacteria; phylum Verrucomicrobiota; class Verrucomicrobiia; order Limisphaerales; family JADLHS01; genus JADLHS01. The sequence continues at coordinate 22,245 of JANXWY010000246.1, forward strand.
GCCGCCTTTGCGCTACGCCAGGGGGATCCGCAAGCGATCCGGAAAGCGCTTCAGATTGTGCCCGACGAAACCGCCGCCCGGGCCGAACGCCTGGAATACCTGGGGGTGATGAGCGAGTTGAAAGTTCCCGGCGCCGTGCCAGCGTTGAACCGCGCTTGCCGCGGGGTCTGCAAAGATGATGCCCTACGGCAGGCGATTCTGTTGGCGTACCGAAACTACGATGACCCGGCCATCGCCGACGTCGTGTTGAGCGTCTATCCCGTGTTGGGTCGCGAGTCGCTCCCGACCGCACAAACCTTGCTGGCCAGCCGTTCCACCTGGGCCTTGAAGCTGGCGCAAGCCATCAACCGTCAAGGAAGCTCGTGGTCGGGTTTCGGGATCAAGGCCGATACCATCCCCCTGAATATCATCCGCAAGTTGAAGCAATATCAGAATCCGGAACTGCAGGCCTGGTTGGAAAAAATCTGGCCCAACACCGGCAGCCCCACGACGGCGGACATGGAAAAGAAAATCCAACAACTGGCCGGCGTCATCCGGAACGGCATCGGCGATCCGTATGCGGGCCGAACGCTTTTTCAGAACACCTGCGGCAATTGTCACAAACTTTTTGGCCAGGGAGCGGAGGTGGGTCCGGACCTCACGGTTTACAATCGAGCGGATCTCGAATCGATGCTGCTGGCGATTGTGAATCCCAGCGCGGAAATTCGGGAGGGGTTCGAGAATTACTCGGTGGAAACGAAGGACGACCGTTCGCTCTCCGGCTTCCTGGTCGAGCAAGACAGTCAGCGCATCGTTCTGCGCGGCTTGGACAACCAAAATGTGACTTTGGCACGGGCGGACGTGGTGGAACTAAAGGCTGCCGGCATGTCGCTGATGCCCGTCGGTTTGCTCGATGGATTCAACGAGCAGCAGACCCGTGACTTGTTTGCCTATCTCCGAAGTACGCAACCCTTGGTGGGCGAATCACCCCGCCGGGCCGGGCTCCTTAAGCTGTAAAAGCGAGCGATCTCCGGTCGCCAAGCTCCGCCGGGTGTGAGCGTGCTGTCCCATCATCGCGCGGCTAGTCCCAACCAATTCTTCCCATTCGAGCGCCCCAGACGCCAACCAACAAAAACATCCCCGGCGCATGAGCTGATTGCGCCATAGGCTTACGCGTAGTGGATTCCAGAAGTACTGCAACCGGGCTGCGACCAGAAAAATTGTTTCGCGGCCGAAGCGAAGTCGCGGACACGTTGACGAATATTTTCGAGTGACCAAAGGCGCCAACCGCGAGTCCGCGCCAACTTCGAACTTAGGTCGCGGACGCGGTTTGGTTGCCGTTACGGGGAAGACAGATGGGAAAGTGGTGTGATCAAACGGAGGCAGTCCATGCCGGGAGTCGAACCCGGTTAAGGTGCTTCGGACTGTTTCGTTAAATCAGCGTATTGTCAGCGCGTCTGCATAAAGAGGGTAATCACAGTTTAAGTTGTTGGTGGGTGAAATAGGCCATGGCTGAGTCCGGAACGCTGCAGTTGCCGATCGGGTAGCAGCGACGCCCGCGTCGTGTTCCTGGCCGCCATCCAAACCGTGACGGGGAATAATGCAACGGGGTGTCGCATTCACCCTTTGGCGACGAGGTGTCGCCGCCACCCGCTCGTTCGACAACTGCATCGTTGGCTTGGTTTCCTAAAGCAGATTTCTGGATGCGAGCAAAAGGCTCAATGGTGCTACGGCGCGATGAGTTTTTGAAATTCCGGCAGGTTGCGAAGGGGATTGAGGCGTCCATCCTTGCGCGCCTCGGCGAGCAGGTCCACCGCGGTGGTGTTGGTCGCCCGCCGCGCGGTGCTGATCGTGATCGCATTCGACACAGCGGTCAGACTTTCGGCCGTCCGGCCCATGCTGCCGCGGAGCGCGGCGAGATCATACCAGGCTTCGGCATTCGCCGGCATCACTTGTACGATGCGCGCCATGGTGGATTCGAGCTTGGGCAAATTGTTCAATTGCTTGAAGAGGTCGGCCACCGACACCAGCGCTCCGGAATCGGCCTGGGGATTGGCGACGATGCTGTCGAGAATGGCTTGACCGCGTTCAAATTGTTGGGCTTGCAGATAATTCACGGCCAAACCCAGCGCGGCCTGAAAATTGGTCGGGTGGGCCCGGACTTCGGCTTCCAGCTTTAGCAGGCCGCCCTGGTCCACCGTCCGTTGCCGCCATTCCTTCAGGTTCGCAATCAGGCCGGCGATTTGTCCGTTGTTCGGGTCCAATTTTAGGGCCGTTTCCGCGACCATCAAGGCGTCGTCGAGCCGCGGGGCAATGGGGGCCGGCGGCTGAATGAGCAGGTTGATATAACGAAACACGGCTTCCGGGCTGTAGGGACAAAACGCGAACGCCTGGCGGAAGGTGAAGTCCGCCTCGTTGTAAATGCGGCGAATCTCCGCTTCGGTCCGGGGGCGATAGGCCGGCGGGGGCGGGTTGACCGGATTGATGCGCCAGGCATACATGCCGCCAATGGAACTGCGGAGTTTGGAGAACGCCTTCTGGCCCTGGTCGTCACGGGCAAACTTGCGCTGCCCGGCGGTCAGCCCGCTCCAGTCGTGGCGCAAATAAACCTTTTCTACAAACGATACAATATTGCTGACGGGCGTGTCGTACGTGATCCAGTTACCGATCAAGCGCTCCGAGAACTGCGACCAGAACTCGTGATCCTTCGTAAAAACTTCTTCCGGCAGCGACGGCAGCGGCTGGCGGTTGATCTTCATGATGATCCCGAACGGGGTCAGGTGCGGGTACATCCATTCCAGCGGGAAGCTCTCCTCGACGAAGAATTCATTGTTCGGATTGCGGTCGAACATGACTTTGGTGAGCAGGCCGTTGATCGCCATGACGGCGACCTGCCCGGAAACCTGCACGCGGTTTTCCACGATTTTCACATCCTCTCCGGGCCGGATTTGCCGCGGCTCGTTGGGCGACTGGGCGTCGTGCTGCAGGCGGCGCTGCGCGTCACCCAGATATTCCTGGAAGCATTGCTGCGAGTCCTGCGGGGAGGCAATGTACATCTCCCGATCCGGATAAACGCCGCCCGGGCTCACGGCAATTTCCTTGGGAAAGGCGGCTTCGATGAGTTGCCGGTTCAATCGGATCCGCGTGGAACTTTGCGGTGTCTGCAGGATGAAGGCGGCCAGTTGGGGGGTGAGAGGCACGCCGGCGGTCCGCAGTTTCGACTCCACTTGTTCGGCCTGCTGCTGTAGTTCGCTGTCCAGGGCGGCCAGCCGTTGTTTGGCCTGCGTCTCGGCCGCGTCCAGACGTTGCGCCGTCAACGAAGTCAGCTGCGAGGTGCGTTGCTTGTCATTTTGAATGGCTTCCAATTCGAAGATCGCGTTCCAGCGGGCGGCGACATTGGTCGCCATCAATTTGTCGTCATAGAGCCCCTGTTCGAGGACGCGGTTGAGATCTTTGGCGAGCGCCCGGCTCAACGCGGCGGCGTTGCCCCCGGCGAGCAGGCTTTGGGTTTCCGGGGCCAACGCGGTGGCCAGTTGTTTCGCAAAGGCATTGGTGGGTTGGCGCAGCTGGCTGGCGAACGCGTTCACGTCCAGAAAATCCTTTTCCGTGAAGAACGAACTGCCGGCGCGGCGGCCTTTCTCGATGCTTTCACCAAGGCCGGTGAAAAACTGGTCGAGGGGCGAGACGGCGCGGGCGAAAAGATTGGTCGACCAGTTTTTTTCGCGTTCGGCGGGCCCGCGCAACAGTTCCTGGAAGAACGGGGTGTCGAGGCCGCGAGCCTTTTGCGCGCTCCGATGGTAGTGGGCCCGGATGTAATTCAGATACGTGCCGTCCGCGAGCGCGTTCTGGGTAATGACGTACACGTCCCGGCGGTCAAATTTGGGATCCCGTGGCTTGCAATCCGGCGGCGTGAAGCTTTCCGCAAACACCATGTAGGTCGGACAAAAACGACCCGGATCGGTGCCGCCATATAAAATCGCATCGCGGGTCATTTCGGGATAAATCGGCTTACCTTCCTTGTCTTTGAACGGCGGCGTGAACATGTCGTGGCCGAACCAGTAGCCAAACAAGTGGCCGCGTTGTTCGTTGTCGGCCCAGTGGGACATGAAGGATTGCAGCGGCACGGTGGCGAAGATGGCGAGGGTCAGCGCGAGCGGCGCGCGGTTTTTCCAGAGCACCAGGCCGGCGAGGAAGAGCAGGGTGAGGCCCAGCAACAAGAGATTGGCCAGCACGGGCATGGCGAATTGTCCCGGCTGGAAGGCCTTGAGCAGCGTGCGGACAAAGGTGCCCACGCCCCCGAGGGAGATTTGTTCGCCCATGACGATTACGAGGGTCAGGCCGAACGAGAACAACATCACGGCGCCGGCGAGGGTGCGGAACATGGGCCGGTCACCTGCTTGTTTCTGGCGATTGGAGAAAAAGATGCAGGCGGCGGCAATCAACACCGCCAGGACCTTGGCAATGGCGATCATCGCCGGCGCATCCGTGCCGGTGTCGGCATTGGCGCGGAGGATGGCGCCAAACTTGGCGAACCCCGTCAGCGCGAACTGCGCCGGGGTCAGGTTCGAACTCCGGAACAAAACCACGGAGATCAGCAGGCAGACCAATCCGATGCCGGTCAACGCGAGGGTCGGCTTAAGATTTTTTTCGGCGGACTCGGCCGAGCGCATGAGTTGGAACGCCGCCAGCGCGAGGCTGGCGGATGTCAGCAACAGGAACACAATTTTCACGAGCGCGTTCATGAAAAGATTGGTGCCGGCGACCGCCGGGTCGGTGAACTGGGAATAGGTTTCCACCGCCAGTGAATAAAGCGCGAGGTCCACCGCGACGATCCCGACGACCAAGGCGGCGCGGCGGGTGGCCTGGTAATGCGTGGCGAGCGAGGCCGCCAGCAAGGCCATGCCGTAGCCGACCCCGATGGAGATTAGTACATGGGACGCCGTAAAAAAGACGCGGATCAATTCACGCGCCTGGCGGTCCGGGGGGGGGTTCAAAAGAAAGACCAGCATCGGGCCCAAGCAGATAAAGATACCGACGACGCCGATGATCCAGCTCCGCTCGCGTTTTTGCATCTGGCGATAGAACAGGAAAACTCCGATCGCGATCAGGATGCAGACCAGATTGAACTCGTTGTCCAGACCGTCGAGGTACATGAGCACCTGTTTGCTGTAGGTCGTGCCGAGACTGAAAAACCAATCCAAGCCTTCGCCCACGCCGGTCGTGGGGCTGATTTTTTCATATTGGCCGCGCGTAAAGGCGTGGAAAAATCCTTCCACCGTTCGGGGATAGCCCCACTGCATCGGCGGGTTGCTCATCCCGGCGACTGCCATATAGAGGTAGAAGGACATGCCAAAGGCGAAGGCCAGGCCGGAGCCAATTGTCACCAGCCAGTGTCCGGCCCGGCGGGCTTGGGTGACGAACAATGCGTCGTAGGCCGCGTATAGCCGGAGACCAACCAATACTGCCAGCGCCAGGATCGGAAAGAGTTTGGGTGGTTCGTTGGCGATCAGGAATAAAAGCGCGCCCAGGACCACAGCGGCCCCACCGGTATAACCACTGATTTCCCGTTTCTCCCGCACGGAGAGCCAGGTCCATCCCGCGATCGAGACCAAGCCAACGATATTGAAGAAGATATAAACCATCTTGTTGCCCGCCAGCAGCGTGGGGCCCACGGCCAGCAGGAGGAGATAAATCACCACGTTCCAGAACAGAAACTCGCGGCCCAGGCGGGGTTTGACGGCGATGATCAAAACCTCCAAGCCCATCGCGATCGGCAGCAGGGACTGGTGGTTGTTCACGCAGATGCCGTACATGAAGAAGGCCAGGAGGAGATACCGGTTCTGATGGGGCGCATAGAGCCAGCGCAACAGGAACAGCAGTACGCCCATCAAGGAAAGTACGCTGAAGGAATACACCTCCACGATCACCGACTGGCTCCACATGTAACCGTTGAAGCCCAGCAACAGGCCGGCGACGAAGCCGGACACGAGACAGATGGCGCTTTCCCATTTGCCGGCGATCTCTTTCAGTTGCGTGATGCCTTCCATCATCATGCTGCTGCCGCGCGAGACCAGCAGTCCGAGCAAGCCGCAGGCAATCGCACCCGCCGTGGCTTCGCCCAACGCCACCCGCCAGGCGACGTTCCCGACCGGCAGGAGGTTCGCCCACAGCCAGGTGTAAATCGTCCAAACGGGATAGCCGGGCGGATGGGGAATGCCGGCATAAAAGGAACCCACCGCGAGTTCGCCGGAATCCTCCAGCGTCAAGTCCGGGGCCAACGTCCAGTAATACGCAAACCACACCAGGGCGGTCGTGATCAGAAACGTGAGCCAGTCAATTCTGCGAAAAAGCGCCGCCGGGTTTGCGGGGACGGGTTCGGGGGATTTGGGGGCGGGCGGAGTGGCCGCCGACGGCTTGGCCGGGGCGGCCTTTTTTTTGTCCATGCTCATTGTAAATAGATCGCCTAGCGCGGCGTCAAAGAACGCATACTAGAAGGGGAACCACTTCCGTTTGTCCAACCAAAAGTATCCAGTCGATTGGCGGTTGGCTGGAAACTGCCGGGCAGGTAGGCCGCGAAATTCTGATTGCTCATTGCCAGCGCAATCATCGCCGGCTGATCGGGGCCTGGGCTAATCAAACCCTGGCCCGGCTGCCGCAAAATGGCGGCGGTTAGCAACAGACAGGCCAGCGCGGGGGCCACCGTGCGCGCCAGCCGCAAGCCGGAGAGCCCCGGCCAATCGATCCGGCCTAACGCCCAATTTTGGTGCGGGCGATTCCGTGCCCGGCGCAACGCCGCGGCCGCCGCCGCCTCGGCTTTTCGCCCGCAGCGTTCAAGTCTTGGCGATGGGCGGCGCGGCACCCAGGAGCGCAATTGTTCCTCTAACTGGTTCATCTCGTTCATAGTCTTTTCCTCTCAGGCAGGCGCGGAGCTTTTCCAGGCCATACCGATACCGCCCTGCGGCCGTGTTCGGCGACACGTCCAGCAATTCACCGATTTCCTCAAACGTGTAGTCGTGCCAGAGCTTCAGCACGATCACCTCCCGCTGTGGCACCGGCAGGTCGGCGAGACACCGCATCGCCGCGCGTTCCGCGGCCGATTCGTCCGGCGTTCGTTCGAACCAGCGCTGGGATTCCAGTTCCCGCGTCAGTCGCCGCCAGAGCCCCCGCCGATAGTTCAGCGCGCGGTTGCGAAAGCTGCGCACGCAATAATGCGTTGCGTTCTCCGGCTCGCCCGGTTGTTGCCACAGCGCGAGAAACGTTTCCTGCGCCACGTCCTCGGCTTCCGCGTGGGAAAGACCCAACGCCCGGCCATAGAGAATTAGTTCGGCCGCTTTCGCGTGATAAAGCCTTTCGCACCAGGCAGGCGTCATGTCCGTGCTCACTCGTCAACCCATAGACACCAGGGCGGGTAGATTTGTATAAAAAAGTTTGTGGCGAGCTGCGGCCGCCCATTGCCAACCCCGAATCACCTGGTCTAACGGGCTGCGGCAACAGGGATTGCGCCGCCGACGCACCAGTGCGTCAGCAACCGGGGGGAAGCCGCATCGTAGCTCATGGCTCTCCCGCTGAGTTCCGGGGCTCGCCGATTCGTTTCAACGTTGAACCCGTGCACCGCCACCCCGAAGTAGCTTTTCCACCTCAGCCTGGTCCGCCATCGAAGTGTCGCCCGGGGTGGTCATGGCCAGCGCGCCGTGGGCGGCCCCGTAGTCCACGGCTTGTTGCGGGTCCCCAGTCGTCATCAGGCCATAAATGAAACCGGAAGCAAAACTGTCCCCGCCGCCCACGCGATCCAGGATTTCCAGATTGGGATACGCGCGGCTGTCGTAAAACTTGCCGTCCATCCACGCGACGGCGGCCCAGTCGTTGATCGTCGCAGTCTTGGCGGCGCGCAAGGTGGTGGCGGTGGCTTTAAAGTTGGGATAAGCCTTGACTGCCGTCGCGATCATTCGCTTGAACGCCGACACGTCAAGGTGCTGGAGGTTTTCATCGGCACCTTCGATGGGGAAGCCGAGGCAGGCGGTGAAATCTTCCTCGTTGCCGATCATGACATCCACGTGGCGGGCGATTTCCCGGTTTACTTCCTGAGCGCGCTTTGGTCCGCCGATGGATTTCCAGAGCGACGGCCGATAGTTGAGGTCGTAACTGACCACCGTGCCGTGTTTTCGCGCGGCTGTCACGGCTTCGATCACGAGTTGCGGGGTGGAGTCCGAAAGGGCGGCGAAGATGCCGCCGGTATGCAACCAACGCACGCCGCGCTGGCCGAAGATGTGATCCCAATCGAAGTCGCCGACTTTGAGTTGGCTGGCGGCCGTCTGGCCGCGATCTGAAACTCCCACCGCACCGCGAACCCCGAAGCCCCGTTCGGTGAAGTTAAGGCCGTTGCGCGTCACCCGGCCCACGCCATCGAATGGCCGCCATTGGATGAACTCGGGGCTGACGCCGCCCTGCAACACAAAATCCTCCAACAAGCGGCCCACGTCGTTGTCGGCAAAGGCAGTGGCGATGGCGGTGCGCAAGCCAAAGCAGCGGCGCAAGCCGCGCGCGACGTTGTATTCGCCGCCGCCTTCCCAAACCTTGAATTCGCGCGCCGTGCGGATGCGGCCGGCGCCGGGATCCAGCCGGAGCATGATCTCGCCGAAGGCGAGCAAGTCGTACTGGCAGGCGGTGGCGGGTTTGATTTTCAAAGTTCCCATGGCGGGTGAATCTGGAAGGAAATGCCGGCGGAGACAATGAATTTCAAACCGGAGAACGCCCGGCCCCGTGCCGGCGCAGTTTATGGGCAGGGCCTGTTTGCGCATCCACGTGGCCCATAGGAATCCACCCGACGTGCACCTTCTAACCCGCGGCCGCGGGCCGTACGAGTTCATCTCCGAACCCGAGCAACCCAAGAATCTCCAGCGCGGGTAGGGAGCTCGCGAACTCGGCGGGACGGTATTCGGCCGCATCGAGCCAGGCTTGTACGCTGAGGGTTTGCGAGGCCCCGTCTTTCTTCAGTAATCCGGCGAGATGTTCCATCGCCAACTCCATCCGTTTGTGAGTGATGACTTTCATACGCTGATTTCTGGTGGTCGCGACAATTTGCTTCCGGTTTGGAAGCCTTGTCGAGCGCAAAATCCGCGTAGCTTGAACGGCGGCCAGGTCGCTGCCGCAATCCCGGCAACAAGGAACGTGCGTGGCGAGTCAATCCGGAGACATTCGCAGGCAGCCATTCTCACTATGACCCAGCGTGAGGCTGGCGGAGCGGAGTATGGCGGAGCGGACTCCGAGTCAGGGGGTGGCTTCACCTGTTCGTCACGTTTGTCACCCAATTGTAACTTGTACTTTTGGGACCGTACCGGCATTG
>JANXWY010000273.1 GCA_025350905.1 Verrucomicrobiota bacterium
GACGCGCTCATGAGTAAATCGACATTTCAACTAACTCGCGTTTCAGGTCAGCCCGTCACGAACGACGAGTTGCTCGACGACCTGCGCCGCGTCTCACTTTTGCTTGGTGCGACTGCTGTATCCCAGTCTGAGTATAAGCAACGTGGTCGCTTCGATCCCACCACCGTCTGCCGTCGGTTCACTTCTTGGAACAAGGCCCTCCTTGCGGCGGGCCTCTCTCTTTGCAACGAGGTTGATATTTCTGATGACCGACTATTTGAGAATTTGCTGATTCTCTGGCAACACTACGGACGGCAGCCACGACGTAGCGAGCTTGCGCGCGCGCCATCAAGCATATCGCAGACACCATACAATCGTCGGTTCGGTGGATGGAGTGCTGCGCTGAAAGCGTTCGTGGATTACGCGAACTCCACGGAGATTGAGGCACCCGAGTCGCGGTCCGCTACCACGCCGCAAGGTCGTCGCACTACAGGCCGCCAGCCTTCGTTACGATTGCGTTGGAAAGTGCTTGCCCGCGACCGATTCACTTGTTGCGGTTGCGGCAGGAGCCCAGCGACGACGATTGGTGTCGAGTTGCACGTCGACCACATCACCCCTTGGAGCAAGGGAGGTGAGACGATGATTGAGAATTTGCAGACGTTATGTTCCACATGCAATCTGGGCAAATCGAATGAACACGAAGGCTAACCATGCGCTCTGAAGGCTGCGGGCCGTCGCAGTTGCAATCAGCGCGCTTCGTGACTGCCGTCGCTGAGCTGGTCTTTTAGCCAAGCCTGTGAGGCATACACTAGGCATGATCGCGAATCTTCTCATTAACACCCCGCTTCAGCGGGGTGACTCGGGGGGGCCGGGGTTTCTCAACCGCTTCAGCGGTCTTCCACGCGACGCGGAAACCGCTGAAGTGGTTGTCGAATTCTGCGGTGCCGCGTTCACCCCGCTGAAGCGGGGTGCTAATGAGAAGTCCTCAGGCTGGACGACGCACGCACGAAGCGGATTCCCTCTCCCCTTCGGAAGGGGAGAGGGTCAGGGTGAGGGGTCAGGTGAAAACTCACTGACAGGGGAGGCTTTCCCCCTCACCCCAACCCTCTCCCCCTCCGCGGGGGAGAGGGAGCAGCGCTCGCCTGTCTCGCGGTTTTGTCGTCTATCCCACGGATTCCTCAGTGCTGAGAGCGCTGCGTCGAGCGTCGCGCACACTGAAAGCTTCAAGAGTTAAGCATGAACCCCACCCGCGAAACTTTCGGCAACATCCCCAATTCGTCGCAGCTCATTTTCTACTGCCTGACGGTGGTGACGATGGCGGTGTTCGCCTACGGGATTTGGCGGCGGTTCAAGTTGTGGCGGCAGGGCACGCCCATCGGCGTCCGAGAACTGATCGTTGGAAACGCGAAACAAATCTGGGCCCGGGTAAATCCCGGCGTGCGCCGGTTGTTGACCGAGGGCTTGGGCCAGAAACGCGTGCGGGGCCGCGGCCTGGCGAGTTGGGCGCATATCGCGTTGTTCGCCGGATTCATGATGCTCTTTCTCGGCACGACGTTGCTGGAGCTGGATCACATCGCGGGCTGGATTTCCAGTTCGCTCAAATTCCATCACGGCACTTACTACGTCCTCTACGAGTTCACGCTGGATGTGTTCGGACTCCTGTTTCTGATCGGTTGCAGCTTTTTCCTGTGGCGGCGGACGCGGCGGCCCGCCAGCGTCGGGCATCGCGCGACGGATTGGTATGTGCTCGGTTCGTTCCTCGCCATCGGAGTCACCGGCTACCTGGTGGAAGGATTGCGCATGATCTGGCAAGCACCGACCGGCATCGCGGCGCAATGTTCGCCGGTGGGCCTGCTGATCGCGCACGCTTTCTCCGGCCTGAGCAACGCGGGGGCTCGCTCGCTGCACCTGTCGCTTTGGTGGGTTCACGCGCTGCTGGTGTTTGGATTCATTGCTTCGCTGCCTTACACCCGGCTGCTGCACATGCTGGCCGGGCCGCTGAATCTCTTTTTCGCCCGACCCGAATTGGGCCGCATGACGCCAATCACGATGGAGGAAGTGGAAAAGACCGAGCGCGTCGGGGTCAGCGCCATCGAGCATTTCAACCAGCAACAACTCCTCAGCCTGGACGCCTGCATGGAGTGCGGGCGTTGCGAGGAAGCGTGCCCGGCTCATGCCACGGACAAACCGCTCTCGCCGAAAAAGGTGGTGCAAGACCTTAAGTTGTTGATGTCGGCAATCGGCAATCGGCAATCGGCAATCGGCAATTCGCCTGACGGCCTCATCGCGGCGGAAACCCTTTGGTCCTGCACCGCGTGCAGCGCGTGTGTCGGGGTCTGCCCGGTGCGGATTGATCCGCTCACGTTGATCACCGACCTGCGCCGCAATCGCGTTGGGGAAGGCGCGTTGAGCGGCACGGCGGCGACGGCCTTGCGCCGGATGCAATCCAGTTCCAATCCGTGGGGTCTGCCCGCGGCGGACCGACCCAACTGGTCCGAAGGAATTGGCGCCCCCACCGCCAAGGAGAACCCGAATTTTCAGGTGCTCTACTGGATCGGCTGCGCGGGCTCCTATGATCGCCGCGCGCAACGCGTGGCCCGGGCCGTGGTGAAGCTGTTGAAGCACGCGGGCGTGAATTTCGCCATCCTGGGCCGCGAGGAAAAATGCACCGGCGAATCTGCGCGCCGGCTGGGCGACGAGTTTTTGTTCCAGGAGCTAGCCCAGGCGAACATCGCCACGCTGGCCAAATACAATGTCCGCAAGATTCTCGCGCACTGCCCGCACTGCCTCAACAGCCTGCTCAAGGACTACTCCCAGTTTGGCGGCCAATACGAAGTGATTCATCACACGCAATTCATCTCCCAACTGATCCAGGCTGGCCGATTGAAAGTTCCGGACACCGATGGCCCAGAGAACATCGGCGGAGTGACGTATCACGACCCATGCTATCTGGCGCGGGTCAATGGCATTCACGAAGCGCCGCGGGCCGTGCTGGCCACGGCGTTGGGCGCGACAGGCGCAACGACGGACTTGCGCGAGATGCCGCGCAATCGCGAGAAGACCTCCTGCTGCGGCGCCGGCGGCGGACGCATGTGGATGGAAGAAGACCCGAAGCAACGCGTCTCCACCGTGCGTGCCAAGGAAGCCCTGGCCACCGGCGCGAAGACGGTGGCGGTGGGCTGCCCCTTCTGCCTGACGATGATGACCGACGGCGTGGCGGCGCAGGAAAGCCCGGCGCGGGTCCTCGACGTGGCGGAACTGCTCGTGGAACGGTTCAAACTTTGACCGACATCGATCTGGCGGGCCGCTGAGCTGGAACGAGGTGGTTGCAAACTGAGCGCGTCACCTGTGCTACGTCACCATTCTGGCGAAGGGCACCAAACACTCGGCGGAATCCGCTTCAGCCCAGTTGCAGCCGCCGGTGCCGCTCATCTCGTGGTCAATCACAACAATTGCATGGATGAACGGTTCCCAAGCTTAGTCGCCAACGGCGAACTGACCGTTCAATTCGCTGAGTCGGCGGCGATACCCCGCTCGATCCTCCCATCGGACTTCGGCTTCGATTGGCGTTTGAATAGACCCGACACAATCTCGCGATGCTTAGCATGGGACTCAACTCAGCCCAGCCGATAGCGTAAGCCGCGGAAACGAAACTGGGCGTGGTTTCGCTCAGGGGCCCGGCGGCGCGGACGATCCTTTCGCGGGTCACGGCGACGGATCTGAGCAACGCGGCGTTTCCCTTTGGGCACAGTGCGGAAATCCAGGTGGCGGGACAACCGGTCCGGGCGTTGCGCGTGACGTACGTCGGCGAACTGGGCTGGGAATTGCATGGCGCGGCGGCGGTCCTGCCGGCAGTGTGGGACGCCTTGCTCGCTGCCGGGGCGCCGGAAGGAATCCGACCGGCCGGAACTTATGCCATCAATACGATGCGCATCGAAAAGGCCTATCGCGCTTTCGGCACCGAGTTGTCCGTGGACGAAAATCCCTTTCAGGCCGGACTCGGCTTCGCCATCGCGTGGACCAAGGAATTTTTGGGCAAGGAAAAATTGCTCTCGCTGAAAGACCAACCGCTGACCAAGCGGCTGGTTTCGCTCACTCTCGAAGTTACGGATCCCACCTTGACCCTGTGGGGCAATGAGCCCATTTTCCGGGACGGCAAGTTGGTGGGTTACACCAGCAGCGGCTGTTTCCCGCCAACACTCGGCAAGCAGCTGGCCCTGGGTTACATCAAGCGCCCCGGCGGCGGGCCCGTGGATAAGGCTTACCTCAAGAGCGGTGCCTACACGATCTTGCAGGATGGAATCCACTGGCCCGCCAGCGTCAGCCTGCAACCACGCGTGGATCCCAAGCGGGAACGTATTTTAGTCTGACGGGCTCGCAGTGATTCTTTGGTGCTCACTCATTTTGGCCTCGTGCCTGACACTTTACTTTCCTCATGTGCCTTAAGGGCGTCAGCCGCGCATTCTGCAAATACATCGTGACCGAACTTGCGCTCTGCTGCTGCTTTGCTGACTGAGTTGTATGCGCTGACGTAAGAAAGAAGAGAACCGCTGACAACGCAACCTGCGACCGTGCGATGCCCGATACCATAACGATCCCGAAGCAAGCGAGCGTAGTCTGATCGCCATCTGGCAGGCAGTCCAAAACTCTGCACCTCGTAGTGTCCGTGCGCGATATCGAATTTTGCGACCAGATAACCGCGAACAGATGCCAATGGCAACCATGCCAGCAAGATAACTACAATTCCGATTACTATGGTAAGCTGCTTATGGTTGCGTATAAAAGCTTTCACGGCGCATGATGCATCAAAGCACCAACAGAATTATTCGCCAAATGCAGCCGTGGTGGTGTTGAGCTGGGTCTGGCTTTGTTCCTAGACGACTCTAGGCCGGGCCAATGGGCGCGTCAATTTAAGATCAAGCATTTGCATCGGAAGCTGCGGGAACGCAGAACCCGAGAACCGGAATCGATTTTGAACAGGAGCAAGCAGAGTCAACCGACTAAAAGCCGTGGCCGGAAAACTTCTCGAACCAAAGGTCTGGGAATCTTGCTCTCAAAGTTAGTGTCAACGCTCGCCCTCACCCCGGCCCTCTCCCCCGGGAGAGGGAGATGCCAATGGACGCTCTGCATCGTTCAATGGCAACGTGGCCGGCTCCGCGTTTTGGTTTTTTGATGCCGCTGCCACAGGAAAACTGGGACTGCTCGCCCCGCGGAAGTCGGACGACAATTCCCCCTCTCCCGGGGGAGAGGGCCGGGGTGAGGGCGGTCCAAGCGACCATCTTTGACTTGCCACCTCCAACCGCGACGGCCGAATCAAACCCAATACCGGGAGGCTTCCACCGCCACGATGAGCCGGTCAATGTCCTCGGGGAAGACGTGGCCAATGGTGCCGATGCGAAATGAATTGATACCGGTGACTTTGCCGGGGTAGATGACAAAGCCTTTCGTCTTCAGGAGGTCGTAGAACTTCATGAAGTCGTAGCCCGGCGCTTCAGGATTGTAGAAGCCGGTGATGATGGGGCTGTGCAGGGCGTGCGGCAGGACACAGCGGAAGCCGAGCCGCTCCATGCCGACCACGAGCCGGCGTTGATTCTCGGTGTAACGGGCGAAGCGGGCGGCCACGCCGCCTTCCTCATCCAGTTCCTTCATCGCCTGCGCAAAAGCCCGCACGACGTGGGTGGGCGAAGTGAAGCGCCATTTGCCGTGGCCTTTCTCCATGCCCGCCCACTGATCGTAAACATCGAGCGAAACGGACCGGGCGCGTCCCGAGCATCTGGCCAGTTCGGATTTCCGCGCGATCACAAAGCCGAAGCCCGGCACGCCTTGAATACATTTGTTCGCCGACGAGACGATGAAATCAATGCCGAGTGCGGCGACGTCCAGCGGGATGCCGCCGAAGGCGCTCATGGAATCCACGAGAAAGATACGCCCCTGGCCTTTTACGATCCGGGCAATGGCGGCGAGCGGATTGAGCATGCCGGTGGTCGTTTCATTGTGAACGCAGACGACATGCGTAATCGCCGCGTCGTTGCGGAGGGCGGCTTCGAGTTTACCGAGGTCCGGCGGCGCGAGTTCCCCGGAGTCGTGGACGACGGTGTTGATCTTGAGCGTCTGGGCGATGCGCCCGAGGCGATTGCCGTATTCGCCGTTGGCGAGGACGAGCAATTTGCCGTCCGCCGGCACCGCGGTGCCGATCATCGCCTCGACCGAGAACGTGCCGCTGCCTTGCATGAGGACGGCGGTGTAATCTTCCGGCTTTGTGGCGCTGGCAATTTTAACCAACCCCTCCCGGATCGGAGTGACGATGCCCAGGTTGTAGTCATCATCCCACGTACACCAGTCGCGCAAGAGGGCGGCCCGCACGGTGGGGCTGGTGGAAAGCGGTCCTGGCGTCAGCAAAATGTAGGGATTCTGCCAATCGAAATCAGGCGCTTGATCAACGGGAGCGGCGGCGATGGTTTGCATGATGATTGATGATGGAGATGAGTTACCAAGGGAGGCTGAAGGTTTTGACGTGACTGAAAAATTTCATGGCTTCAACGACGCCTTCCTTGATGCCAAGTCCGGAATCGCGCACGCCGCCGAAGGGCGTGTGTTCCAGCCGGTAGCCGGGAACTTCGTTGATGTTGGTCGTGCCGGTCTTGAGTTCCTTGGCCGCCTTCATGGCTGCGGCAAGGTCATTGGTGACCACCGAACTGCTGAGCCCGAAACGGCCGCCGTTGTAATAGGCGATGGCGTCGTCGAGATCGCGAATGGAAACGATCGGCGCCAGCGGACCGAAACTTTCTTCAGCCACCACTTCGGCGTCGCGGGAAACATTCGTGAGGACGGTGGGTTCCAGCAGTGCGCCCTTGCGACCGCCGCCGAGCAGAACCTTGGCGCCCATGGCCACAGCATCCTTCACGCGTCGTTCGAGTAATTTCGCGGAGTCTTCGGTGATCACCGTACCGACGAGTGTGGCCTCCGCTTCGGGATCGCCGCACAGATAGGTCTTCGCGAGTGCGACAAACTTTTCCGTAAAGGCGGCGCGGATTTCCTCGACGACGAGAATGCGCTTCACCGCTGTACAACGCTGGCCGGAATTGCGGAACGAGCCTTCGCAGGCCAGCTTCGCGGCGAGCTCGAGATCGGCGTCGGCCAGAACGATGAGCGGGGAGTTACCGCCGAGCTCGAGGCAGAGTTTTTTGTAGCCGGCGCGTTTGGCAATGGATTTGCCGATTTCCACCGAACCGGTGAAGGTCACGACTTCGACCCGTTCATCTTCGATCATCGGACCGACGACCTCTTCGAGCGAGCCGACAAACATCGAGAGCATCCAGCCCGGCAGGCCGGCTTCGTAGAGCAGGGCGGCGAATTTCAGCGCGGTGAGCGGCGTGCGGTCGGAGGGCTTGAGAATCATTGGCGCGCCCGCCGCGATGGCGGGGGCGAGTTTGTGGGCCACCTGATTCAGCGGGTGATTGAACGGCGTAATCGCGCCGATCACGCTCACCGGGTAGCGCGTGGTGAAGATTTTCCGCGCCTTGCCCATCGGACTAATGTCGCAGGAAAAAATCTGCCCGTCATCGCGCAGGGCTTCCATCGCGGCAAACTCCAGCACGTCCGAGCTGCGACCGGTTTCATAGCGCGATTCCCGCAGGCACAAGCCCGTCTCACGGGTGATGAGCCGGGCGAATTCCTCACGCCGTTCGGCGAGCAAAGCCGCTGCCTGGCGCAAGATCGTGGCGCGTTCGTAACGGGAGAGCGTTTTCTTTCCGCCGGCGAGCGCAGCCTGAATGGCTTCGTCCAGATGTTCACGAGCGATGAGCGTCGCCGTGCCGGTGAGCGACCCGTCGTAGGGATAACGGACCTCGAGTTTGCGACTGGTTTCAACGGCGCGGCCGGCGATGTAGGCGGGACAATGGATCATGGCTTTGGCAAACATTTAGAGGTTGGCGTTGCAGGCGAAATCGAAGATGTCGAAATTGCGCGGATCGCCCTGCGCCTTGCGCATGTATTCGGCATTGAGCGGTTCGGAGAGAAGTATGGGGACCATTTCCTCGTAGCGTCCGCCATGAGAGCGGAGACCGCCTTTAAGCACGCTGAGGTCGTGGTGCGCGGGTGTTTTGCCCACGACAAAATCGCGACCGCACAACACCGTCAAGTCACCGATGCGATCGGGCGCGAGTTCCAATTTCAGTGCGGCGAGTTCCCGATTGTAAACCTCCGTAATGCCGGTTTGCCGCAGCAGGAAGTCGCCGATCTCAGCAGTCTGCGCCGGGTCCTCCAGATGCACCATGACGAGCGAGCCAAGCGCGCCGTGATGGATGACGTAGGGATCGGTGATCGGACAAATTACGCGCAGGCCGGTTCCGAAATGTTGGTTGAGGAGAGATTCCACGTAGATGACGTTCGGCGATCCATCGGCCTTGTTCTTGGCGTTCATGCCGTGATCCGCGGTGGCGGCTACAATGCAGCCCGCGGCGAGCAGGCGGCCGATTTGTTGGTCCAAGCGGGCATGGAACGCGAGGCTTTCGCGAGCTTCGGGCGCATACTTGTGCTGCATGAAATCGGTGAGCGAGAGATAGAGAAAGTCCGCCCGGCCTTGCTCCACCAGTGCCGCACCGGTTTCGAGGACATAAACGGATGCCTCGCCGGAATAAATTTCCGGACGCGGCTTGCCGATGATGGATTCCGCCTGCTCGACGCCGTGCGTCGCGAGCTTCGCTTCGTCCACTTTCTCCGACGAGAACACGATGCCGCCGCGTTCCACGATGCCATCGCCGAGGACGGTGCGCAGTTTTTCCTTGGCGGTGATGAAAGCGACTTTGCGGCCGGCGTCGGCGGCCGCGGTGAGCAGCGTGCCGCAACGACGAAACTCCGGTCCGTTCATCATCACTTCCTGGCCGGTTTCGGGATTGAGGAAAAAATTGCCGCAGATCCCGGTGACCGCCGGCGGCATGCCGGTGACGATGGCCGAGTTGTTGACATTGGTGAACGAAGGCAGCGCGCCGCGGACCATCCCACGATAGCCGTGCTTCACCATGGCTTCGGTGTTGGGCATTTTCCCGGCGGCGATGGAGACGGAAATATATTCATCCGCGCAGCCATCAATGCAGAGGACGGCGAGGGGCCGGGCGGGCGGGTGGTACTTGCGGCCGTTGGCAGTGAATGGCGTGGTGGAATGATTCATCAGGATTTCAAAGTAATCTCACGGTATGAACGAGCTGGTTCGCATTTGCATCCGGGCGAAGATTATCGGACGGTGCGCCGACGTCGAGCCGGGAAGCGTTCAATTCCCTACCACCTCGAATACAAATCAGCGCCTACCCGTGAAACCCGGCCAGGTGCTTCAAGGGTGGCAATCCCAAAATCGAAGCTCTCAAAATCGAAGATAGCCAGAGAACCCAGAACCTGTTACAAAACCAGCACACCAGTTTACAATTTAATCCGGGAGCCAATTGCAGGAAAAAGCATCGCGCCAGTGCCTTCGCCCAAAAATTATGAAAAAACTTATTCGCCCCTACCTCGCCGTTGTGACCAGCTTGCTGGTGCTGGGCGGTAACTTCGCATCCGCCGCGGACAATCCGTTCCTCGGCAGCTGGGCTTTGACTCTGCCGGGCGGCTATCCCGGCTGGCTTGGCGTTACCCAGGAAAAGGATTACCTCGATGCGACCATGCTCTGGCGCGCGGGCAGCGTGACGCCGCTCGACAGTGTGATCCTCAACGACCAAACGTTGGTGTTCACCCAAGTGCACGAAGTGCTGCGAAAAGATGACCAGGGTAAGGTCACGCGCACCCATCACTTTACTGATCGCTTCATGGCGCAGGTCCAAGGCGATCAGCTCAAGATCATCGTCATCCGGCCGCGTCCGGACGGCCGCGGGGTGGAGCGCGAGGAATTCACGGGTCAACGCATTCCGCCGCCGCCCGCGCCGGATCTCACAAAAGTAAAATTTGGCGAAGCGGTGCGCCTCTTCAATGGCACCGACCTCACGGGTTGGAAGCTCGTAGAACCCGGCGCGGTGAACGGATGGAGCGCGCAAGCCGGCCTCCTGAGCAACCGGCCCGTGCAGACGGAAGGTCAGCCGCACAAGAACTACGGCAACCTGCGCACCGAGCGCGAGTTTGAAGACTTCAACCTCACCCTCGAAGTTCGCGTGCCCAAAGATGGCAACAGCGGCGTCTACCTGAAAGGCCTGTACGAGGTGCAGGTGGCCGATACTTTCGGCAAGGGGCTGGATCCCCACAACATGGGCGCGGTTTACAGCCGCATCACGCCGTCCGAGAGCGCCGAGAAACCCGCCGGCGAATGGCAAACCTTGGACATCACCCTCGTCGACCGGCATGTGACGGTCGTCCTCAATGGCAAGCAGATCATCAATAACCAACCGGTGCTGGGCATCACCGGCGGGGCCCTTACGGCGGATGAATTCCATGCCGGGCCGATCTACCTCCAGGGCGATCACGCCGGCGTGGATTATCGGAATCTGGTGCTGCGTCCGGTGGCGAAGTGAGCCCGTCGCGCTGGCCGCAAGCTGGCGCTGAACCACGATGGTGCCGCCGACCGAGGCCACCGCGTACCGGTTCCACAACATGCGTCACGGAAGGCTGTGATCACGCGGCAACTGGCTGAAAACGTCCGTGCCGGCAGTAATTTGGTTCGCCGAAGAATCCTGGTCGCTTTCACTGACCACCTCGCGATCTTGACGCCAATCTGCCGGGCCAACTCGGAATCCGCATTGAAAATAATTACTCCTTCCGTTGGTTGGTTTGCCCGTTCAAGGATGCGGTAGCCGTTTCGCACAGGCCGATAAAGGTTTCCTCCGCCAGCGGCAGGCGCTTCCCGCGCCAGTGCAGGATGCCCCAGTTGCGCTGGAGCTTGCGCCGGCCCAGCGACAGGGATACCAACGACTGCTCTTCCAATTCCTTGCGCGCGATCCACGGCGCCAGCACGCTCACCCCCAGGCCGAGCTTCACCAGTTCCTTCGTCGCTTCCATGCTGCCGACTTCGATCACGCCGTTCAGCACCATGCCTTCCCGGCGGAAATATTCCTCGACCAGGCGGAAGGTCACACTGCTCTTGCTGTAGAGAATGTAGTTTTGCCGAGGGATTTCCGCGCGCTCGACGCGGCCGGCCAGCGCCCAAGGATGTTGCGCACCGACAATGAAGGCCAGCTCGTCGGTGAACAGCGGATGAAATTCCAGTTGCGGTTCGTTCTGGGGTTCGAGCGACAGCGCGAGGTCAATTCGATGCGCCAACAACGCGCCCACCATTCCGCGGGTGTCCCCCGGCTCGAGGCTGATGGCGTGTTCGGGAAAACTCTCTTTGAACTCGCGCAATACCGGCGGAATGATGTGCTGACAAGCCGTGGTGCTCGCGCCCAGCCGGAGCCGGCCGCGGCCCCACTTGCCCAATTTGCCGAGCGAGCCGCGCGCGGTTTCCATCTCGCTCAATATTTTTTGCGCGTGATGCAACAACTGTTCGCCCGCCTGGGTCAGCACCACTTTCTTGCCCAGTCTGTCAAAAAGGCGACAGCCCACCGCTTGTT